>CAYMXT010000118.1:0-11900 GCA_964394415.1 uncultured Planctomycetales bacterium
GAGCCGCGAAGCGTAAGCGAGCGGAATCAGAGCCGCGAAGCGTAAGCGAGCGGAATCAGAGCCGCGAAGCGTAAGCGAGCGGAAGCCCGCGCGCCCCGCCACCTTACGGCGCGCTCGCGGGCGCAGAACGGAACCATCGGCGGAAACCGGCCGTGACGCGGTGTCACACGCCCCGACCGAGGATTCAACAAGAAGAGGCGGGCCTTGCCCGCCGCAATGGAGGACAGAGATGATTTGTTCGCGGTTTATCGTGGTCACCTTCACCTGCCTGGCGACCGCTGGCCTGGCGTTGGCCCAAGCGCCGCTCGGTACGGCATTCATATACCAAGGGCGGCTCACGGACCTGGGGCAGCCGGCCAACGGGACGTTCAATATGAGCTTCGCGTTGTACGATGCCCTGACCGGCGGCAACATGGTCGGGTCGGTGCAGGTCGCCACCGTCCCGGTCAGCAACGGCCTCTTCAGCCTGCCGCTCGATTTTGGCGCCGCGGCGTTCGACGGCAACGCCCGCTGGTTACAGATCGCCGTAAGTGGCACGCCCCTCACGCCGCGCCAGGAGCTGACGCCCGCGCCGCACGCGTCGTACGCCGCGCAGGCCGGGAGCTTCGCGCTGCCGTTTTCCGCGAGCTGGCCTGGCAGCACCGCGGCGATCTCGTTGCAGGCCAGCGGCAACGGCCCGTGCCTCGAGCTGGAAAGCGACGAAGGCGGCGGAGTGTTCGCTTATCTGGGCGCCTCGAATACGAACCCGGCCTTCTATGCGACCCACGCCGGCACGGCGCCCGCCGTCCAGCTTGAAACGACACAGGCCTCGGCGCTGCTCGCCGTGACGTACAGCTCCGCCACGACGCTCTTTTCCGCTAACGGCGGCGGCGGGCCGAGCGCGATCTTCCTGGGCGGGCCGGTCGGGATCGGCACGCAGACTCCCTCATCCGGCGCCGGCCTCACCGTTGGCGACACCATCCAAATCAACAGCGGGGGCGTTCGGTTTCCCGATGGCACCGTGCAGGACAGCGCTGCCCAGCGGCTCTGGCACACCAACGCGACGGGCATCCATGCGGACGCCACCGCCGTCGGCGTCGGTACTTCAAGTCCGGACGCCACCTTGCACCTTAACAGTCCGCTCGAAAAGACCAGCATCCACCTCCAGACCACGCGTTTGACCGGCGGTACGCTCCTCGAGGACACCGAGGGGGCCGTCGCGGCCAGCACCAGCGGCAACGACCAGGACTGGACCAACCCGAGCGGCGCCCTGGTGAGCGACGACGTCTACGCGAACACGACGCTCATTGAGTCGCCCGCCCCCGGTTGGGACGCGACCGCTTTTTCACGCGATCTGCACGTAACCGACTTCGGGTTCGCCATTCCGGCGAACCATGACATTGCTTGGATCACACTGGTGGTCGAGGGCCATGTCCAGAAGTCCTGCACCGGATGCGACAATATATACACTACGTTGGAGGCCGGCGTTATCGGGTCCTTCTGTCACTCGCTCGTACCTTACAACCACTCCTCAGATGAGCAGCGCACAATCGTCATGTGCGGTTCGACCAACGAGACGCCGACGACGGTCAATTCACCGACGTTCGGCGTGCGTTTTAGTGCCTACATGTCAGCGCTGGCGGGTGGGTCGATCTGCACGTGCGACGCCTCCTGCTCGGTGCTGATTGACTCCGTCGCGGTCGGCGTGACGCACTACGACCCGCAGGGCGGGACGCTCGCGGTGGACTGGAGCCTGGGGGTGCTCGAAACCGACTCGGTCTTACGCATTACGCCGGACGCCACCATGAGCAGCACCGAAGGGCTGTTCATCAAGCCCGACGGCAAAGTCGGCATCGGCGTGACCCCAAGCCCGACTCTCAAGCTGTCCGTCAACGGCGACGCCGGCAAGCCCGGCGCCGGAATGTGGTCCGGCCTCTCGGACGCCCGGCTCAAGCGGAATCTGACGCCATTGACCGGCACGCTGGACAAGCTCCTGAAGCTGCATGGGTACGAATTCGAATACTCCGAGGAGGCCGTCACCCACGAGCTGTACTTGCCCGGCCGCCAGATGGGCCTGATCGCCCAGGAAGTCGAGCAGGTCTTCCCCGACTGGGTGACACACGCCCCGGACGGGTACAAGCTCGTCACCGAGCGTGCCACGACGGCCCTGATGGTCGAGGCGCTGCGCGACCTGCGCACCGAGAAGGACGAGCAGATCGCCCGGCAGCAACAGCAACTCGGTGCCCTCCAGGCCGAGAACCTGGAGCTGCGCGAACGCCTGGCCCGCATCGAACAGGCGCTGTTTGAGACGAGCGATGCACGTGCGTCAAAGTAGAGAGCCAGGCCAGCCGGCCTGAGTGGGCAGGAATTACCGCCCCAGGCGCGCGCCCGCGCCGGCGGACGAATCTGAAGCGGAACGCGAAGCGCAGGCGAGCGGATTCAGAGCCGCGAAGCGTAAGCGAGCGGATTCAGAGCCGCGAAGCGTAAGCGAGCGGATTCAGAGCCGCGACGCGTTAGCGAGCGGCGGGCCGCGCGAAGCAGAGCTTCGCGGTCCCCGCTCGCGCAGCGCGGCCCGAAGGCAGCCAGAAGCGATGGAGAGAGCGTTATGTTCGCATTCCGTGGATCTCTGACAGTTGTCTTCCTCGCCGTTACGGCGGCCGCCCAGACGCCGCTCGGCACCACGTCCACCTACCAGGGTCGCCTGAAGGACGCCGGGGCGCCCGCCAGCGGAGATTACGACTTCCAGTTCACGCTGTATGACGCGGCGGTGGGCGGCGCCGTCGTTGGCAGCGACACGGCCGACGACTGGCCGGTCGCGGCCGGGCTGTTCACGGCGTGGCTCGATTTCGGCGCCGGCGTGTTCAACGGCCAAGCCCGCTGGCTCGAAATCGGCGTGCGGCCGTGGGACAGCGTCGGACCGTACACACCTCTGACGCCGCGACACGAACTGACGCCGACGCCCTACGGGCTGTACGCCGTCACCGCCGCCACCGCTACCAACGCCGACACCGTAGATGGTTTGCACGCCAACCCAGCCCCGGCGGCGAACACGCTGCTGCCGCTCGATGCGACGAGCAAGTTCCCCAACAGCGTCCTGCGGACCGGCTCCGGCAATGGTCTCGACGCCGACCTGCTCGATGGGCAGCAGGGCTCGTTCTACCAGAACGCGAGCAACACCAACGCCGGCACGCTCGCCGACGCGCGGCTGTCGGCCAACGTTGCGACGTTGCAGACCAACCAGACGTTCACGGGCGGGAAGGCGTTTTCGGCCGCCCCGGCGTTCACGGCCGGCGGTACGCCGTTCACGGTGAACAGCAGCACGCTGGTAACCAACCTGAACGCCGATTTTCTCGATGGGCTGGACTCGACCGCGTTCCTTCAGTCGATTCCCGTGCCGCTAACGCTCAGTGGCGCCGGCGTTCACGTCATCAAGGGCGACAACACCTCCAGCGCGAGCGGCGTCTCGGGCGTCTATGGCGTGTCGAGCGCTGCAACCGGCGCGTCCTATGGCGGCCGCTTCGAGAGCGCGAGCAACAGCGGCCGGGGCGCATACGGTTGGGCCAGCGCCGCCAGCGGGACTACCTACGGGGTCTATGGTCGCAGCGACAGCCCGTCCGGCCGCGGCGTCTATGGCCATGCCGTGGCCACCAGCGGCGACGCGCGCGGGGTATTCGGGGTGAGCAACAGCACTGCCGGCCTCGGCACGGTTGGGTACGCCACCTCCACCACGGGCACGACCAGCGGTGTGTATGGCCAGAGCGATAGTTCGGACGGCCACGGCGTTTACGGTCTGGCGACCAATGCCGACGGAATCACCTACGGGGTTCACGGCCAGAGCGACAGCGTTGACGGCGTCGGCGTGTACGGCGAATCCGCCAACAAGGGCGTGTACGGCTATTCCTCCGGTCTGCCGGGGGGGTGGTACGGCGTCGGTGTTCTTGGGCAAAGTTCTGCCACGGACGGAAAGGCCGTAGTCGGCTGGGCCTCCAACTACACTAACGGCGCCACCTTCGGCGGCCATTTCACGTGCGGCAGCACCAACGGCGTCGGTGTTTACGGATCAAACTCGTCCGCGGATGGCTCGACCTACGGCGGCAAGTTCACGTGCGACAGCACCGCCGGCCGCGCCGCGTACGGCCGGGCCTACGCCGCCACCGGCACGACTTACGGCGGCCGCTTTGAGGCCGACAGCGCGGCCGGTAGGGGAGTGTACGGTGCCGCGAACGCTACCGGGACAAGCGACACACCCTACGGCGTGCGCGGGTATTGCAGCACGGCGACGGCCGGGTACGCCGTCTACGCCGCCGGCGACATGGGCGCCAGCGGCACCAAGCCCTTCCGCATCGATCATCCTGATGATCCGGAAAACAAGTACCTCCTGCACTACGCGGCTGAGTCGCCCGAGGTCATCAACTTCTATCGCGGCACGGTCGTTCTGGACGGCGCGGGCGAAGCCGTGGTTTCGCTCCCGCCGTACTTCGCCAAGATCAACAAGGACCCGAGCTACCAGTTGACCGCCGTCGGCGCGCCGATGCCCATGCTGCATGTGGCTGACAAGATCAGCGACGAGGCTCTGAGCGCCGGAGAGCAGGCCGGGCCGGGCGATGTCGCGCCTGTTTGCTCGTTCCGCATCGCCGGCGGTGTCCCCCGCGGCGAGGTGTCGTGGCGCGTCGAGGCCATGCGCAACGACCTGCGGGTGCGTGTGCGCGGCGCGCCGGTCGAGTGCGAGAAGCTCGACCCCGAGCGCGGCACGTACCAGCACCCCGAGTACTACGGCCAGCCGGCAGAAAGGGGGATGGACTACGACGCAAAGCACATGCTCCCCTCGGCGCCACGTCTACCCGATAACGCGCCACGTTGACGACGCGGAACTCGTTGGGTTCTCACACGAAACGAAGGTACCCATCATGAACACGCGACTGTTCGCAGGACTCATGACGGTTGGTCTCACCGTCGCCGCAGCGGCCCAGACGCCGCTGGGAACCGCGTTCACCTACCAGGGCCAAGTCAAACTGGCGGGGGCTCCGCTGAATGACACCGCTGACTTCCAATTCACGCTCTGGGACGCCGCGACGCTCGGCAATCCCGTCGCCGGCCCGGTCGCGGTCAGCAACGTCGCCGTCACGAACGGGCTGTTCACCGCCCAGCTCGACTTCGGCGTCGGCGTCTTCAATGGCGACGCCCGCTGGCTCGAAATCGCGGTACGCACACCCGCCGGCAGCGGTAGCTTCACCACGCTGGCCCCACGCCAGCCGCTCACGGCCGCGCCCTACGCCCTCTATGCCCTGAACGCCCCCACCGGCGGCGGCGGCACTGTCACGTCGGTCAGCCAAGGCGCCGGCATCACGCTCACGCCCAACCCCATCACGACGACGGGCAGCGTGGCGATCGACCCGGCCGTCGTGCCGCGCCTGGGCGCCGCCAACACGTTCACCGGCGCAAACACATTCTCGGCCGCCCCGGCGTTCGCCGCTGCCGGCGCGCCGTTTACGGTCTCGAGTACGACAAACGTGGCGAACCTGAACGCCGATCTGCTGGACGGCGTCGATTCGTCGGCGTTCCTCACCGCCATCCCCGTCCCGTTGACCCTCAGCGGTAACAGTGCGACGCACATCATCCGCGGTGAGAACACCTCAACCGCCGCAGGCTCCGCGGGCGTGTGGGGGGTTTCAACTGGCAGCACAGGCTTGACATACGGGGTGTACGGCGTGAACACGAGCGCAAACGGGATCGGCGTCTTCGGCGGCACTACCGGCAGCAGCGGGGCGACGTACGGCGTGTACGCCCTGGACTGGAGCTTCGACGGCTGCGGACTGTACGCGGAGCACGGCGCGACCAGCGGCGTCGGACCCGCCGTCTATGGTCGCACCATGTCCGCGACGAACTTCGCCCCGGCGATCCACGGCGTCGTCGATTCGACGACGCCGGGCGGCTACTCCGCCGGCGTGCGCGGCCAGAACAACGGCACGGGGCCGGCGGGCATCGGCGTCTGGGGCTCCCACGCCGGCTCGGGGTGGGGCGGGTACTTCACCTCCGTCGGAGGACGCGGCGTCTACGCTCTGGTCACGGCGACGAGCGGCGAGACCTGGGGCGTGTATGCACAGGCCGACAGCTCGCAGGGCACGGGCGTGGCCGGGGTCCACAACTCTACGGCCGGCGACGAACCCGGAGTATTCGGCGTCAGCTACTCCAACTCGACCTACGCCACGGGTGTGCTTGGCCAGGTCAGTCCCACTTCCGCCGTCAACATTTCGGCGGGTGTGCGCGGCATCAACAACGCCACCGGCGACTACGGCCTGGGGGTGCTGGGTTCGCACGCGGGCGGGGGCGTGGGCGTGTCGGGTGTTTCGCTCAGCGGCGCGGGTGTGTACGGTAGCTCCCAGACCGGTTGGGGCGTTCGTGGCCGGGCGAGCGCCAATTCCGGCGCGACCTACGGCGTATCCGGAGAGGCCGACAGCCCGGATGGGACGGGCGTCGCGGGGTTTCATGTTTCCGCCAGCGGCGACGAGCCAGGCGTCATGGGAAGCACCAACTCGGTTGCGCCGTATGCGGCCGGCGTGGCCGGGTACGTTGGCTCCTCCTCGCCCGGCAGCTATTCGGCCGGCGTGCGCGGGCAGAACAGCGGCACGGGAGGGACGGGCGTCGGCGTGTGGGGCTCGCACGACGGCGGGGGCTGGGGTGTCTACGGAACCACCGTCAGTGGGACCGGTCTGTACGGGTGGGCCAGCGCCAGCAGCGGCACCAACTACGGCGTGTACGGAGGGACCAACAGCAGCACGTCCGGCTATGGCGTTTACAGTTGGGGCCGCTTCGCCGCGACCGGCACCAAGTCATTTCAGATGGACCACCCGTTGGACCCCGAAAACAAGTACCTCAACCACTTCTGCACCGAGGGTCCCGAGCCGCTCAACGTTTACAGCGGCAATGTCGTCACCGACGAGCGGGGCTACGCCACCGTCACGCTGCCCGCCTACTTCGACAGCATCAACCGCGATTTTCGCTACCAGCTCACGGTCGTCGATGACGCCGACCGCCCGGATTTCGTGCAGGCCAAGGTGGCGCAGAAGATCCGGGACAACCGCTTCGTCGTTCGCACCAGCGCGCCGACGGTCGAAGTCTCGTGGCGCGTCGAGGCCGTGCGCAACGACCGCTGGGTGCAGGCGTACGGCTTCAACGCCGAGGCAGAGAAGCCTGCTGAACACCAGGGTAAGTACCTCAACCCGGAGCTCTATGGCCAGCCGGCGGAGATGGCGGCTCACTATCAAGACCGGCCACGGTGAGATCGCAGAGATGACCCGCTCGTTGGCGCGCGGGGCTCGCGGCGGGGAAGCCTCCTTTGGCCGCGAACGAGGGGGCCGGTTGGCCTGCGGCGGTGCGCCCATCGCGGGTGAGAAGGCCGGCGGCGAGCGCGGCAGGTATCAGCACCCGGAGTACCGCGGCCGGCTGGCGGAGATGGGCATGGACTGCGACGAGGCGCGTGCGGCGCCGCCAGACGAAGGCGCGCGGCACTGACTTGGCGCTACACAAAACGACATTGACACTATTCAGGTGGCGACTACACTAGGACGTGATGGCCGGTTCGGGCCGGCTTTCCGCGTTTGTGGCCGGCGTCGCTGGCAGGCGCCGCGCCTGAGCATTTCGCCCTTGTGTCAGCACGACGTGTTGTGGAGCATGGCAAAATGAGGCATTTCGCGCGAGTGGCGGGTTTGGGGTTGGCGGTTTCGCTTGGCGCCGTCGCGGTGCGGGCGGATTGGGATGAGTTGGACGTGGCGGGTCCCGACGTGACCGTCGGCGACCTGCACGAGACTCGGCACTGGGGCAGCGGGGCGGGCGGCACGATTCACGCCTATTCGGTGGGCACGGTCGCCTGCAACATCGGCGATACGCCACTGCTGTGGCAAAGCTGGAGCAACCAGCGGCCGCTCATCGGGCAGACCATGTTCCGCCTGAAGAACGGGCGGTTTGAGCAACTGGGGCAGAGCTGGTTGAAGTGGTCGTTCACGTCCTTGAACCAGAGCTTCTGTGAGACCTGCGTTCCCCCGGGGAGCAGCTCGTTGCTAGGCGCCCACTGCTCCGATCCGTACAGCGCGAACCTCAACGGTTCGCAAAGCAATCTCGGACCAAAGTACATTGTGAACCCGTTCACAGGCTACTTCCCCAACAGCCACGGCTCGCCGGGCAGCGGGACGATTAATGGCCGCCTGCAAGTGCATACCACCGACATCGATCCCAACCAAAACCCGGGCGCGCTGTATTTCGTCGAGGGTCAATACGTCAGCCCCGACGACGCCTCCGCCAACAACCTCCACAACAACGCCTCATATCGGCAGGTCTGGATCCAGTCGAACCTCGACCTGACGTTCAGCAACCCGCAGGGCGGTCAATCCGCAACCGAGCGCAAGAAGCCCGCGATCGAGGCCTGGAAGGCGCTCGATCCGAACGTCGGACTGCAAATCTTCAACGTGCCGAACGAGGGGCGCCTCTATCTCGCCGCCAAGGCCACGCCGAGCGGCGGCGGAAACTGGCACTACGAGCTGGCGCTGCACAATCTGAACTCCGATCGCTCCGTCCGCGGCGTCACCGTCTTCCTGCCCAGCGGCGTGTACCCAACCAACCTCGGCTTCCATGACGTTGACTACCACTCCGGCGAGCCGTACTCGGGCACCGACTGGCCCGGCAGCGTTGCGGCGGAGGGCGCGCATTGGGAAACCACGAGCTACAACGACGATCCCAACGCCAACGCACTGCGGTGGGGGACGCTCTACAACTTCCGCTTTGACGCACCGATCGCGCCGACCTTTGTGACGCAGCTTGAGCTGATGATCTTCAGGCCCGGCACGCCGAGCACGATGACGGTGGACATCGACCAGGGGCCGTACGTCCTCGGTGACGTCAACTGCGACAAGCTCGTGGACTTTAGCGACATCAATGCGTTCGTCGAAGCCTTGAGCGACCCTGCGGCCTGGCAGGCGGCGCACCCCTCGTGCCCCCTTGAGAACGCCGACACGAATGGCGACACCGCCGTCGATTTTGACGACGTGAACGCTTTCGTGGCGCTCCTCAGCGGCGACTAGGCTTCAGTCAGTCGTAACTTGTTTCGATGTTGAGCATCGGCGTTCCGCCGGTGCGCACCGGCGGAACGCCGATGCTCCCCGGTCATTCCGTGGCCGCCACCGCCAAGGCGACCAGTGCCGCGAATGGTGGGCGCGTGCGCTCCGCCGGGGTTCGGAGGTTCACGCGCGGGGGGGTGCTTTCAAACCACCCGTTTGTCCGTTAGCATGGGGCCATATGGCACACGCGGTGCCCCACATTATCATGCCACCGGACCTGCTAACGGGTTATCACGATGGACTTTGCCCTGCCTGAGGATGTTCTCGCCTTCCGCGAGCAAGTGCGGAAGTTTGCGGCGGAACGCATACGACCCCATTCCCGCCAGTGGGACCGGGAGCAGTCGCTGCCCGACGCGATCGTCGCGGAACTGGGCAGCCTGGGCCTGCTCGGGCTGCTGACGCCGGACGATTACGGCGGCTGTAAACACCCTGAGCACGGGTACTTAATGAACGCCGCGGTCGTCGAGGAGCTGGCCCGGCAGGACGGCGGGCTGGCGCTGCTGGTCGCGGCGCACAACGGCCTGTGCCTGTCGCACTTGAACCTGGCCGCCAGCGACGAGCAGAAACGCCGGTACCTACCGAAGCTGACCAGCGGCGAATGGCTGGGGGCGTGGGGGCTGACGGAGCCGTGCAGCGGGTCGGACGCCGCAGCTCTGGAAACGCGAGCCGTCAAGGACGGTGCCGGCTGGCGGCTGACCGGCCACAAGATGTTCATCACCAACGGCGCCCGGGCGCAGGTGTTCGTCGTCGTGGCCCGGACGGAGCCGAGCAACGGTGCGAAGGGCATCTCGGCGTTTGTCGTCGAGCGCGGGGCCGCCGGCTTCACGATCGGCGCGAAGGAGGACAAGCTCGGGATGCGGTGCAGCGACACCGTCCCGCTCGATTTCGACGACTGCTACGTTGGTCCCGAGGCCCTGGTTGGGGAGTACAACCAGGGCTACGTCGATGCGTTGCGGGTGCTCGAGCGCGGGCGGGTCGGCATCGGCGCCCTGTCGGTCGGGCTGGCCCGCGGCGCCCTTGAAGAGGCCATCGCCTATTCCAAGGAGCGGCGGGCGTTCGGCAAGCCGATCGCCGAGCACCAGGCCATCCAGTTCATGCTCGCCGACATGCTGACCAAGCTGGAGACCGCCCGACTGCTCGTTTTCGACGCCGCGAGCACGCTCGATCGCGGCGATGATGCGCGGCAGAAGGCGTCGATGGCGAAGCTGTTCGCGAGCGAGATGGCGACGGAGGCGTGTCTGAAGTCGATCCAGATCTTCGGGGGTTACGGTTACACGAAAGACATGCCGGTCGAGCGGTACCTGCGGGACGCCAAGCTCTGCGAGATCGGCGAAGGCAGCAGCGAGATTCAGCGCATCGTCATCGCCCGGCAACTGCTGGGTCTCTGAAAAGACCGGTTCACCACAGAGACACAGAGAACACAGAGAAAGAAATAAGAAGTGAGAAGGCAGAAGTCGGAAGTCAGAGATCCGCACCCGGCACGACACGCCGGCGTGATGCGAGGAACGATCTTCTTCGCTACTTCTTATTTCCTTCTTTCTTCCTCTGTGTTCTCTGTGTCTCTGTGGTGCTCTTCTTCGTTTCGAGGAGCACCCTAGTGGATTTTCGACTGGACGACGACCAACGGCAGTTTCGCGACGCGATTCGCGACTTCTGCGACAACGAGATTGCCCCGCAGGCCGCCTGGCGCGACGAGCACGCCCGTTTCGAAGAGGGCCTTGTCGCCAAGCTTGGCGAGATGGGCCTGTTTGGCACGTACATCCCGAGCGCGTACGGCGGCGCGGACCTCGATTGTGTGACCTATGCCATCACGGTCGAGGAACTCTCGCGGGCGTGCGGCGCGACGGGCATTCTCGTCTCGGCCCACCACTCGCTCGCCGTGGACCCGATCCTGCACTTCGGGAGCGAGGCGCAGAAGCAGAAGTACCTGCCGAGAATGGCCACCGGCGAGTGGATCGGCTGCTTCTCGCTCACCGAGCCGGGCAGCGGCAGCGACGCCGGTGCGGCACGCTGCACCGCGAAGCCGACGGCCAACGGCTGGGTCATCAACGGCACCAAGAACTTCGTCACCAACGGCGCCGACGCGCACGTGTGTGTAGTTTTCGCGGTCAGTGAGCCCGAGAAGTCGAAGGACCGCATGTCCGCCTTCATCGTCGAGCGCGGCACGCCGGGCTTCACCGTCGGCAAGCTCGAAAAGAAGCTCGGCATCAAGGCGTCGAGCACGGCGGAGCTGATCTTCGAGGATTGCCGAGTGCCGCCGGATGCGCTGCTCGGCGCCCGTGGCAAGGGGTTCAATGTGGCGCTGGCCACCCTCGACGGCGGGCGCGTCGGCGTCGCCGCCCAGGCGCTCGGCCTTTCGCAAGCGGCCCTGGATGCCAGCATCGCCTATGCCAACACGCGCGTACAGTTCAACCAGCCGATCGGCCGCTTTCAGGCGATTCAATGGAAGCTCGCCGACATGGCGACGGGCCTGGCCGGCGCCCGCTTGCTGACGTACCGCGCCGCGTGGCTCAAGCAGAATGGCCAACCGTATACGACGGAAGCCGCCGTGGCCAAGCTGTTCGCGGGCGAGCTGTCGAACCGCATCACCGACATGGCGATCCAGGTTTTCGGCGGCTACGGCTACTGCGCGGATTACCCTGCGGAACGCCTGATGCGCGACGCGCGGATCACAGAGTTGTACGAGGGCACGAGCGAGATTCAGCGGCTCGTCATTGCCCGCAAGATTCTGACCGACCCCGCGTGGGTCGCCCGGTAGCCGGCGGACCATGAATGTGTGCTGCACATCAGAACGCGCAGCGCAAGCAAGCG
>CAYMXT010000118.1:12000-12901 GCA_964394415.1 uncultured Planctomycetales bacterium
CCTCAGAACGCGCAGCGCAAGCAAGCGCCTCAGAACGCGCAGCGCAAGCAAGCGCCTCAGAACGCGCAGCGCAAGCAAGCGCTGTCGCCAGCCGCGCTTGCTAGCGCTGCGCGTTCTGAGACGCCGTACGTATGCCACAAGGAGTGAACCATGCCTGACAAATGTGCGTATCTCGTCGCCGCTAAACGCAGCCCCATCGGGCGCTACCAGGGCACGCTCGGCCGGATGCCGGCAACCGAGCTCGGCGGGCAGATCGCCAAGGCGCTGCTCGCCGAGGCCAAGGCCGATCTCGCGGCAATCAATGAGGTTTTCGTTGGCCAGGTGCTCCAGGCTGGCTGCGGCCAGAACCCCGCCCGGCAGGTGGCCCTGGCCGCCGGCGTGCCCGACACGGTTTCGGCCTGCACCGTCAACAAGGTCTGTGGCAGCGGCCTCCAGGCGGTGATGTTCGCCGACCAGGTGATCCGCGCCGGCGACGCCGACCTCGTCCTGGCCGGCGGAATCGAGTCGATGAGCCTGGCCCCGTTCCTGGTCCGCACGCTGCGGGCCGGCAACAAGTTCGGCCACACCGAGCTGACCGACGAGATGCTCTACGACGGCCTGACCAACGTGTACACGAACGAGCTGATGGGCGAGCTGGCCGAGTACACCGCCGAAAAGGCTGGTATCACACGCCAGATGCAGGACGAATGGTCGCTGCGCAGCCAGCAGCTTGCGGCGAAAGCGTCGCAAGGCGGGCTGTTTAGGAACGAGCTCGCAGCGGTCACCGTGCCGCGGGCGAAGGAGCCGTTCGCCGCCGACGAGACGTTCCGCGCCGACACGACGCTTGAGAGCCTTGCCGGCCTCAAGCCGGCGTTCAAGAAGGACGGCACCGTGACGGCGGGCAATGCCTCCCAGCTTTCGG
>CAYMXT010000119.1:0-12806 GCA_964394415.1 uncultured Planctomycetales bacterium
CAGCGCCGTAAGTGCTTGCATATCAAGCACTTATAGACTATCTAAATGCCATTCGGGACTGTCCCTATTTAGCCCCAAGATTGGGCCGCTGAACACAGAGGACGCCGCCATCGCGCTCGTCAAGCCGGCCGCGGAGGAGGGCGTTCAGTTCAAAGACGATGCGTTGTCGGAGATCATCACGGCAACTCAAGGCTACCCGTACTTCCTTCAGGAATGGGGCAAACGCTGTTGGAACGCGGCCGATCAGACGCCCATCACCATCGAAGATGTGACGACTGCATCCGTGACCGCCGTCGCGGCGCTCGACGAGAGCTTCTTCCGCGTCCGTTTTGACCGCCTGACGCCCTCTGAGAAGCAGTACCTGTGCGCCATGTCGGAGCTTGGGCCGGGGCCGCATCGCTCCGGCGACACCGCACGTGAGTTGGGCCGGGACGTTCAGTCGGTTGCCCCGGTACGAAACAACCTGATTCGGAAGGGCATGATCTGGAGTCCGAGTCACGGTGACAACGCGTTTACGGTCCCCATGTTCGATGAGTTCATGCGGCGGACCATGCCGGGGGCTGAATGGCGCGTCTAGCGGCGACGCCGCGCGGGTGCTCGCCGACAAGATACTACTCCGCCAGAAGCTTGAGGTTGTCCACCGCCCGCTCGACGGTGCGTGGGTTGCCCGGGCCGCCGGTCGCTTCGATCTGGACGACGTAGTACCGATAGCCGCGGCCGGTCGGAATCGTGACTTCCTGCCCACTCCAGTCGTCCGCCTTGGCGAGATTGCCGCTCTCGTACAGAACCGTGCCCGCCTCCGACCACAGCTCGTAACCCGGCGTGCCGGGGAAGAGCAGGCCCGGCCGGGGCAGCTCATCGACGCCGCGGACGGTGACCGACAGGCGTCCGCTGTTCCGCAAGTAGTCAAATTTCAGCGTCAACGGCCCGTCCACGCCGTTGGCATCGACGTACTGGGCAAGCATGTTCGTCCAGCGCATCGACTCGGCGTAGTGATTGTCGTCCTCGGCCGAGATGTTCCACGGCAGGGCCAAGCCGCGCCGTGGCGGGTCCTCCACCTGGCTGATGCCATAGCCGGCCAGCCACTTGCCGAGACTCGGCGCACCGAGCCAGGCCGGCAGAAGACCGATGTTATTCGGATCCTCGAAATCGCCGCCCGCCAGGAGGTTGTTGTCGACGGGCAGCAGGATGGGCATCTGCGCCCAGCGCACGTCAAAGGCGCCGTTGGATTGCCCCACCGCCCGCACGCGCACGGTGTCTGGCCCCGGCCAGAGCTCCGCCGTGAAGGTCGCGTCCGCCAGGCTGCCCTGCACGTTGAACAGGGCCGGCAGCGCGAACGACGTGTCCTTTTCTTTCACGACGCGGGCCACGGCGTCCTGGAGGTTCGGGTCGCGGCGGAGCTGCCAGAGCACCAGGTGCGTCGCCGCGTTGGAGGCCGCCTGTGCCCGCAGCCGGCCGACGCAATCGCCGATGGTCGTGACCTGCGTGCTGTGAACGCTGAGAAACACGGCCGAAAACGCGGCCACCACGATCAGGATGATAACCGCCGACACCAGGGCGGCGCCCCGCCGGCGGTGACGCGAACGCCGGACGCGGATCATGGCCACCTCCCGAGCGTGTACGTGAGGTTTCGCACGTAATTGCTGCGTTGATACGCCTGCATCGTGTTCGGCTGCGGCAGGATGAGTTGTCCCGCGCCGAACCGGCGGTCAGGGGCGACGACCAGCGTGCTGAAGGGCGTGTTGCTGCCCGGGGCCGTCCAGCTTGCCCGCAATGCGATGATCTGTTCGAGCTGGGGCGCGGTCGGGTTGGCCGCCCACGTGCCGTTGTTCAGAAGATAGCTGCACGCGAAGCCCGTCACGGACGGGACCAGCGTCGCCGCCGCCCCGCCGCCGACGCGCTGCTGAAGCGCCCCGCCGGCTTCGCGCAGCTCAGAGGTACCAACCTGCAATCGGTCGCGCTGGGCGGTCTGGAGCGCGGCGGTTCCGGCGGGGGCGTTCGGGTCGCGCCAGATCGTGCCGGCGACCTGCTCGAACCGCAGCCCGGCCATCGCGTGCATCGTCCGCGCCTGCAAGTCGACCTCGGCCTTCTGGTAGTCGGCGACGATCTGCGTGGTCGGGATGATCGCCGACGCGAAGACCAGGCCCGTGAGGGCGATGGCGAGGACCATTTCCAGCAGCGAACCGTACATGCCTTCACCTCCGCGCCGTGGCGTTCACGGGCCGGCCACCGCCCCCGGCGTGTCACTCACGAACGACTCGACCACCAGCGTTTGGTTCTGCGGGCCGCTGGCCGTGATCCGCAGGCGTTTGATGCCGGACCCAGCCTGGACGCTGAGGTAGTCCGTCCCGCTCACCTCGCGCAGCTCGGTTCGCAGCGTGTAGCCCGTCAGGCCGCGCGGCGCGTTGTTCAGGAGATACGACGCATCGATGAGATAGGTGTAGCCACGCAGCGGATTCGTATGGTCGGCAAGGATGTCATTCAGCCGCTCGCTGGCGATCTGCACGAGGTTCGTCTGAATCAGCGCGGCCTGCTGCTGCTGTGTGCCCGCCCCGACCTGCACGAGCAGCGGCGGAACCGCCAGCCCGAGGATGACGACCGCAAAGACGACCTCCACCAGCGACAGCGCCCGGCGTCTCATGGCCATTGCACCTCGCACAAGCCGGACCCCGCCCGCAGCGTCGCCGCCGCGCCGTTGTTAAACGTCACGACCACGTCGTTCTGCATGACGCTCCCGTTGCGGCTGATGAGCCGTCCGTCGGTGTTGAAGCCGAATTCGACCGGGGTCAGCGTCGGCTGCACCGTCACGCTCAATCCGCTTCGCAGGTCGCCGAGGTTGACGCGCCAGGCCTGGTCCGTCAGCGGGTGATTCATGGCCGTGGCCGTCACGACCCCGCTGCCGGGCGCGGCTTCCTGCTGCAACTCAAAGGTCGTGCCGCTGCTGAGGACGCACATGACCCGCCGCGTCGAAGTGATGGCCGCGTTGCGGGCATAGAGCAGGTCGGCCTGAAATCGCCGCACGGCCGAATTCCCGCGCCAGTTCTGCACGCCCACCAGCCCGCCGATCGACGCGCTGGTGAGGATCAGCGTCAGCACGATGACGAGGACGGCTTCGACGAGCGTGAACGCGCGGCGGTGCTTCACGGCTGCGCTCCGGCGGGCTGGCGCGTCTGCGACTCCGCGAACAGGGCGCGCTGCTGCGGTTCGGCGTTGGGACTCAAGCGGTCCAGCGCCCGATGCACGGCGTCGGCGGAGACGTGCGGAGCGAGGTCCAGATACGCCACGTGCAGCGCCAGATGCGCGGCCCGGTTGATCAGCCGTGGCACACCGCCGGACCATTCGGCGATCCGCTGGGCCGCCGCCGGCTCGAAGGTATGCTCGTGGCGTTCGTTGACCGGGGCGGCGGAGGCGATGCGCAGGCGATGTGCGAGGTAGTTCACGGTCTGGTTGGGCGGCAGCGGCCCGAGCACGGCAGTCGCCGAGAGCCGCTGCGTGAGCCAGGTCGGCCAGCGTTCGGCCGGCTGCACGTACTCGCCGGTGAGCAGGACCACGACCCGCCCGGCGCCGTCCAGGTCGAGGTTGAGCAGCCAGCGCAGCTCCTCGAGCGTGTAGCGCGTCGGCTCGGCCGGCCAGTCGTCGAGCATCAGCACGATCGTCTCGCCCTTCTTCCCGCTTTCGCGGACGGCGCCGACGATCATGTTGAGGGCGGTCTCGGTGTCCTCGGCGACGTTGTGTGTCAGGTGATAGGCCACGCGGCGGGCCAGCCCGATCTGTGAACACGTGATCTCGGGCACGAACGCAACGTGGTAACCCGCCTGCGGGAGCTGGCGGCGCAGCGCCCGCAGCACGATGGTCTTGCCGCAGCCCGGTGCGCCGCAGACCAGCACCGGCTCGCCGCCGTCGCAGGCCGCGTAGCTGACGGCGGCCAGGGCCTGCTCGTGCTGTGCGGTCGGAAAGAGGAAGCGCGAGTCCGCGATCGGTTCGAAGGGCGGATATTCGAGCGACCAGTGATCGAGGTACATGGCGGTCCTCCGCTACTGCTTCAGCATGACGCTGTTCATCTTCCACATGGGCAAGAAGATTGCGAGCGCGACGCCCATCACCAGGCTGCTGACCCCGATGGTCAGCAGCGGTTCGAGGGCGGTGGTCAGGCGCCCGATGCGAATGCGAATCTCTTCTTCATAGTGGTTGGCCGCCGCGCTGAGCGTCTCATCGATGCGGCCGGTCTGCTCGCCGACGACGATCATCTGTTCCACCAGGTCGGGCAGGACGCGCGTCTCGGCCAGGGCGTCGCTGATGGCGGTGCCCGCGGCGACCTTCTTGCGCACCTCGGCGGTCAGCGACTTCACCGGCCCCGGCATGAGCATGTCCGTGATGACCTTGAACGTGTCCAGCAGCGGCAGGCCCGAGCGCTCCAGCAGGGCCAACATGCGGGCGAACTGCACGACCGTGCTCAGGAACACCACGTGCCCGACCAGCGGCAGTTTTGACAGCACAAACCCGGCGGCGGTCCGCACGCGCGGCGCGCGGCTGGCCAGCCAGCCGCCGACCCCCGCTGCGACCAGCCCGCCGGCGACGAACCACGTTTGCGTCCGCAGAAAGGCGCTCACGCCCATCAGCACGCGCGTCGGCAGCGGCAGTTCGACGCCGCCGTGCGAAAAGACGCTTTCGAACTGCGGCACCACCCAGACCAGCATCACGACGCACGCGCCCATGAGCACAACCAGCACGATGGCCGGGTAGGTCAGAGCACCGACGATCTGCCGGCGCAGCCCCGCCCGCCGCTCGTAGTACGTAATGAGCTCTTCGAGGGCCTCGGTGTGGACGCCGGCCGCTTCACCCGCCCGCACGGTCCCGAGATAGAAGGGGTCGAACGTCCGCGGGTGCGCGGCGAGGGCTTCGGAGAGCGTGCAACCACGCTGGATGTCGGCGGACAGGCGGTCGAGCATCTGCCGGAACCCGCCCTTGGCCCGCTGCCGCAAGAGCGCAACCGTGGACAGGATCGTGATCCCGCTGGCCAACATGAGCTTGAGCTGCCGCGTGAACTCCAGCAGCTCACGCAGCTTCAAGCGGATCTTGGTCGGCTGGTTGGCGCCCATCGCCGCGTCACGCTGCGATTTTGCCTTGCGCAGGTGCAGCGGCGTGAGGCGCCGCTGCTCGAGCACCGCGGTGACGGCGGCTTCGGACTCCGCGTCGAGGGAGCCGTCCACCACCCGCCCGCTCAGGTCCGCGGCACGATAGACAAACAGCGGCATGGCCTAGTTCCCGCGCGGGCGCTCGCCGCCCAGCCAGCCCCGCAGCAATTGGTCGTACCCCTGCACGTCAAAACCCGCCACCGGCCGCCGCACCGGCTGGCTGCCGCTGCCGTCGCGTTTGCCCGCCGCATCGCCGCGCGGCGTGAGCGGCGTGCGGCCAACGGTGATGCCGCCGGCGACGCGCAGCACTTCCTGCACGGTCGTCATGCCCTGGGCCGCCTTCTCGAGGCCGTCCTCGGCCAGCAGACGCATCCCGTTGGCCCGCGCCATGTTGACCAGCGTGCGTTCGGGGGCGCGCTTCACGATCGCCCGGCGGATGTTGTCCGTGACGACCAGCAGCTCAAACAGCCCAAGCCGGCCCTCGTAGCCGGTGTGGCCGCAGCGCTTGCAGCCGACGGCCTCCAGTACTGTGCCGCCGGACAGGGCCTCGCGGGCGCCCTCCGGCAGCAGCTCCCAGCGCACGTCGGTATCATTCAGAGGCCGGGCACAGTTCTTGCACACGCAGCGGCACAGTCGCTGCGCCAGCACGCCGACGAGCGCCGACGTGACGAGAAAGTCCGGCACGCCCATGTCGAGCAAGCGGGACGGCGCCGCGGCGGCACTGTTCGTGTGCAGCGTGCTCAGCATCAGGTGGCCGGTCAGCGCCGCCTGGAGCGCCGTCTCGGCGGTCTCCAGGTCGCGGATTTCGCCGATCATGATGACGTCGGGGTCCTGCCGCAGGATCGACCGCAGACCGGCGAGGAACGTCAGACCAACCTTGGCGTTGACCGCGACCTGCCGCATGCCGGGCAGCCGGATTTCCACGGGGTCTTCGAGCGTGATCAGATTCTGCCGGACGCGATCGATCCGCGTGAGCGCGGAATACAGCGTCGTGGTCTTGCCGCTGCCGGTCGGTCCGGTCACGAGCAGCATGCCGTGCGGCAGGCGGATCAGACGGTCGAAGGTGTCGCGCGTCGTCGGGTCCATCCCCAGGTCTTCGAGCGTCAGAAGCTGCCCCGCCCCGCGCAGCAGACGCAGCACCACCGCTTCGCCGTTGGCCGACGGCAGCGTCGAGACACGCACGTCGATCTCCCGCCGATCGACCGCGATCTTGAAGTGCCCGTCCTGCGGCAGGCGCGTCTCGGCGATGTTCAGATGCGCGAGCACCTTGATGCGCGAGACGATCGCGGGCAACAGGTCCTTCGGCGGGGCCGGCACCTCGCGCAGCAGGCCGTCAATGCGGAATCGCACGCGCAGCTTGTGCTCCTCGGCGTCCACATGCACGTCGCTGGCCCCCGTGCTGGCGGCCTGATCGAGCAGCACGTTGACGAGCTTCACCGCCGGGGCGTCGGCCACGTCGCGCAGGACTTCTTCCCACGCGATTTCTTCCGCCCGCTTGGTCGTCTCGTGTTCCTGGAAACCGCCGAACGCCCACTCGATCAGGTTCTTCAGGTCACGCGGCCCGGCCAGACACTGGTCCACCTCGCGGCCCGTGCTCAGGCGGATTTGGTCGAGCACCAGCAGCTCGAGCGGCCACGCGACGGCCAGCGTGATGACCCGGTCGATGATGAACAGCGGAAAAGCCTGGTGCGTGCGGACCAGCGCCTCTGGCAACAGCGTGTGGTTCTTCAAATTGACGCGATACTCGGCCGGCTCGACGAACGGCAGCCCGAGGCTCTCGGCCTGCACCAGCGTCAAGTCGCGCTGGCCCACGCAGCCGTGGTCCACCAGCCACGCCCCGGTCTTCAGCGGGTCATTCTCAGACTCACGCAGCGCGGTCTTGGAGATGTCCGCACCGACCAGCCCGAGCTGGTCCAGGCGCGCGACCCAGTCGGGCACGGCGGCGGGCGGGCGCGGGGCCGCGAGGGTGCTCATTCGTCACGCTCCTGCCAGGCCGGGTCGCGCAGGGCCTGGACGACTTCGCACGTGGTGTCTTCAAACCGCAGCCCCAGCCCATAGTGCGGCTCGCGATCGACCATGTTCACGGCCATCACGCAGATCGGCACGCGGCCCGCCGGCAGGCCGTGGCTGGCCGGAAAGTCCACCAGCACGCGTGCGCCGCGCGGCAGAAACGTCGCCAGCGTCGCGTGCGCCCCGCCGCCGCTGATGTTCGTGATCCGCGCCGGGAAAGTTGGGCCGTTGACGGGCGCGACCTGGTCGGCGCACGACTCCCCGATCGTGATTTGCACGGGAATGTCAACGTCCCGCCGCTCATACTGGCGGCGGTGCGCAACGTGGGTCGACATAGCTCACCCGCACCAAGTATCCAATCCCGGCGCGCCGGGACAACACGTGGGCCGACCGGCCCATTGTGGTTTATCGCTCGGAAAGCGGGGTTCGTTGAGGTAGGCAGATCGGCGTTTGGGTGGAGCACAGACGATCCGTCTGTGTTCAGGAGTCGTTTGCCCGCCGACGTTCCGAGAATGTCGTGGAGCACAGACGATTCGTCTGTGCGGCCCGGCACCTCTGTTATCCGTCGCACAGACGGATCGTCTGTGTTCCACGACGCAGACTACTGCCAGCGCGCCAGCAGTCTCCGGGCCGAATCGCGGGCCGGGTCGTTGTTCTCACCGGCCGGCACGTCCGATAGCAGCCGCACCGCCGCCGGCGTGTCGTTTAGCCGCCGGTGACAAAGCGCCGCGAGCACGCGGGCCTCGACATGCTCCGGACGACGGGCGAGCACGCCCTGAATTGCGTCCAGGCCCTCATGCGCGTGGCCGGATGCCAGGCACACCGCACCCAGCGCGAGCGCCACCGAGTCATTTTCCGGCAGCCAGGTCGCCAGCACGCCATATGCGGCCCGCGCTTCGTCCAGTTGCCCGGACGCTGCCAGTGCCCCGGCGTAACGCCGGTGATAGCGCGCGCGCGTCGCGCGGTCCGCTGCGCTGGACACCAAATCGCGCCAGACGCGCGCCGCGTCGGCTGGCCGGCCGGCCAGCGTGTATGCGTTTGCGAGCCGTCCCCGCACGTCGACTGCGTCCGGTGCCGCCAGGGTCGCAGCCTCGAGATTCTGCACCAGTGCGTTCGCGTCGCCGGCGGCTTCCGCGAGGCGCGCCGCGGCCACGTGCAGCCCCGGTTCGCCGGGGCAGACGGCGTGGCCCCGCGCGAGCACGTCGCGTGCCTCGTCAGGTCGTTGCGCGAGCACCAGCGCGTCCACCCACGCGCTCAGCGTCTCCGCCGTCGGTGCGACCTGCCACGCCCGCTCATACGCCGTCGCCGCCGCGTCCCAGCGGCCCAGCCCCTCGAGTGCAGTGCCGCGCAGGCGTTGATAGCCCGCCAATGTCGCGCCGCGGTCGGCACAGGTATCCAGACGATTCAGAGCACCGGCGTAGTCGCCTTCTTCCAGGTCGATGCGCGTCAGCAGCAGGGCGAGCCGCGGGTCGTCGGAACCCTCAAAGCGGGCCAAATCCCGCCGGGCTTCCGCGAACTTGCCGCTGGCGAGCCGCTCTTCGGTGAGTTGCAGGGCGGCCGCCAGGCGCGTTTCGTTCAGGCGCGCGGGACCGGCCGCGCTGCGCGGCGACGTTTCACAACCCGACGCCAGTACGGCGGCCAATAGCACCGCCGGCCAGGCTGATCTTGGATGTTGTCCCGGCGCGCCGGGACAAAATCCAAAATCCCCGCCCGTGGAATGGGCGCGCATCGTACGACTACTGCGTCGTCTCATCGCTTTGGCCCTCCGTGGCCGTGGCGGCGGAGTCTGGTTCCGCCAACTCCTGGGCGATCAACTCAGCGACCAGCTTGTGAATGATGCTCGCGTCGGCCTCTTCGGTTTCGCGGGCCGAGAGTTCTTCGCGCAGGCGATCGGCCTCCAGCAAGCGCGGGTCGAGCGACACCGCCAGCTCCGCGTCCCAGAGCGCCGCGCGGGTGTGCCCGCCGCGATAGTGCTCCAGCGCCCAGCGATAGTGGGCCTGGGCCAGCCGCGTCCGGCCCCACGGCATCAGCCCGCGATGCGCCAGCACACGCGTCCGCTCCACCTCGTCCTTCGCCCATGCCGAAATCCGGCTGTCCTCGTCGCCCGTGATGACGTGCGGGGTGATCAACACGATCACTTCCTCGCGCACGGCGTTGTCGTTCTTGCCGCTGACCAGCAGCCCCAGGATGGGGATCTTGCCGACGTACGGAATGTGACTGCTGCGCGACGTGACCACGTCGCGAAACAACCCGCCGATGACCAGCGTGTGCCCGTCCTTCACGACTACGTTCGCGGTGACCTCGGTCGTCGTCTTGAACGGCAGGTTGTCCGGCGTCAGACCGCCGTCGCTGTCCTCCGGGTGAATGTCCATGCGGACGAAGCCGTCGGCGCCGACGAACGGGCGGAAGAGAATCTGCGTGCCGCTCTCGATGAACTCGACCGTCTGGACCGCGGCGGTCTGCGTCACCGTCGTGGTCAGGTAGCCGTCCTGCCGGCCGACGATCACGCGGCCCGGCTGGCCGTGGACGGTCAGCACTTTCGGGTTCGCCACGATCGTAAGATCGACGGTCTCTTCGAGGGCGCGGATGAAGGTCGCGACGTTGTTGGTAATGATGCCGAAGCTCACGCCGCCGGGCGGCACCTGGGCCGCGAAGTCGGTCTGCACGGCGCCGAGCCCGGGGTCGAATTCGCGCGGCGGCACCGGCCCAGGCACCAGATCAAGGCCGCCGGTACTGGTGAAGCCCAGCGCCCGGAAATCCACGCCGCCGAGCGCGTTGAAGTCGATGCCCAGTGCGTTGTTCTCGGTCAGGCGAGCGCGCAGGATCACGGCCTCGACCAGCACTTGCCGGGGCCGCACGTCGAGTTCGGCGACGACCTTGGCCACTTCGTCCAGAATCTCCGCATAGTCTCGTACGACCACGTAGTCGGCGATCGCCCGGCTCTTGCCGCCCAACCCCTCGTTCATCGCGCGGTCGAATTCCTCGGTCTTCGGCGCCACGCCTTCGACCTTCGGCGCCGCGGTGCTCGTGATGATGCCCTGGGTGCTGAGCAGCTTCGTGACGATCGGCACGACTTCCGCCGCCGGAATGAAGTTCAGCTCGAACACCCGCGTTTCCGGGGACCGCCCGGCGTTCAGCAGCGCGTCGCGCTCCTCCGGCTTGCACACGTAGATGAACTTGCCGCGCGGAAACCACGCGAACCCGCCCGGCGTCAGCAGCGCGTCCAGCGCCTCCTCAAACGTGACCTGGTACAGGTCCGCCGTCACACGCGCCGCCACGCTTTCCGCGACGGTGACATTCCGCTGCGCGCGGCGACTGAGCAGCCGCATCGCGTCCGCCAGGGCCACGTCGCGGAAATGCACGTCGAACAGCCCCAGTTGGTTGACCTGGATGTCCTTCTCGTCCACCGGCGTCGCCTTGGGCTGCTCGGCGGCCGGCGGGGCAGCGGTCGGCAACGGCAGCGGCAACTGATTCAACGGCGGCGGCAACTGGGCCAGCGCGAGACCCGGCGCCATCGCCCCCAACACCGCCCACGCCAGCATGTGCTTGATTAGCGACACGACGTCCGTCCTCTGATGACAGCGCCAAGTCTTGCCTGGCGCACTGCGAGGGTTGGCTGCGCTCCAATTCCGAGCCGCGACCGGCAGGGAGCGATCTCCGAGCGCAGCTTTTCTGCCGGACAACACACCCCTTGTTATCGGGAGTCCCGCCGGACGCGCTTTATCCGGCCGCTGCCCACGAAGCGGCCGGGCGCGCTCCCAGGCGTGTGATTATGCGTAGTTTCCATATCGCGCTGCTCCTGCGCAGCAGGCGGTTTCGTTTTGAATACTGAAACACCGGCCCTACCTGGCCGATTGAGCCGGAGTCCTGCGGGGCAAGCCCCCGCGGTACTGGTTTGCGCAAGAGACGCGAATGTTCATCCACCGCACAGACAAGTGGCTGGGCCTGGTCTGCGACGCCGGCAGCGCGACGCTGCTCGTCGTACAGGGTTCCGGGCCGACCGCCGCCCTCGTCGAGCGACGCCACGTCGAGTTCGACGCGGACGCCCTGCGCCAAAACCACCGCTTTCCGGAGCTGGAGGAATTCGTCGCCGCGCAGCAACTGCACGGCGCACCCGTGCATATCGCGTTCACGGGGGCCGGCGCGGTCATCGAGAAGATGCAATTGCCGCCGCTACGGGCGCGCAACCGCGCCCGGGCGATTCGCACGCGCCTGGCCCGCTTCGCGCCCGGACAGGTTCTGGCGATCGCGGCGCACACGGACAAGCCGGCGCAGCCCGCGGCGGGCGTCGGTGTGCTCGCGGCGGGGATCGAACAGACGTTGGCGCGCGGCCTGCTGCGCGCCTGCCGGCGGGCCGGACTCCGCGTGGGCCGGATGACCGTTCTGGCCGGGGCGCTGCCCGCGCCGCGGACCGACGGTCCGGCGGTGCAACTGGTGCTCACCGAGCGCACCGCGGCGATTCAGCTTTTCCACGACGGGCGGCTGCTCAGCTCCCGCGATGTGCTTCTGGGGCGGCGTGACTTCGTGAGCGCCTATCAGCGGCCGGTCCTGACCGAAAACGGGGCCGTGACATTCGGGCCGGTCGAGGCGGAGGAGCTTTGCCGGGCGATCGGCGTGCCGTTCGGACGCGAAGATGAAATCCGACCGGGGGTTTACGCGATGCAGCTCTGGCCGACGCTCAACCCCGTCCTCCAGCGGCTGCGACACGAACTTCAACAGACGCTTGCACACGGCGGCGCGGGCGGTGGGACCGCGACTCTGCGCGTGCTGGGCGCCCCGACGGTGCCCGGTCTGGCCGAGTTTCTCGCGGAGGAGCTTCAGCTCACGAGCGCGGCCGACGCACCCGCCGCGGCCGAGGCCACTTACCTGCACAACCTGGCGGGCGGTCAGCGCGGGACCGTGAAACTCGACCTGCGTCCGCCCGAGGAACGCTTCAACGACCGTCTGACGCGGCCGGCGATCGCGGCGGGGCTGTGTGCGCTGTTCATCGTCTTCTCGAACGCCGCGGGGCCGAAGACCGCCCAGGCGCGCGTGGCTGAGCTGCGTCCGCTCGCCGGGCAGCTCCAGTCGCAGCTTGAGCAGGCTCACCAGCAGCGCACATCGGCGGAAGAGCAATGTGCCCACCTCACGGCCGAGCTGTGCCAGCGGATGAGCCTGACGAAGGTCCGGCCGCCCGCGGTGCCGGTGGTGTCCGTGGTCAAGCACGTGCTGAGCACGCTGCCGGAGCGCTTGACGCTCGGCGATCTTCAGTACCAGGGGCAGTCGCGGCCGTACACGCTGACGCTCCATGCGCTCTACCAGGGCGACGAGGCCGCCAGCGTCGTCGCCGCCAACTGGGCGCGGGAGCTCGGTTCCACGGCCTGGTGCGCCGCGGCGAAAGTCAGCGAAGTCAGCGGCAGCGGGCAGCGTAGCCCAGCCGTCATTGCCGTTCAGGCCACGTTGAAATGATGAGGTGTTCGACTTGCGCGCGTGGCTGACCCCGCGAACGATGTTGATCGTGCTGCTGCTGGTGGTGGCGCCGGGCGCCGCCATTGCGCACCTGCTCGTGACCTGGCTGCCCGAGCGGCTGGCCGTGGTCCAACTGAACCGCGAGGTGACGCAGCACCAGCAGGCCCTCGACGCCGAATGGGAGCAGGGCACGCGCTTGCAGTCCGAGCTGAC
>CAYMXT010000120.1:0-12761 GCA_964394415.1 uncultured Planctomycetales bacterium
CCCCGATACGGTTTACCCGCGACCGCCTGCTCGGGCGGTCGTTGCGTTTCAGGAGCGGGCCCACCGCTGCGTTCAGCAGCATTTCGCCGCGCTTTTCAGATGGCCAGACGGTGATGCGTTCGACGTACGTCGCGATCACGTCGCGCGTGCGGTCGTTCCGTGCGCCGGCCATGGCCTGCTGTAGCCCGGCCAGCCGGTCGCGTGCCCATTTCTTCAGCCCGGCGACGTCGTAGGTCGCAGCGGGTCGCTCGGCGCTGCGGAGCTCGGCTTCGAGGGCCTCCTTGCGCTTGCGGAGCTGCGTCAGCCGATCGTTGAGCAGGACGAGGTTGGCGGGGTCGATGCTCGTGGTGATCGCCGTCACGGTGTCGTTGATCTGCTCCAGCTCGCGGGTGAGGCGCTCAGTATCGACGGCGCCAGCGGCGTCGTGCGTGGCCATGGCGACGAAGCGCTCGATGGCGGTGTCGATGGCTTCCTCGTCGGCCAGCACGACGCGCTGGAGTTTTTCGAGCACCCAGGCTTCCAGATGCTCGGCCCTCAGCGTGGAGGGCGTTGGGCAGATCGTCTTGCCGCGCCCGCGTCGGCCGGCGCAGGCGTAGTAGCTCGTGATCACGGGCGTCCGGTCCTGGCGGCGGCCCTTGTGCCGCGGATCGCCCCAGAAGCGGTGGCCGCATTCACCGCAGACGAGCACGCCGGTCAACAGCCAGCGTCGATTGCGATGACCGGCGCCGCCGCGCTTGCTGGCACGCTCCTTCGCCATCTCCTGCGCCTTCTCCCAGTCCGCGGCGCTGATGATCGCCGGCACGGCGTTGGGAACGACGACCCAGTCGGCATTGTCGGTCTTGATGACTTTCGCCTCGCCGAGCTGGCGTTTGCGCTGCTGCGTCCGCCCGTTCCGCACGCGGTAGAACTTCGCCTCGGTGCGGCGGTTCCACACGAGATCGCCGCGGTAGGTGGGGTTCTCCAGGATCGCCTTAATCGTCGTGAAGCCCCAGTTCTCGCGGCACGGGCCAGGGATGCCCGTCGCATTCAGCTCGGCGGCGATCGATGCGAAGCCGACCCCCTCGAGGCAGAGGCGGAAGATGTCCTTGATGACCTGCACGCGCCGCGGGTCGGAGAGCACGAGCCGCGCCCGGCACTCGCGGCCGGGCTTCGCGAACGCCTGGCCCTTGGCGTAGCGGGCCTGGAGCTTACCGTCCTTGTCGAAGACCTCGCGCACGCGGCTCGGGTTGAAGGGGATGCGGAAGATCAGCGATCCGTCCGGCGCGATGATCTCGCGATCGTAGCCGTACGGGGCAGCCCGCCCCGGGTCGGACTCGCCCAGCACCGCGCTGACTTGGCCGCGCAGCGTGTTCTGCGACAGGCTGATCGAGTACTGGCGGTTCTGGAACTGCTTGACGGTCCGCAGCACGTCGCCATCGATGCCGTCGCGGTGTAGGTAGTCCTCGGTGACCGATAGCAGTGTCACACCGGCACGGCGGAGCAGATAGCGATAGTGCTCGGTCTCGGTGACATCGCCGCGCGAGAAGCGGTCGCTGTTCCAGACGATCACGGCCTTGAAGTCGCCGCGTTCGGCATCGGCGATCATCTGCTGGAATCCGGGCCGCTTGTCGGCCGACGTACCCGAGACGGCGTCGTCGATGTACTCACGGATGATGTCGTACCGGTGCTCGGCGGCCCAGCGTCTGATCTCGTTGCGCTGGTCGGGGATGCTCTGTTCCTGGCGGTCGGTCGAGCGCCGCAGGTAGGCGGCGGCGGGCGTCCGCGTCGTGTTGAGCGCTACGTGCATGTTTCGACCTCCTACGCGTTCGTCCACCCTTGGCTCAAACCGCCGAGAACATCAAGGCCTGTCGCGCCAGATTCGACCGCGAAAGACGCCGGGAAAAACAGGCCGAAATGCGCTTGATCCCCCCGCCCGTCGAGGTAACTGAGTGCCCCGCTCGCATGGCGAGCCGCCCGGGCGCGTGCCGGGGTGAACGCGGAAACGCAGACAGGAGCACGACCATGAGCAAGAAGACGACGAAGACCAGCGCGACGAAGAAGGCCGCCCGCACGCCGAAGCAGCGCGCGACCGCCACCTTGCACAAAATGGGCAAGCTGCCCGCCGACAAGCCGATGAGCGGGCTGGACGCGGCCGCCAAGGTCCTGACCGACGCCGGCGAGCCCATGCGGGCCAAAGCGATCGTCGACGCGATGATCGGCGGCGGGCTGTGGAAGAGCGGCGGCAAGACGCCGCACGCCACGATCTACGCCGCGATAATCCGCGAGATCGCCGCCAAGGGTGACGCGTCGAGGTTCCGCAAGACCGACCGCGGCCTGTTCGCATTCAACGGGTAGCGCGAGCATCAACATTCCCGCCTTCCCCATGCACCCCGGCCGCCTGACCGGGGTGTCTCTTCGGCCGCCGCCGTTTCCGCTTTCAGCCGCTTGAGCCGTTCCCATTCGGCCAGCGGGACGAGTACCACGTCCATCGCGCGGTACCGCCGGATGCCAAGCGGGCGGCCCGTGCGCGCGACCTCACGGCAGGCATAGCCGAGGATGGCCCGCACATGGCTGATCTGCATGCCGAAAACGTCGGGTTCGTCGTTCATCGCAAATCACGTACAACAAATAAACTCAGAGCGGATCGGCTGCTGTTCCCACGCCAGTCACGGGCCGCCGTCGCCGCGTAGTACCTACGCCCGTCTTCCACAAAATGTGGCAGTTGGCACGCGATGGCACGCGATCCATTCCATTGCGGCTATATACGTATATGCGCTTCATTTCTTACCCTCGGATGTCATCACCTATCGCTACGCGTGCAATGGCAAAACACGCGTGCCAACGCGTGCCAGAGCGCCGGTATCGGCCTCAGGGCGCAATGCGACGCCCTCGTACATCCGGGCGCGACGACCATCGACACGCGGTTGCACAATGCGCAGCCCCGGACACGCCGCGCGCAGGTCACGCCCGAAGCTCTGGATCGTGCCCGTGCGCTCACGACCGGTGTTGCCGCAGTAGTCCTGCCACGCCGCGAACAGTGTTTCCACGTCGACGCACAGGCCTGGCCCGATCTCGCAGCGCTCGCGCACAAACGCCCGGATGGGTGAACTGAGGTCTTCCAGGTCCTGCAGCGCTTCCGCCGCCGACGCCGGTTGCACGAAGTGCCCGCGCTCATTCAGCCGCTGCCAGCCGGCGATGGACCAGTTGAGGATGCCAGGCAGTTCCTCGAGCAGGCGATCGGTCAGCTCGTGGTCCTCACGCCCGTACCACGACCGCGTGAGGCACAGCAGGATGAACCGGCTGGCCAGCGCGCCGCTGGCGTCGGTGAGCTTCGGTAGCTCGTTCGTGAGGATCAGGAAGCGCGTCGGCAGCTTGCCCGTCCACGGCGACAGGTGCTTGCGATCAACGGTGATGGCGTCCTCGCCGCTGATTGACAGCAGGCGCTCGACGACGACGGCCTGGTCCGTGCGCCCGCTGAGGCGGGCGTCGCTAATGATCGCCAGGCGCTTGTGCAGCAGCGGCCACAGCCCGAAGTTCATGCCCAGGCTGCCCAGCGTCGGCCCGCAGACGTTCGCGCGGCCCAGCACGCCTGTGAGAATGCGGGCGATAGTGCCCTTGCCGCCGCGCTTGGGCCCGACGATCAAGCCGATCTTGTGCTGGCGGGTATCGGGCAGCAGGTAGTAGCCGAAGAGTTCCTGCAGTGTCTCCACGGCCTCGATGTCGTCATCGAACAGGTCGTGCAGGAATTCCAGCCAGGCGGCGGGCGCGGCGGCCGAGGGGGTGTAGGCGTAGTCCACGGCGTTGAGCGAGAAGAACTGCTGGGTGTGCGGATGCATCGTCCGCGTCGGCAGGTGCAGCAGCCCGTTGGTGCAGGCGACGATCTCCTCTGCCCGCGGGCCCTCCGCACCTTCGAGCCAGCACGGCGTCTCGATCAGGTCGGTCAGGAAGTCCGTCTTGAGCTGCAGCATGATCTCGCGGACGTCGTGCGTCGTCGGCACCACGCGGTCGATCACAACCATGACGCCGTACACGGGATGCTCGAAGGCCCCGTCCTCCCACCCATACTTGGTGCGCTTGGCCGGCCGCGCCCACATCCCGACCTGGTTCACATACTTCGCGATGCGGGCGGTCAGCTCGGAATCGGTCAGCTCGCGGTAGTGCGTCCCAGCGTACAGGTGGAACACGCTGCGCCAGAAGATCATGCGGTCATTGGCGGCCAGGAACATTTCGGCCACGACGTCCGCCCGGTACAGCGGCGGTACGCCCTCAACCGGCGGTGCCGGCCGATCGGACGGCGGCGGTGGTGCTGCCGCTGGCTTCGGTCGCTTGCGCGGGAGGTACTGCTTTGTCACGTGCGCGAGCGCGTTGGCGATTGTGGCAGCGCCGTAGGTGGCATCGCCGCGCGGCTCATCCCACTTCTCGCGCATGAGGCCCGACCGACGGTACAGCCGATCGATCTGGGCGGCGTCGTTCGTGTAGTACGCCAGCGTGAAGCACACGGAACCGTCGGCCTCGCTGGCCGAGTTGAAGTGGTCGTTCCAGCGGCCGGCGTAGAGGGCGCGGAACTTGTCACCGCTCTCCATGCGGCGCTTGCTGCTGGCGAAGCGGATGATCTGCTCGTCGGTGAAGACCGGCCGCTCCGGCGGCGTGTCCTCGGGCGGCGGGGTCGGGGCCGCCGGCGCCCGGCTCCCGAACACCTCAGCGTACAGGGCGGCCAGCGCTTCCTGCCGCTCTTCCACGTCCGTGCTGATGCCGTCGAGGCGCTGGCCCGTGACGGTGAAGAAGCGGGCGTGATCGTAGATCTCGACCTCGCCGTCCTCGTAGGGCTTGCGGCAGTCCTTCCCCGGCTTTCTGCCGCGGATGAAGATCTTCACGCCGTCGCCGGACGGGCTGACCTCGGTGTAGCTGTTCAGCGCTTCGATCCACCGGCGCCCCCAAGGCTTCAGATCACCCGTGGCGACGTCCCGGCAATCATCGAGGTCGATGCCGCAGAAGGGGTCGTCCTCGGTGAACACGAAGCCCACGCCTTCCAGCGTGGTGAAACGCCGGCAGGCCGCGACGGCGTCATCGAAGCTGGTCCAGGTGCTGGGGTCGGTCGAGCTGGCCTTCTGTCCAGTGCGCGGGTTGATCGGCACCTTCGTGGTCTTGCCGTCGCGCTGCTCGTATTTCCAGCACACGCATTGCGGCCGCTCGATCAGGCCGGCGGGCACGACGGCGCGCAGACGATCTACGTCGATCATCACGCCGCCTCCTTCCGCTGCTCACGCTGCCACTCGGCCAGCAGCCACGCCGCCAGGGTCTCGGCACGCTGTTGCCAGCGCTGCGCTGCCTCTGCGGTCGGCAGCGCGATCGCTACCGTCATGTCGATCTGGCCGACGCGTTCCGTCGCGTCTTCTTTCGCACGCTCCATCGTGGCCACTCCACACCGGGGGAATGCGGACCGCGCAGCGCGGACCCGCGGCATCGAACAACACGCCAGGGTGCGGTTGATTGGTGCGGTTCAGGCTGACTGGTTCAGGCTCAGGCTCAAACTCAGGCTGGCTGCAGGTGGCGGGCCACGCTCATGGTCATGACCCGCCTACCCGCGTGTCACGGAAGATCAGACTTCCCCCTTCGCGCGCACTGCGGCGCGGGGATCGCACAGCGCGGCTCCGTAGTCGAAATACACGCGCCAGCTCACCGCCAGCCGGTTCACGTCCTGATCCAGGCCGAAGAACTCGACCGTCGGCGTCTGCTTGCCGTTCAGGAACGCCACCACCATCGGCGTGGCGCTCGGGCTGGCGAACAGGTACCAGTGCTTCGTCGAGGCGGCCGACCCGAACTTCGCGATGTTGGACAGGCGCGGTTCGACTTCCAGCGCGACGGCCCGCTTCACGCTGTTGCCCGTGGGCTGGCCCGGCTCGGTGGTGATGTACTCCGATTCCAGGACCGCTCGCGCCGCCGTCTGCAATTCCGGCGGCACCAGCAGCGTCGCCGGCCGCAGGTCGAGGTCATTATCCTCGTCATCGCGCTGCGTGAGCATCGCAGTGATCGCCTTGGCCAGGCCCTCGATGCCCAGCGCGGTGTCGGCGCCCTCAAGCAGGTTGCCGTTGGCCTCGCTGAAGAAGCCGTCGGCGTTGGCCAGCAGCACCGTGTAGATCAGGTCGCTGAGGTTCCGCATCGCGGTGCGGCCGAATGCCCGGGCGGCCTGGTCGAAGACCCCGAGGTCGTCATTGACGAGGTCGCGCCGGTCGATCGACAGCAGCTTGCCGAAGGTGTCGACCCGGAACTGGGTGATCGATTCGTTCACGGTGCCGTGCTTGAGTTCCCCGCCGGCGGCCACCTGCTGCAATGCGCCCATGAAGCTGGGCCGGATCGCCGTGTGCTCGTGGAAATTCGCCGCCGAGCGCACCGCGCAGAAGGACCGCCACGTCGCCGCGGCTTCCTCGTAGGAATCGACCAGCAACTTGTTCGCCACGTTCCCCAGCGCCGTCGGCAGCGCGTACGTGCTCAGCGACGCCCGCACCATCTCCTCACGCCCGTGCGGAACCTCGTGGCCCTCGAATTCCAGGGCGGCCCGGCACAGGTCCAGGGCGTGCGTGGCCCGCATGCTGGCGCCGTGCTCCATCGCCAGCGGGCCGAGCGCCTTTTCGCCCAGGCTGTCCAATCCCATGCGCCGCAGCAGCGCCGCTTCCAGCGTCGTCACGTGCCCGACCGTCGGGGCCGGGGCGTATGAGCCGGTCAGCTTCGGCCGCGACTCGCGCAGGATGTTCAGCATCTCCGCCGTCAGCGCCGAGACGGTGATCTCGCCGGCGATGGCCGAGGCCTTCAGCTCATCCACGCGTTTCTGCTGTGTGCCCCAGCCGCCCGAGGGGCCCCGGCACACGGCCTCGATGTTCTTGAGCCGCTCGCGCTCGTCGGCGCGAATGGCGGATTCCGCCAGTTGTTCCTGACCGTCCATGTCCATCCTCCGTTCCATCCTGGAACCTGCCGCCGCGATGGCGACGGACGTGCCCGCGTCCGCGCCCACCGGCGTGATGCTCACTTCCCGCAGTCGCCCGCGCTTCACAAGGGTGAAGCCCCGCGCCGCCGACAGCGACCGCCCATTCACTTCGATCCGTTCCCCGGGCCGCACGCGCTCATGCTCAATGGGCTCGACGCCGACCGAGGCCTGAAACGCGAAGCCCGCCTTCGACATCTCGATGATCTGCCGGGCCGCCACGCCGGCCCCGGATACGACGCCTGTGACGACGAGCCGCCCGTCGCGTACCACGGCCGCCCCGTGGCCAACGACGCCGCCCACGCGGGCGTCGTGGTCCGCCAGTAGCGGGATCTGGCCGCCGGCGTCGAGGCCGGCCAGGTCGATCGCCACGGGGCCCCAACCCGGAACGGTCATGACGTCGCCGCCGTACGCGACGATGTTGATCGTCGGCGCGGGGCGGTCGCCCGATCCGGCGGCGATCTCAACTGCGCCATTGGCGAAGATGATCGTGTCCACCGCCGTCGTGGTCATCGCGCCACCTTCGCCTTGCGGGCGTGGTAGCGCGCGACATGCTCCTTCCAGTCGGCCAGCTTCGGCGTCGGGCGTCCCTCGCGCCAGCGGTAGGCCGTCACGCCGTCGAGCTTCACCTTTTCCAGGTGCTTGCCCGGGTCGGCGTCGGCGACGGCGTACGCCCAGTGCTGGAAGTTCGTCATCACCCACCGCTCGTCGCCGGCGTCCGCCCACGCCGGGTGCAGCGGCCATTCCGGATGCTCGCGCATCACCTGCCGCATGAACTCCGCGATCGACCGGCGGACCATGTCCGAGCGATGCTCATCCATCAGGTCCGCCAGCTGATCCAGCGCGAACAGCTCCCAGCCGGCCAGCCGCACTGCCACCACCTGCCTCACGTCACCATCCTTGGCTGCCATGTCAGCACCTCCTACGCCGTAGTGTATTACGGTTCGTATTACGACACAAGCACAAAACAGACCTGCGCGGATTTCTCGCAAGTCATTTCATCGGAGCCACTTACACGCAGCGGCCACGCATCATCCTGTCGGTCCGGCTACTTGTTACATACGCCGCGAAGCCGCCGTTTGGTGACCAAGTCCCTGGATTCGCGCCGAATCTCACCTCACAGCCCTACTTCTGCGGGGGTCGGCAGAGTGTCGCGAAACGTTGACAGAAGGCCGAAGGCTGACGACTGCGGCGCGTGCGCCCCGGGGTGCGCGGGTCAGATACGATCTCAGCGGGAACGTCAGCGGACGATGTCCGGAGCGCGGTGAACCCCTCCGCCCGAGTGGTTAGAATGCGACCATGAGCCCGCACACCGTGATGCGTCGAACGCCGAAATGTGCAAGCGGCCTTCTGATGGTGCTCAGCGCTGGTGCCTTGACAGGATGCGCTGCACCGCACGTTGCACCACCGGGCTTCTACCGTGATTTCGAGCTGTACAGCGTTCGCCACGATCGACCGAAGGACGAACTGACGGTGACGCTGACGACGGGATGGTACATCCCTCAGAATGTAACGACTGGCAAGCCCGAGAGTCCCGCGGAACATGCCGTGGAAGTGGCTGGGCAGCCGAGCTGGGCGAAAGGCGAAACATGGCTTGTGGCACGCGTGCGCAGCATCGCGGCAGCCCGCGAGCCATTTGTCGTTCGCTTCCCTATTTACCAGGACAACAAGGAGCGCCAGATCGTCGTGCTGCACGTCCAGCCGACCCCAAACGTGCTCGTTGAACTCGACGGCAAGTCGATGCCGGCATACGAACCTAATCGATGACCCGACCCTGAATCTCCGGATGGGGCATGGCCCGATGCTGTTGCTGGCTGAGATCAGTGACAAGATGCCGACGGTAGCTGGCTGCACCACGGCCGGCTGCATCTTGGCGATCGTGGACGAGGGTTCCAGCCCGCACCTGAATCTCGTCACGCAGTACGACTATGCCACGACCGGCGGCGGTTGCGGTTGCGGCGGCACGCCGGGCAAGCAGCTTCTGCACCGGGTCATCGACCCTGCCGGCAAGTACACATACCTGCATTACGACGATCTCGATCGGCTCACGAAGGTCGTTCGCAAGGTGGGCGACACGAATGCCGAGCCGGATTCCGACGACGCCGTCATCAGCTACGAGTACGACCCGGCCGGAAATCTGCTCGCGGTCACTGGCGCTGAAGGCGAGCTCACTGAGTATGACTACGACCCCGCCAACCGCCTGTGGAAGATCCGCAACATCGACACTGTCGAGCTGCCTAACGTCGTACTCGAGACCATCCTTGGCCGCGACGGCGCGGATAACGTGACGGGGATGGCTGTTCCTGGCGGCAACAACTACCACCTGACGTACGACGCCGCCGAGCGCCTGACGCAGGTTGAGGATGACGGCCTCGGTTCGCTCAAGACGCTGGTCCAGTTCGGCCGCGACGAGAACGGCAACGCGACATCCCGCAGTACTGCGATCCCGGGACAGGCTTGGACGTACGAATTCAACGACTTCGACGAGCCGTGGCGCGAGTATGACCCTATCGTCGAGCCAAGCGGCGATCGTTACAGCGAGTTCGCCTATGACGCGAACGGGAACCTGACCCAGGTTACCGATCGTAACCTCGTCGTCACGCAGCGCGAGTACGACAAGCTGAATCGCCTAACGAAGCTCATCGAGGACTTCGGCGGCACCGACCCGACGACGGCCAACACGAACACCCACATCGAGTACAACGGCGCGGTCCAGACCAGGCTGAAGGACCACGACCTCAACATCACCGAGTACCAGTACGACGCCGCGCTGCGACTCTGGAAGGTCATCTATCCTGACGACGGCGGGACCGGCGAAGGCACCGTCGCGCTGGGCTATTACCCCAGCGGTAAGCTCTGGACGCGGACGACGCAGGACGGAGTCGTCACGACCTACACCTACAACGATTTGCACCAGCTCACGGGCCGCTCGTATTCCGCGCCGTCGCAGCCGGCCGAGTCCTTCGCGTTCGACCGCTCAGGCCGGCTGCTGGCCGCGGACAAAACCGGCGTGGCCGAGGTCGACTTCGTCTTCGACAAGATCGGCCGCCTGCGCAGCGAGACGCTGCGCTGCCTGCCCTCGAACGACGCCTACACGACGCAGTACGACTACGCGGTCACCGGCAACGGCGCTACGCGCACGATAACCTATCCAGGCGGACCGACGGGCGTGGCCAGCGGCCGCGTCGTGGTGGAGACCTACGACCGCCGCCTGCGCCAGGTCGACATCAACGGTGGCGCCGGCGTCGGAACCACCTGGGGATACGATGACGCAGATCGGCGCGATTCCTATCAGCGCGCAAACGGGGTAACCGGCCAGATCGACTTCGATCTCAGCAACCGCATCACGCAGATCCTGGCCGATGATACGACCGGCACACCGTCGGCGCTGGTTCAACTCGGCTATGGCTACGACCCGTACGGCAACCGGTTGTGGACGGACAACCTGCTCAAGCCGGATCGCAGCGAAATCTACCAGTACGACGCGCGCAACCGGCTCACGAACTTCCGCCGCGGCACGATTCAGTGGAACGCCGGCGTCCCATCGATTCCGAATCCGCTGGCGCACGCGCAGATTCCGGGCGTCCAAACGTGGTCACTTGACCGGCGCGGGAACTGGCTGGAATTCACCGAGCAGGTCGGCAGCCCCCTGGTGACCACGACGCAGAACCGCGCCGTAGCCAACGGGGCCAACGAATACGGCCAGTTCACGATTGACGGCGTTCCCGGCGACAGCCCGGATCACGACGCCAAGGGCAACCTGCTGCGCGACCCGTATGCGCCTAACTATGGCACGTCGGTACTCGGCCAGCAGTACGTTTACGACGCCGAGAACCGGCTGATCCAGGTCACGACAGACGATGTGTCGCCACAGCCCTTGCTTGACATTGAGTACGACGCCATTGGTCGGCGCATCGAGAGCACCGACCACACCGGCGCGTCCAGCCCGTGCGACGGCGGCACGCAGCCGGTAACGACCCGCCACGTCTATGCTGGCATTCAGACAGTCGAGGAATACCTCTGGTGCGACGCAGTGCCGGCCGCTTGGGAGCTGGCTCGCGAGTTCGTCTGGGGACCCGACTTCCCCGAACCTGTCGCGATGATCGACCACACCGAGGCCGGTGACGTTGTCGACCCCGGCACGCCCGAAGCGCTGCACTACGTGCAGGACGTGCTCGGCAGCACGACGGCCCTGACTGACGCAACCGGCGCGGCAGTTGAACGGTACACATACGACGCCTATGGCAAAACGGTGATCGAGGACGGGCCGTCCACGACAGTGCGAGCGCGGTCGATCTATGCAAATCCACTCCGCTGGACGGGGCAACGATCGGACGACGGCGTCAGCCTATATCAATTCCTTTATCGAACATTCTCATCCACACTGGGCCGCTGGTTGCAGCATGATCCACTCCGATATGTCGACGGCGTGAATCTCTACGAGTATGTGGCGGGAAATCCCCTGTTGTTCACGGACCCCCTGGGGCTCTGTGACAACCAAACAGACAAGGATGTTGAGATCTGGATTCGTGGCTATCTCGCCCACCGTGAGAACGCTAAGGCTTGGATTCACGCCGGTGCCGCCATCGTGATCGAGTTGACGGACGCCGGCATCCAGATATTCGTGCTCATCGCAGGCGTCCTGACCCCTGTGGACGAGGCGTGGCTGATTGAACAGGGTCTGATGAAGGCGGGGTGGTACGTCCAAAAGGGCGCGATCTGGGTTAAAGGCTGGTTCTGGAACCGAAAGCTCACGCAAGCCGAGATGGACGAACTTGCCAAGAACATCGCTAATCGCTTAGTCGCGATTGGAGTGTGCTTTACGGCAGGTACTCCGATTCTAACCGCCAACGGGAGTACTCCAATTGAGTGCATCGACGTCGGCGACCGCGTGCTTACGTTTGATACTGCTCCTGGCGCAAACCTCGATGAAGAGGCCCAGAGGACCGAGATCGAGTCCCAGGAGCCGCGTTCAATTGTGCCGGACTATTGGCGGCTTCTAACTCTGGCTATTCCCGCCAAAGACGGAAGTGGCGATTTGATCGAGGTTCGAACGCTCCGGCCGATCGAGTGGTGCCGATTGGTCAATGCAGACGTCGGCCATTGGGTACCCTTTGAGATCCCGGAGCTCGGGGTGTTCCGCGATGCCCTAGTGCAGCGAATCGAATCATGTCCAGCAATCGCGGACGGGTCTGGAAGAGTCGTCCTGTCGACCCTGACCCACCTGAATGGCGAGGTGCTGCGGATTCAACTTGTAGGCGCGCCGGGACCTCTCGAGGCGACGGGTAGCCACCCCTTCTGGTCACAGGATCGAATGGCATGGGTTTCGGCGCGGGACATGCAAATCGGCGAACGACTTCGCACTCGGACCGGGAGCGTTGAGGTGCTCTCCATCGAGAGAATGGCGGGCGTCTATCGGGTGTATAACATCGAGGTTGAAGGGGTGCATCACTACTTCGCTGGTGCGGCCGAGGTGCTAAGCCATAACGCCGCGAAGAATCCCTGCGAATCGGTCTCGATCTTTCGCGACCGAACTGGGAAGGTGCATGGTAATCTGCCGGACTTCGTCCCGAAGCACTGGACGAAGGAGCAAGTCGAAGACGCGATCCGTGAATTGGAGGAGAGCATTAAGACCCGGAAGGCGGAGCAGGTTCGCCTCGGAGAGGATGGGCCTCACCGACGACGGATTGGAGAGGAGGAGGACTTTCTGCGCAAGCTGAAGAAGCGGCTCGAAGACATGTAAGGAGCCGTCGTGGAATCCGCCGAGACTCTGTTGCAGGCTTTGCTGGTGGATCCTCAGGAT
>CAYMXT010000121.1:0-12621 GCA_964394415.1 uncultured Planctomycetales bacterium
CTTGCGGATTTCGACCTACGCCGTTCTCGAGGCGGTGCGGGTGGGCATCGTCAAGGCGCTGGACGGCAAGCCGCTGGCGCCTGGCGATGTCCGCGCCACCGACTCGGCGTTCCTGGTGCGTGGCGAGGCTGTGCCCAACATCTGGAGCGCGCGATGGGGATGAGCAGGACCAGATTTGACGATTGCGCCGACCGCATGGACACGCCGAATGGCGACCTGCGGGTGCGTGATTTTTGGACGGTGCGCGACCTGATGGAGCGTTTCTGTCTGTAGCGCTCGCACATCGCTTGGCTGGCGTTTGGGTCCAGGCCGCCGATGCCGGTGGCCGGTCGGATCAAGACGAAGAACGGCAACGGCGCTCTGGTGTTCGATCCGCAAGCGGTGACGGAATGGCTGAGGGTGAATCGGCAGATGGGTCCGCGGCAAGAAAGGGCGACCCCATGACCACGCTGTTTGAGATGGCGCCGATTTCGAGAGGGCCCATGACCCGCCGACCGCTCACCGTCGCCGGTCAGGACATGCCAGCGCCGCACTCGGGCGGGGCGACCAGTCGTGCCGCCGCCTCGGAGATCCGGGGGGAGGCCAAGACTCAGCGCCGCCAGGTGCTGGCGTTTTTGATCGGACGAGGCGCTGAGGGGGCGACGGACGAGGAGATGCAGATCGCCCTGGGCATGGCCGGCAACACCCAGCGGCCGCGGCGGCGCGAACTGGAGAAACTGCGGCTGATCGAGCCGCGCTTCATCGACGGCGCGAGCGACGACCGTCACCCCGAGGGCCAGCACGCGGTGACCAGGCCGACGCAGAGTGGCCGCGAGGCGGTGGTGTGGTTTGTGACCACCGCGGGACGGGCACAAGCAACAGGAGGTGCCGCATGAGCACGGAACATCAGATCGAGGCTGTGACGCTGATTCGCAACCTGGTGGGTTGCTGCCGCCTGCTGCTGCAGACGGTGGAGGACATGGTCGGCGAGTCCGGGCCGGCGCCGAGCGAACAGCCGCTGACACCTCCATCGCCCGCCATGTTGGGACGCAGGATCAGCGTGACGCGCGGCGTCACGGCGTCCGGCGTCGTTGATCCGGCGGAATCGCCGAAGAAGAGCCATGCGAAGCCGGGCGACGACGATCAGTGGATCAAGCTCGCATCGTTTCGACACAAGTGCCGGGCCTGTGGCGTGGAAATCCACCCTCGGTTTAAGCCCAAGCACATCTGCTTGGGCCAGGAGGTGCCGCACCGACCGCTGCCCATGCAATCGCATGAAGCGCCGACCGGCGCGCCGGCCTTGGAGCCGGCGGAGCGATCCAGCCCGGCGGTCGGCATCAAGGTGGCGGCGGTAAAGGGCAAGGCCAGGCCGCGGCTGAAAGGTGGTTTGGATTGAGCACGGGCACCAGCATCGAGTGGACCGACCCCACGCCATGGGTGAGGCTCATGCTTGCGGATTGCGCCGCGCTGCCGCTGGCCAACAAGAGCGTTGACCTGGTGTTTTGCTCGCCGCCCTACGAAGCGGCGAGGACCTACGGCATCGGTTTCGACCTGCGCGGACAGGCGTGGGTGGATTGGGCGGTCGTCCGCTTCCTGGAGCACCTGCGGGTTTGCCGGGGTTTGGTGGCGTGGGTGATTGCCGGGCAGACGCGCCAGTATCGCTGGAGCGCCACGCCGGCGCTGCTGATGGCCGAGCTGCACCGCCGCGGCGTCTGTCTCCGCAACCCGCCGATCTTCCACCGCGTCGGCATTCCCGGCAGCGGTGGCCCCGACTGGCTCCGCGCCGACTACGAGTGGATCGTCTGCGCCACGCACGGCGGCAAGCTGCCCTGGTCGGACAACAAGGCCATGGGCCACCCGCCACGCTGGGCACCAGGCGGAGCGATGAGCAACCGGCTGAGCAACGGCACCCGGGTTAATCAGTGGGGTCCAATTGGATCAGCCAAGGGCATGGGAAACAAATCGCCCGCCGGTGCAATTGAAAACGCATCACGGCCATCGCATCAGGTGATTGAGGTCGGTGCGACGCGCAACCGATGGGGTAGCTACGTTAACGGCGAGAAATCCAGCGGCGTGCGCGATGCCGACGGCAAGTTCAGCAGCCGAAAGCGATTCACCATCACCGCCCCCCGCGAGGGCGTGCACACGCAGACGCAGGGCTACGGCGCACCCGCCATCGCCAACCCCGGCAACGTGATTCGCTGCAAGGTCGGCGGCGGCCTGATGGGATCACGCCTCGCCCACCAAAACGAGGCGCCATTCCCCGAGGCCTTGGCCGAGTTTTTCATCCGCTCTTTTTGCCCGCCGGGAGGCGTGGTCCTCGACCCGTTCTCCGGCTCGGGCACGACGGCCGCCGTCGCCCTGCGCCACGGCCGCAACGCGATCGCCAGCGACATCCGCGAAAGCCAGGTCAAACTCACTTACCGGCGGATAGCCGAGGTGCGGGCCCTGGAGCGGGCGGGTTACGTGGTGGAGCAGCGGATCATCGAGCAAAACCTAACCGGAAACCAGCGATGAGCATGCCCATGATCAACGCGACGGCGCAGGTTGTCGAATGGAAAAAACCCGAACTCGACCTGTGGGTCGTCATCGAATACCGCAGCGACATCGGCAAATGGAGGTTGTGGCAGTCTTACGAGTCACAGGCCGAGGCTATGGCAGAAATGCGCCGCGCCGGTCGGCACGAGCAACGCCTCGCCCACATCACTTCTAAGCCCGACAACCGCGACGCGCGGATCAAGGCGCTACGGGATGCGCTGCGGCTCATCGCCGGCGAGACCAATGAGCACAGCGAAACACCAGAGCTTGACATCTGTGCCATAGCCGACAACGCGATTGATCTAGACGACAGTGACGCCGGTGCCGAGTTAGCAAAATGAATCACTCCAATACCATCCGATCCAGCGATCTGCCGCCGCACCTGCGTGCCCAGGTTGAGCGTGGCGGTCGGTCCGCCGGCGCCGCACCACCGTGGGCCAGGCCGGGCGGCAAGTACGGCGTCGCCGAGCCCGAGCGGCGGACCTACCGCGGCGTGCTCTACGCCTCTCGCGCCGAGATGCTGCGTGCAACGGAACTGGACATGTTGCTGGCCTCGGGCGAAATCTTCGGCTGGACCCGGCAGGTGCCGTTCTACCTCGCGCCGCCGCTCAAGTACGTGGTGGACTTTGTCGTCTTCGCCACCAACGGCAAGAGCGAGGGCGGCCACGTGTGGGCCGAAGACGTGAAGGGCGTGGAGACGCCGGCTTTCCGGGCCAACGCCAGGCTCTGGCGCGAGCACGGGCCGTGCCCGCTGGTGATCCGCACGGCGCACGGCCCGAGGCGAACGATCATTCCGCGCCGCATGGGAGTGCAATGACATGAGCGAGCCTGGCTCCATGCCATTGTTTCCCGACGTGCTTGACCGGATGGAACGCCGCGGCAGCGATCGCTTCGGTATTTGGTGCGCCGACTTGGTGCCTCGCGCCAAGAGCCCGCTGCACGAAACTCGAGACATCCGAATTACGTGGGAGCATGAACGTACCTACGTTGATCGCCTGCCCTGCTGGAAAGTATCAATTGTGCATCACTACTACGCCCACCAAAACGAAGGGACGCGAAAGTATCGATGCGTCTACCACAGCCGGTGCGTTGCTCGACGCTTCGGCGAACGCCACGACGCGGTGGAGTTTTTGCTGCGCGTGATGCGCAGGGCCAAGCGGGCGTACGACGCGGCGGCATGCTGGTCAACGCCATGGGGGTCGGAGGAACTCATCGAGGACGCCAAGCCGTGCTGAGGCCGCGTGAAATCGCGGAGCGGCTGGGCGTGCCCTACGAGCGCGTCCGCTGCCTCATCGCCGCCGGCGCCCTGCCGGCGGTCAATCTTTCGCCGCGCAACCGGAGGCCCTCTTGGTGGGTCGAAGAGTCGGACCTGTACCACTTCCTCAAGCTGCGGCGTTCCGATGCCAAGCCCGGATCCGCCACGGTCGCGGCGGTCAAGGCTGCCATTCCCGCGACCTGGACGCCCGCGTTGCCGGCGTCGGGCGCGACTGCCCAGAAGCCTGTGCCAACGGGAGGCAGGGGAGTGGAGTCCGGCATCGGCGGCGATCAGCTCGTCGAGACGGCCAACGTCAAGCCGCTCAAGATGCGCCGGTCCAAAGCCCCTCGAATCCCGTCCGACGAGGCCCTCGCCTTCATGCGCAAGGTGATGAGCGGCGAGCGGGTGGCGTAAGGAGTGGCACGATGCCTGAAAGTTCAACCGTGACAGAAACGAATTGCTCAACCTGCTCGGCCGTTGCCGCGTTCAAGTCAGGAAAGGACGGCCCCTGCCTGCGGCGCGGTTGGGTGCGCCATGCCGGCCATATTTGGTGCGAAAAGTGCTGGAATCAAGCGTGGAGTTGCCGCGCGATCACGGTGCCCATCATCGGCCCGGCTGAAAAGGGCGTGACCTGGGACGAACTTGGCGCGGCCATCCGCGAATCGCAGTATCAGGCGCGGCGGATAGCCAACTGGACCACGCGCGAGCTGGCCAAGGCAGACATCGTGCGCGGCGAACCCGGCGAATCGGGGGCCGACGGCGCGAAGATGCCCAAGCTGAAGCCGCCGTATTTGTACCCGCAGGCCGTCACAGTCGCGCCCGAGATGCCCACCGGCTCGCTGGGCATGGCGATGCAGGCCGCCACGAAACGCTACATGGCGCGCCGCTATGAGACCGTTTGGCGAAATGACGCCTCGCTGCCGAGTTACCGCAACGTCCCGTACTCGATCAAGTCGCAGAACTGGAGCATCTACCACGGCCACGGCGGCAACGTGGTGCTGAGCGCCACGCTCGCCGGGAAAAAGCGATACGAGATCACGCTGGGCGTCGGGTCGAATCGCCGCGCCGGCGAGGCGCTGCGACGTGTGGCCGACGGCGAGTACCGCGCCACGGAGGTGGCGCTGCTGCGTCAGCGTGCCCCCGGCAATCACGAGCGGGGCACGTTGTCCGAAAAGGCCGCCGGCGGCGGCCAGCGTTCGCAATGGCGGCTGATGTGCAAGGTGGTAGTGTGGCTGCCCAATCGCACCCGAGAGCGCGAGGGCGCGGCGATGATCACGACATGCCCCGACTCGCTGTTGAAGATTTCGATGGTCGGGGCGAAAGACGAGACGCCGTGGGTCTACCACGCCGATCACCTGCGCCGCTGGGTCGCGGAGCATCGGCAACTTCTCGACCGCGTGAGCGACGACCGCAAGGCGGAGTTGCGGATGCCGCGCCGGCGCGGCCTGGTGTTCGGCGAGTTCGTGGCCAAGCGGACTGATAAACAGCGCGACCGGCTCAAGACGGCCATCCATGAGGCCGCGCGGTTCGCGGTGAACTATTGCCAGCGCCGCGGCGTGGCGTCAGTCATGTTCGACGGGCGCGAGAAGAGCTACGTCGCGTCGTTCCCGTGGTCCGATTTGGCGCGACGGATTGAAGAGAAGTGCACCGAGTGCGGCCTTGCGTTCACCGAGGTGAAAGCAGCCGGGGAGGTGCCGACGACCTGAGCAAAAACACGACCGCGTTTAACCGAGCCATTGCCAGGCTCAGCGCCGAGATCGGCCACACGCTAAGCCGTGCGGCAGGATTGGCGGGAATGGTGGCGGGCGACTGCCACGTTTCACCCACTTTTTTCAGGCGAACGCGGCGTAAGTCGGGCGCAAACAAGCGACTGCAATCCATCAGGTGCGCTCGACCGTAGTTTGTGGGTGAGGCGCAACTAAAGCTCCCTCGGGGTCAGGAAGCTATAGGTGCGCTCGACCGTAGTTTGTGGGTGAGGCGCAACAGGGACTTGCGTGTCACGTCGCCGGCGCGTGGTGCGCTCGACCGTAGTTTGTGGGTGAGGCGCAACCATCACCACTGCCGACATCCGCCGGGCTGGGGTGCGCTCGACCGTAGTTTGTGGGTGAGGCGCAACGGCACGCCAGACATTTGGCTGGGTCGCCAGGGTGCGCGTCATTCGGCCAATTTGGCGCGACAGCCGGGGCACAGGTCAATGGCATCGTCCGCCGGCGTCAGCGGGCAACTCCACGGCGTTTCCAAAAGCCACGCCCGAACATGATCGGTGACCGCCTTGAGCCTGCTCAATTCGATCTCTTGCACGTAGACGCCGGCCATGCCGGGAATGACGTGACCGGTCACCAGGAACGCGGCATGTTGATCCTTCACCTGATCGGCGATCGTGCGGAAGGTGCGCTTGAGCGTGTAGAAGCCCAGGGGCATGTTGACGTTGCGGCGGCTGGCGCCGCGCTGAAGCTTCTTGGCCGGGTCGGTCGTGCGCTTGGGCTTCTTGGCGCCGATCTCGATCAGCAGCTTGTTGAACTCGGCGCCAATGGCGTCGATGCCTCCCTGGAACGATTGCCGAACCCACGGCCGCCCCTGGGCGGTCAGAAAGACAAGGCTCCCATGATCAGGCTCCGCCGGCGTTGGGCGAGCGGCAATCGCCGCCCGCAGCGCCTCGACCGTCTCCGGCCACAGCGGCACCCGCCGCTCGATCGAGGTCTTGATCCGGGGAAAGTCCAGCATCGCGTGCTCGAGGTCCAGCTCGGCGATCGGAAGCCGGGCCAGGTCGGTGTTGCCAAGCCCGCCATTGATCGCCAGCAGGATCATCGCCCGCATCTGAACCGACGCCAGACCCAGCAGGCTGCGAATCTGATCCGGCCGCAGCATGTTCTTGCCCGCCTTGCGGCGAAGCTGGCGGCGCTCTTTTGGATTCGACCCTTTGAACCCCTTGCCGAACTTGGGCGGGCGGTCGATCACCTCCGAGTCGTAAGCCCAAGCAAAGACTTGCTTCACCCAGACCACGAAGGCCTGCAGGCGCGAGGGGCCGAAGGGGGCCGAGCGCAGGAGCTTGGCGAAGTCGATCGGCTTGAGCGCCTCCACCGGACGCTTCATGCCGAAGGTGGCGATCAGCAGCTTGCAGGTGGAGGCGTAGTTCTTGAACGAGAGCGGCGAGAGCTTGCCCAGGTCACAGTCCGCCTTGCGCGACTGCAGGTACAGGCCGCACATCTCGCCGATGGTCACGCCGTCCCGGCGGACCGGGTCGCGGGGCAGGCCGGCGTGCAGGCCGGGGCCCTCGGCCTGGTAACGCTTCAGCGCCACCTCCGCGTTGGCGGCCACGCTCTCCAGATCGCGCTTGCCGGCGGCGATCGACCAGATCACCCCGAACGAGTAGGTGCGGCCCCGGATCTTCTTGACCCACTGATTGTTGGCGACGTTGGGGCTCATCGCCGTCACTCCGGCGTAGGGCCAGGCGGGGCGCTCGAGGCTCGCAGGTTGGGCAATCTTGGGCATGGGAGGCGCTCCGTAAAGTGGCCGATCGGTTGTCGGCACCGGTTGTCGGCGGGCACGTTTTCGGAGGCCCCTTTCGGAAACCCCTAGAAATCAAAGGCCACCTGAGAGATTTGAACTCTCGACCCGCGCTTTACAAAGACTTCAACAGATGCTGGAGCGTTTGTCAAGAATGCGGTTTTCTCCGGGAAATGTGCATAAGTGAACCCTCGGAATACCTCCAAACACTCACCTTACCGGTTGTGGGCTACAACCGCGCCCAAAATCGAAAACCACCATTGCCGAAGGCGCGTAAGTGCCACATTTGCGCGCCGATCTGGGGTACACCGATCGGCATGTGGCCACGGTGCGGGCGTGGCAGGCGACGCTGCAGGAGGATCGCGCCGCCATGGTGGGCGGCATCGTGTGCGCTGGCCGCGCGCGGGCGGGAGCTGGGTCTAAGCCTTGCGCGAATTCGGCCGTCCGGATTCTGCTCTTTGGCTTTTTCGCCCGATGCCGGCCCCAACGCGATTTTGACAGCCCAGCGTCGCGCCGCTACACTGCTCCAGTCGCGCGGCTAGGTCCGCGCGATGACCGCAACGCCCACAGTCCTTGACCAGCGCCAGCCCTCGCGGCTGGCGTTGTCATGCGCTGCCGGCTTGGGCTTGGCGCGAGGCTCTAGCCGCGCCGCATCACTCACCGCAAGCCCGCGGAGGTTCCGGGGGCGCTACCGAAAGGAATCGGCCATGTTGATTCGTCGCGCGATCGTCGTCGCCATCATCGCCTTCGCTGTGCTCGCCGCCCCTGGGTGTGACGGCAAGTTCATCGGCCTCGCCCAGGAGCAGGGCGACGCGCAGCGCATCTCCGCTGCCGCCCAGCAGGAAAAGCTCGCCACACTGAGCAAGGCGGAGCGGGCCAGGACGCTGGCGGCGACCCAGCCGGACAACGCACAGCTCGCCGCCGAGGTGACGGCGCTGGAGGCCAAGGTCACCGATTTGGAGACGATCGCCACCGCCGCCGACGTTCGCGCCAAGGCTGCGGCCAAGAAGCTGGCCGACGCGCACGCGGAAGAACTGGGCCAACAGACGCGGGCCGGGAACATCGCGGGCGCGGTCCTGCCTTTCGTGCCTCCGCCTTACGGAGAGATCGCTGGCTCGGTGGTCGGACTGGTCGGTCTGCTGCTGGCGGCGCGGAATCGATCGCTGGCGCGCAAAATCGCAAAGACCATCGAAGACGCGCAGGGCGCTGATGGCAAACTCGACTTTGAGGATGCCGCGGTGCGAGAGGCCATGAAACAGCGGCTTGGCGCCGCCGGGCATCAGGTCGTGAAGGAAGGCATCGGCGAGGCGTCGCCGAGTCTGTTCGGGCTGGGCGTGGCCCGGCTGTAAGGCTCAATATTTCGCGCAAGGTGTGTGATAGGTGTGGGGTGGGCAGGGACGCGTGAACGGGGCATGGATGCCCATTGCGGTGCAGTATGAAACGCCTTGCGGTCTGGATTCTGGCGGCGGTAGTGTTCGCCGGTGTTGCGATTGAGGTGTGGCCGCGGAGCAGTCGAATCTGTGCAAAGGCGCGGCGGGAACATCCGAGACAAACGAGCGTAGACTCCAGACGATCGACCGTAAAACAGGCTGCCTCATCTGTCGAAAGCAACGCAATGGCTACCGCATGGGTCGAATTGACCGGTGACGCGACTCCGCTCGATTTCTCGACAATCGGCAGCGGCAGCACGCACTACGAACGCACCGTGAAGGGGCTACAAGGCACGGGCACGCCGAACACCGAAACGGGGATTGAGTGTGCGGCCGAACAATGGAACAAGGAAGAGGTGCTCGACCTCGGCACCACGCCCGTTTCGTCAGTGTCCGAGGTCGTGCTCTACGTTTACGGACAGACGAACACCGGCGACAGCGGCAGCCTAGCTGTCGATCTAAAGATTGGCGGCTCGTGGCAGGGCATCGTCAACCTTGGTTCTGGCGGAGTGATGAACCCGGCGACATGGCGCTCGGCCACATACAGCGGAACATGGAACCAGTCTGACCTTGACGGCGCGCAGGTCAAGTTTTTTGCAAACGGCGGCGATTCGTCGGGGACGCAGGTGTATGCCGTGATCGCGAAAATCACCCACACCGGCGGCGGCGGCGGCGGTGCGAAGAAAAGCATGTATTACCAGCGAGTCCGCGAGAACAACCAATGATCCTCAAACAAAGCACATCCGTCGTCATCCCATTCGGCCCGTTCGTTGACGCCACCGACGGCGTGACTGCCGAAACCGGATTGATTTCGGCAATCGACCACGCCAGCACCGGAATCGTTCTGTCCAAAAACGGCGGCGCCCATGCCGTGCGGCACGCCACGGTCACGGCGTCAACGCACCTTGGTGGCGGCGTCTATGCCGTTACGCTCGATGCGACCGACACCGGCACGCTCGGCTCGATCCGGGTTTTCTTCGCCGACGCAGCCACATGCCTGCCGGTGTGGGCCGACTTTCAAGTCGTGCCGGCCGAGGTTTACGACGCGATCGTCAGCGGTTCCGGCGGCGGCGTGCGCGCCGACCTGCGAAACATTGGTGGATCGGCGGTCAGCACTTCATCGGCACAGATTGGCGCCAACATAGTCAACGCCGGCGGCACCGCCTGGGGTTCGGGCGCGATCACCGCGGCGTCGATCGCCGACGACGCTATCACCGCGGCCAAGATCGCATCAGACGTGACGGCCGAAGTGCAAAGCGGACTGGCCACATCCTCCAGCATTGCCGCGCTCAACAACCTCAGCGCCGCGCAGGTCAACGCCGAAGTTGATGCCGCCCTCGCTGATATCAACCTCGATCACCTGATGGCCGTCGCGGTTACCAACTCCGACGTGGCCAACAACTCCGCCCTGGCCAAGCTGGCCAGCAAGAGCGCCACCGCCGCCTGGTCAACGTTCAGCAACCTCACCGACTCCATGGAGGCCCAGACCGATCAACTGGCTCTGATCACACCGATTAGCAACACGCCAGACAGCGCCAACCTAACCGCTGGCGTGGTCGTAAGCGGGACGGTTAGCGACGCGGCGACCGACGACAACGCCTACTACATCCTGCGGCCCGACATCGCGGTCGGTGGTCTTGGTCTCGACGTTGACCTGACGTTCGCGTGCGGCGCCGGACGAGCGCCGACGAGCATGTCGCTCAACGGTTACTGGAACGGCAGCGGCGCGGTCAACGTGTGGGCATACGACTACGTGGCCGGCGCGTGGTATCAACTTAGCAACACGAGCACCAGCCTTGCCTCGCGGTCGAACGACACGAACTACAGTTACGCGCTTTCGCGCGAGCATATGGACACCGATGGGACGGTGAAGCTCCGCTTCACCGCGACATCGACGACCACGGCCAATCGGCTGCGGCTGGATCGCGTTCTGGTCAACAGCGTTTCGGAAGAGGCGGGCAGCACCACCACGGTGACTCCCGCGACCTTGTGGGCCTACCCCGATCGCCAGCTCACCGCGATGGCGATCGATATTTCCGGCAACCTCTCGGGCTCGGTGGGCAGCGTGATCGGCAACGTAGGCGGAAATGTGGCGGGAAGTGTGGGGTCAATCGCAACGGGCGGCATCGCTGCCGCCTCGTTCGCATCCGGCGCCATCGACGCCTCGGCCATCGCTGCCAACGCCATCACGGACGCCAAGGTCGCCAACGACGTAACGATCGCCAGCGTCACCGGGGCCGTCGGCTCCGTCGCGGGCAACGTAGGCGGGAACGTCAACGGCAACGTGGTCGGCAGCGTCACGATGCCCCACATCGACGGCCTCGATTACGAGACCTGGGGCGCAGCGGTTCTCGCGGCCATCGGCGGCGTGGCTTCGGTGTCGGGCGGCACAGTCACATTCAAGCGAAACGACGGAACAACCTCAGTTCTGGCCGTCACGGTTGGAAGCACGCCCGGAACTCGAACGGCGAGCGTAATTTCTTGATCCTCTGGCCAACCGACTTTTGGACCGTCGAACACTGGACCGCGACCTATTGGGGCGGCGCATCGTTTTCTTTTGACCCCGGCGCCGGCTACTGGCCAGAGGATTATTGGGTCGAGGGCTATTGGCCGCTCGAATACTGGGGCGCCATTGATGCCGCATCGTTCCGCCTTTACGACGTGGGAGCGGGGACGCTTTTGCGCACACTCGACGGCAGCGAGCCGTTTGCCTGCGACTTGACCAACATCTTGCCGGCTGGCCAATGGGTCATTGGGCTAACCCGCGTTGATCAGTACGGCAGCGAATCAGAGATGGCGCGGTTCGCAATTGAAATTGACGGCGCGGGCGACGCGGCCCGCCAGTTAGTTTTTCCGACGCTGGTCCGCGCTCGCCCGTTGGCCGGCGGACAAGTCGAATTGCGATGGATCAGCGCCAACACGACTGACCAACTCGACCCCACCGAGTTTGAGATCGCCGACCAGACGGAGCTGGCCACGATCCTGCGGACGGTTGCGGCGCAGGGCCAGCGGTCGTTCGAGACGACGCTGGGACCATTCAGTCGCGGCGCAACGGTCGCCCTGGCCGTGCGAGCATCAAACGGCGCATCACAGCGCGGAACGTGGGCGCTGTCTGACGCCGTCGTTGCTGACAACGAAGCTCCGCCGGCGCCGGTGGTAATCGTGGGTCCTTCCTGAGTGGGAAACGCAATGCGGTGGCGAGTTCATTTTCGTCTGCAAATATGGCAGTTCGATTGGCGTAAGCAGCGTGCGGCATGAACTTAAAGGCATTCGCCAAGAAACTTGGAATTACTGAGGCCACCGCCAGCCGTTTGCGGCAGCACGACGCCTGGCCCGCGGAAGTTCCACGCCGTACGCCGCCGCGCGGCTACACGGCCGCCCACGCGGCGCTGGTGGCCGACTGGAGATCGCGCGAACTTCGGGAGGATCGCGCCGCCGATGGCCCCGCCGACCTGACAAATATCAGGCAGCGCAAGGACCTGGAAGCGATGCTGCTCACCAAGGTCAAGCGCGAGCTGCTTCAGGGCAAGTACGTTGCGCGGTCGCTTCATGTCGCCGCGTTGGAGCGGCTCGCCGACCTGTTCGTCGCCGCGCTGAATCAGTTGGAGCAGGCGGTCCCGCTGGCGGTTCCGGGCATGACGCCAGAACAGCGCGGAGAGATCGAGTGCGTCCTCGCGCAGAGGTGCGCCGACCAGCGCGACAAGATTGCGGAGCGAGGCCGCATTGAGGTAAATCATGCGCACGATGCGGTCGCAGAAACCGAGCGTGCACGCCGCGGCAAAGGGCGCCCAGTGCGCGGCAGCGGGAAGGTCGAGCCGACGCGCAAACGAAAGGCGAAAGCATGAGCGCTTTGGCCGTCGTCATCGCGCGTGCCGGCAGCAAGGGGCTGAGAAACAAGGCCATGTCGCGCCT
>CAYMXT010000122.1:0-3124 GCA_964394415.1 uncultured Planctomycetales bacterium
GAACCGGTTGATGTCGTCGAAGTTGATCGCGCCATCGGCGTTGCAATCGCCGTTGCGCCAATCGCAGCCGGGGTACTGGGCCTGCCACGCGGCGAAATCGGTGAGCATCAGCACGAGGGCGTTAATGTCGTCGAAGTTCACGACGCCGTCGCAGTTGCAGTCGCCCGAGAGCACGGTGCTCGGCACGTAGCTACGGATCTCAACATCATCGATGTTCCAGCCGCAGTAACGCCAGCCGCTGTCGGTCGTGCCCATCGTCCAGCGCAGATAAACCGTCGGCTTGTTGTCCGCCTGGGTGTGAATATCGAGGTCGTGAATGACCCAGGCCCCGTCGGCGATCTCGGAATCGGGGTTCTGCCAGACGTTCGTCCAGCTCGTACCGTTCACGCTGATTCGCACGTAGGCGTGGTCATACAGCGAGCGCTCGACGCCCAGCCAGCGGCGGAACCGCAGCGACGTGTTGTACAGCCCGGTGCAGTTTATCGCGGTCGTGGTCAGGTGGTACTCGGGCATGTTGTTCGAGTAGTCGCCGCTCAGGTTGTAGCCGTAGACCTTCGTGCCGGTGAAGCCGCTGTTCGGGTCGTGGCAGCCATACTCGCCGCCGCCGCCGGTTGGCGTGCCCCAGGCCCACTGACTCTGCGTCGTCCAACCCGGGTTGGTGTCCATGTTCCAGGTGTACACGGTGGTCGGGCCGCCGACCGTCAGGTTGACCGTGGCGACGTTGGAATCGCCGCCCTCCGGCGGGACGCCGCCGTCGTTCGCCTTGAACGTGAAGGCGTCGCTGCCGTCGTAGTACGCGTTCGGCGTGTAGACGACCTGGTTGCCGTTGTTGAGCAGCGTGTAGGGGACGGTGATGATCGTGTCGCCCTGCGGGTCGCGCAGGAAGCCGCGCGTCGGGCGGGTGACGACGATGTACGTCATCGCTCCCGGCGGGTCCGGCAGGCCATCGTCCGTCGCGTTCAGCGTGATCGTCACCGGCGTGTTCTGCGGCGTCGCGGCGCTGCCGTCGCTGGCGTGCGGGGCGTGCGGGCCGCACATGCTCTGGGCCATCAGCACGGCTTCGTACGCGTCGACCATGCCCCAGCCATAACTGTTGTCCTCGCCGGCGGTACCGAGATCCACGGCGGTTTGATAGAGGATGTCCTTGATCTGGGTGACGGTCAGGTCGGGGCAGGCCTGGCGCATGAGGGCGACCACGCCGTTGACGTGCGGGGACGCCATCGAAGTGCCATCCATGTTTTGATATCCGCCGCCGGGGTAAGCGGACCGCACGGACACGCCGGGCGCCGAGATGTCCGGCTTGATGGCGGCTTGCCCGTTCGGCGAGCAATAGGTAGGGCCGCGGGAAGAGAAGGACGCGATCGGCCAGCCGGACTGGTTGCCGTTCACCGCGGCGACGGCCAGCGTGCGATAGGCATCGGTGGCCCGATCCGCCGGGCGGCGGAGCGTATTGGCGCCGGGGCCTTCGTTGCCGGCGGAGAAGAGGATTACACAGCCCACCGCTTCGCACGCATCCAGGTACGCCCAGAAACTCGGGTCGCAGGGCGTGCTGTACGGCGGGAAGTTGTGCGACGTGGCGATGCCCCAGGAATTCGAGCAAACCGCCGGCACGTCCCAACTGGTGTTCGGGTTGCCATCCGGATCGGCGAGCCACTGGAAGCCCGCGATGATGTCGTTGATCAGCGGCTGGCCGACGCCCTGGTTGATGCAGTTGTCCGCGATCCACTTGGCGCCGGGGGCCACGCCGATCTGGTTCGACCCCGCCAGTCCGCACACCGTTCCCATCGTGTGGGTGCCGTGCCCGTAGCTATCACTCGGGAAGGTGCTGGGGGGGTTGGCGAGCGCATCGTGCCAAGCCCATTCCGGATGACCCTGGTACGCGGGCAGCAGACCAGCCCAGCGACTGGCCAGCGCAGGGTGGCTGCCATCAACGCCCGTGTCCATGTTCGCGACGAGCACGCCGGTGCCGTCGATGCCCAGGGCCCACACGTCATCCGCGCGCACGGCGGCGATGCCGGGCTCGACGGCTCGGTACGACTCGCCGTCGGCCGGGGAGCTCGCGGTCGGTTCGTCCAGCGTCAGGGGATAGTCGAGGTAAATCGTGTCCACGCCGGGGAACCGTGCGAGCTCCTCGATCACATCCTTGGTCGTTTCGACCTGGATCACGTTCGCGATCCAAAAGGCCTGGTAGGATGTCACGCGCCCGGCGGCGGCAAGCTTCTCCATCTCCGCCAGCAGTGGCTTCTGTGTCGCCGCGGCCTTGTCGCGCAACGCCGTCACGACCGCCTCGTGCCGCCGCGGCAACGTTGCCCGCTCGGCATCCAGGACGGCGTTCACCGCGTCAAAATCGACGGTATCCAGCAGGTAGATCAACGCGGACACCGTCTCGCCCGCGTCGCGGGTCGCCAGCGTGTAGTACAGATCGTCGTCGATGTTCCCGGCCACCGCCGGCAGCATCGCCACGCCGACGAAACACACGCCCAACATCCAACGCTTCAACATCAGCCAGTACTCCTTCGCCTCACCCGTACTCGTGCCTCTAACTGCGCCTCTCAGAACCCCGCACGCAAGTGCGGGGCCGGGCAGCCCGCCACTTGCGTGGCGGGTTCCATTCGCCCGTGCTCGTACCTCTAACTGCGCACACCTGCGATGAACCGCGCGGCGGTCGGCTCATTCACCGGCTCCGCGCGCCATGACCAAGACACAATAGAACCGCCTCTCCGCAAGAGCAGGCGCAGGACATCCGCGCATAAGAAGCGCGCCTTACCTCATTCCTTCCTGCGCAAGCCGGTGAGCCTCAAGCGAGAGGAGAACTGCGCATTCCACACACGGCAGCCATCTTACCACAGGCAATCGTCGGCCCGATGGCGACGCGCCACAAGATCCGACAAGTGCCGGACAGCAGCACTGTTATGGGACTGTTGCGTCGAACGCTCCGTTTGGCGCGAACCCCGCACGCGGGTGCAGGACGTCCGAGCCTCGCATGCAAGTGGGGGGCGCGTCCCAGCGACCGACGAAATCCCGGCGCCGCGGGTCGGCGACCGGGGCATGCACTGGCACCCGCGGGAGTGCACGGCGCCGAGCTGCCCCGAGCGGACGATCTCGACCACTCGCTGGAAATGGC
>CAYMXT010000122.1:3134-12615 GCA_964394415.1 uncultured Planctomycetales bacterium
CGTGCGTGGCGCGGTCAGCCGGCGGCCCCGTCCCGGCGCGCCGGGATTGCGTCCGGGGTTCGGATTCACCGCGGCATGAATCCCGCGGCTCAGAAAGCCGATCTGCCCCCTGACGCTGGCACAGGCCGCCGCGTTGCGCTACCCTAACCGCCATGATCCGAGTGGAAGGTCTCACCAAAGTCTTCCCGAACCCCGACGGGACCGAAAAAACCGCGGTCAACTGCATCTCATTTGAGGTGCGGCCCGCGGAGATCTACGGCCTGCTCGGCCCGAACGGGGCCGGCAAGACCACGACCCTCCGCATGATTAGCGGACTCCTCCGTCCGACCGCCGGGCGCGTCTGGATCAACGACGCGGAAGTCACGCACCAGCCCGAGCGCGTGAAACGCCAAATCGGCTACCTGACCGCGAACACCGGTTTGTATGCCCGGCTCTCGCCGTTTGAGATGCTCGACTACTTTGCGACACTCTACGACCTGCCGCGCGCGGTCGCACGCCCCCGCATTAAGCAGTTGGTCGAATGGCTCGACATGCACCGGTACCTGCACCTGCGCTGCGGGGCCCTGTCCACCGGGCAGAAACAGCGCGTCAGCATCGCCCGCGCCCTGCTGGCCGACCCGCCCATTCTCGTCCTCGACGAGCCGACCCTCGGCCTCGACGTGCTCAGCAACCGCCTGATCCTCGAGTTCGTCCGCACGCAGGCCGACGCGGGTAAGGCCGTCCTGCTCTCAACGCACGCGCTCGACGAGATCGATAAGATGTGCCGGCGCATGGGCCTGATTCACAACGGCCGGCTGATTGCGGAGGGGCCGCTCGATGACTTGCGCGCCCAGACCGGCCGACAACGGCTCAGCGAGGTGTTCCTGCACCTGGTGGGCGCGGACGATCAGGTCTTTGCTGGTAAGGGGGCCGCGTGAACCGCCTGACGCGCATCAACACGATCTGGCGCAAGGAACTCATCGACACGCTCCGCGATCGGCGGACGCTCGTCGCGATGGTCGTCGTGCCGATGGTGCTCTACCCGGCGATGATGCTGGGCTCCGTGCAGGGCTTCGAGCTTCAGCTCAGCCGGCTCAAGCAGGAGGAGTATCGCATTGCCGTCCCGTCGAACGCGGCGCGGGCCTGGCTCCGGCACCTGATCGACTCGGACCCCGCGCGGCAGCCAGGGGCGGAGGGCCGTACCGCCGAGGAGCTGGTCGAGTTGTCCGCGAGCGGTGAATTGGACAAGCAACCAGCGGGCCCGCCGGCGCCGCGCGACAAATCCGCGGCGGAGACCGCACGGGCCAGCGTGCGGGAGCACCCGCCAAGCTACCAGATCGAGTCGCTCGACAACCCCGCGGCCGTCAAACAAGCCGTCCGCGACGGCGAGTTCCACGCCGGGCTGCTCGTTAGCGACCGACTGCCGACCGCCGATTCCGACGCCGCGGCGGTGCTGACGCTGGTGGTCGATCAGACCGACATCCGCAGCCAGATTGCGACCTCCGGGCTCCAAGGCGTGCTCGATCGAGCGGGGCAAGTCATGCTCGGGCAACGGCTGCGGCGCGTCGAGCTGTCGCCGGCGTTCGTCACACCGATCACTGTTAAGGAAGAGGAGATCGCCCCGCCCGAAAAGGTCGGCGGCTCGATCCTCGGCCGGATCGTCCCGCTCATCCTGATCGTGATGACGATCACCGGGGCCATTTACCCCGCGATCGACCTGACCGCGGGCGAGCGCGAGCGCGGCACGCTCGAAACGCTGATGGTCGCCCCGGTCCCGACCGTGGACCTCATCGCCGGCAAGTTCGTGGTCGTCGCCCTGATCGCCATGCTCAGCGCAACACTCAACCTGCTGTCGATCGGCGGCACTATTTACCTGGGCGGCCTCGGCGACGTGCTCAGCCGCGGCGGGCAAATGGTGATCCCGCTCAGCGCGCTGCCGTGGGTGCTGCTGGTGCTGATTCCGCTGGCGGTCATGTTCAGTGCGGTCCTGCTGGCGGTGTGCAGCTTCGCCCGCAGCTTCAAGGAAGCCCAGAACTACGTGATGCCGGTGATGATCGCGGCCTTGATCCCCGCGGTGGTCGGCATCCTGCCCGGCACGCGGCTCGAAGGGCCGCTGCTCGTCATGCCGGTCGCGAACATCGTCGTGCTCGCTCGCGACCTGTTCACCGGCAAGTTCGACGTCTTCGCCGTGCTGTGGGTGACGCTGATCACGTGCGTCTACGCCGGGGCGGCGGTGGCGGCGGCGGCCAAGCTCTTCGGCCAGGAGGCCGTACTTTTCGCGGACACGCTCTCCGTCAAGACGCTGTTTCAGCGACAGTTCTTCCAGGCGAAGCTGCGACCCACGTCGTCGGCGGCCCTGCTGCTCACGGCGATTGCGTTCTCCGTGAACTTCTTTGTGCAACAGTGGCTCGTCAAAGCCACGGGCGTGGGCGGCACGCTCTGGTTCTGGTGGGGCGTCGCGGCCACGCTGGTGGTCCTGTTTGCCGGACTGCCGTTCGCAACCGCCGTCTACATGAAGGTCCGCCTGCGGCCGGCGTTTGCGCTGGCGGCGCCGTCGCCCGCGGCGGACGCGGCGGCGGTCTGTTTCGGGGCGTCCACCTGGATTCTGGCGCAGGGCTGGTTCGCGTTTCAGCAGACCTGGCTGCCGGTGCCGCCGGAGATGGAACAGGCCCTGCAAGCGATGGAGGGGCTGCTCGCGGGCATGAACCCGCTGGTGATGTTCTTCTTCCTCGCGCTCCTGCCGGCGGTGTGCGAAGAGCTATTCTTCCGCGGGTTTGTGCTCAGCGGCTTGCGCGGCCCGCTCGGCAAATGGGCGGCGGTGCTGGTCACCGCGCTGGCGTTCGCGATTCACCACCACAGCGTCCACCGCCTCTTCATCACCGCCGGGCTGGGGCTGCTGTTCGGCCTGCTGGTCGTGCAATACCGCTCGATCTGGCCGGCGATGCTGGCGCACGTCCTGCACAACGGCATCTCGGTCCTCGCGTCGCGTGAGGACGCGCTCAAGCCGCTGCTGACGCGCTGGGGCTACGTGCTGGCCGACAACGGTTCGCCGCCGCTGCCGTGGCTATTGGGGGCGGCGGTGCTTCTGTTCATCGGGCTGGTGATCTGTCTGCGTGCCCCCGGAACAGCGACCGCGCCAGATGGCGGAGCCGGAGCAGAGCTCCCCGCGTGGCATCAAGAGGCTGGTTCCAGCAGCTCCAGCCGTACGATGTGACGAAGCGAAATCAGGCGGAAATCGTCCACTATCCGCGAGTGCGGCCGGTCGGTGCGCGCGACGTACAACGCCAGCCGCGCGATGAACGCCAGGCCGGGGTTTTGAACATCGATACTGCTGCCATCCGTCAAGTGCAAGCGGAGGGGAACGAACGGCTCGCGGGAGAGCTCGAGGTCAATCGCCTCGGCGGTCATACCTGTAGTGTAGAGAAGACCGTACTGAACGGCGAGCAATTCGAGCTCCCGCCCTCCTCGGCCGCCCGAGACGCCGCTTTACACCGGTTCGCCGGGCCGCATAATCGCGGTCAGCGGACGCGGTGCGCCGCGACCGGCGGCAGGCGCGATGAGCGGCACGGTCGAACAATCCATCCACGAAGTCGATTTCTGCGGGCAAGTCACGGCCGCGGTCGCGGTTTTGCGCCTCCAGGATCCCACGTTTCCGTTCGCCGAGGCGCGCCTCGAGGGCTTCGGCAAAGGGGCGGCGAAGCGGAAGCGGAAAGACCTGCGGTTTTTCGAACCCGGCGGCAAGCTGGCCCTTTGCGGCGAGGTGAAGCTGCCCGGCACGCCCGAAGGCCGCTCACCGTATGACGATGCGCTGGTCTGGGACGCGCACCAGAAAGCGGACAATGCGGGCGCCCAGTACTTCTTCACCTGGAACGTCAACACTTTCGTGCTATGGGACCGCGGCCAGTGGCGGAAGCCCCTCGTGGAGCGCCGGGTCCGCGAGTGGAAGCTGGGGTTGACGCTGGCCAGCCCCGCAGAGGTGGCCCGCCGCGAGAACCTGGAATACGTCCGCACGCGCTTCCTGCCCGACCTGTTGCGTGACCTGGCGGACATTTACACCGGCCGGCGGCGCGACTGGGCAATGCCGGCGGACGATATCTTCCTCCGCTCGCTGGAAAGCCACCTGGATTGGCCGGTTCAACTCGCCACCACCTACCTGATCGACCACACGGAACAGAACCGGACGTTTGACGCCAAGGTCCAACAGTGGCTTGCCAATCAGGACCGGATGTTCGTCCGCAACGACGCCGACCAGTGGCGGGCCGCGCTGAGCAACATGGCGAAGACGCTCGCCTATGTGTGGGCGAACCGGCTCATCTTCTACAAGGCGCTGCGCACGCGATTCGCCGACCTTCCTCGACTGGAGCTCCGGCGCACCGTCAAGACGCCGGACGCTGCGGCGAAGGCGTTCGACCATTACTTCCAGAAAGCCGTTCAGCGCAGCGGGGACTATGAGCCGCTCCTGTTCCCCGGCGCGCAGGACTGGGCATCCGCCGTCGTTTTCGAAGCCCCGAGCGCCCTGGACGCGTGGCGCGGGCTGCTGCGCGGCATCGAAGCCGTCGACTTCCGCAACGTGCCCTCCGACATCGTGGGCCGCATCTTCCAGAAGCTCATCGCCCCCGAAGAACGGCACCGTTACGGGCAGCATTTCACCAGCGATGACATCGTGGACCTGATCAACGCCTTCTGCATCCGCGCCGGCGGAGATGGCGTGCTCGACCCGGCTTGCGGCTCGGGGAGCTTTCTCGTCCGGGCCTACTACCGCAAACAACAGCTTGACCCACAGCGCCACCACCGGCGCATCCTGACCGAGTTATTCGGCTGCGATATCGCCCTGTACCCGGCGCACCTGGCGACGCTCAATCTGGCCGCGCGCGAAATCAACGACGAAGCCAACTATCCCTGCATCGTCCGCCGGGATTTCTTCGACACGTACATCCCCATGAATGGCAACGGCGGCGAAAAGCCGCGGCCCTTCTGCACGCTGCCGGACACGCAGGGTGGCACGCTTGCCGTTGAACTACCAAAGCTGGACGCCGTGGTCGGCAATCCGCCCTACGTCCGGCAAGAGCGGATCGAAAAAGACGCCAAGCCGCGTTACAGCGCGCTGGCGACCGCCGCCTGGCCCGACTTGGCGCTGTCCGGTCGGGCGGACCTGCACTGTTACTTCTGGCCGGTGGCCGCGAAGCTGCTGAAGCCGGGCGGGTACTTCGGCTTTTTGACCAGCTCGTCCTGGCTGGACGTGGAGTACGGCTTTGCGCTCCAAGGCTGGATCCTACGGCATTTCAAGATCCTGGCCATTATGGAGAGCGCCGCGGAGCCCTGGTTCACGGACGCCCGCGTCAAGACCGTCGCCACGATCCTGCAACGCTGCGACGATGAAGCCGAGCGCATGGACAACCGGGTCCACTTTGTGCGTTTCGAGAAGCCGCTACGAGAGATCTTCGGTCCGCCGCCGGAGAAGGGGGCTTGGTCATCGCGAAACCCAGTAGATAAGTTGCGCGACACCATCCTGCGCGCGCCATTCGACGAGGATCACCCGGGCTATCGCATCCTCGTCAAGGCGCAGCGGCGGCTGTGGGAGAGCGGGGTGCGGGCTGGGTTGATTCTGCGCGGTGCGGACGTCTCCGCGCAGGATACCGCCGACGAAGACGACAGCGCCGGGGAAGGAACGGTCGGCGAATCCCAGTTGCCCGACAATCATCAAGGCGCGATGGCCTTTCATGAGGGTGAATATGTCGCCGGTAAGTGGGGCCGCTACGTCCGGGCACCGACGATCTACTTCCGACTACTGGAGCGCTTTGCGCGCCGGCTCGTGCCGCTCGGCGAAATCGCGAACGTGCGGCGCGGTATCACGAGCGGTTGCGATGCGTTCTTCATGCCGACTGATATCACGGCGCGGGCGCTGCGCGAGTTCGGCACGGATGCGGCCTTCAAGCGTCGGGTCGGTGGCGCCCAGCGAAGAGACGTGGAAGCGGGCAAGCTGCGCATCATCCAGGCGGGGGACGGCAGCGTGCATCCGCTCGAAGCCGAGTTTCTGCGCCCCGAAGTTCATAGTCTGATGGCGGTGGACCGTCCGATCGTACGCGCACGCGACCTCGACCGCGTGGTTCTGCTGGTCGGCCAGCCGATGAAGGACCTGCGCCGCACTTGGGTCTACAAATATCTACGCTACGGCGAACAGGTCACGTTTGCTTCGAAGAAATCGAAGTCTGTTCCGGTTCCCCAGCGCTCGACGTGTGCCGCACGCGACCCGTGGTACGACCTGACAAAGCTGGTCAAGCCGGGTTTCGCGTTCTGGCCCATGGCGCAGCAGTATCGGCATATCGTCGCCCGCAACCCGGAACGCCTGATCTGCAACCACAATCTGTTTGATCTGTACTCGGAAGAGCTGAGCACCCGGGAGCAGGAAGCACTTTGGGCGGCGCTGAATTCAACGCTGGTCGGCTTGTTCAAGACGTTCTACGGCCGGTTCGCGGGGACCGAAGGCAACCTGAAGACCGAAGTCGTGGACGTGAACCTGTTGGAAGTACCGGACCCACGCGGCGTCAACGCCCGCGTGGCGAAGCGCCTCACGACCGCCGTTAAGGCAATGAGCCGACGGACCGTCGGCCGCCTGGTCGAAGAACAGCTTATGGACTGCCATTCGCCCGAGCGTGCCCGGCGTATCGCCGCGGGGCCGCTCGTGCTGTCCGATGAACTGCGGCAGCACGATCGGCGCGACCTGGACGACGCCGTCTTCGAATTGCTCGGCGTGAGCGACGCGGCCGGGCGGGCGGAACTCGTGCAGTGCTTGCACGAAACGACGGCGCTGCACTTCCGCAATATCCGCGTCGTCGAGATCGAAAAACAGGAGCAGCGGGCACGTTCAGGCGCCAAACGCTTCAGCGTCAAGGAGCTGGCCGCCGACGCCTGGGACGCGGCCGATCTGCCCGACCTGACGCCGCTGGCCGAATGGATCGGCAAACAACCCGGCTGCGACACGCCCAGCGACATTCCCGAGGAGCGGCCCGCGGAGATGTCGCCGTCGCCCATGTTCGACCCGCACACGGTCTATTTTGGCAAGGCCAAGGCCAGCCGGCAGCACGCCGCGCATATTGACTGCGCTTCCGCTGGCCAGGCCCGGCTCGTGGTACGCCTGGCCGGCGACGCGCCGAGTCGCGACCTGCTGCGGGCCGTCGATGCCCGCCTGCACGAGACCCGCCGGCGGTTTGAGCACCTGGCCGAGAGCCGCACCAGCGACACCAGGCTTCAAGAGCAGCTTGTGGACCAGCTCATGGGCTGGTTCGTGAACGGCCGCGAAATCCCCCGCCCGCGGGACACAGCGGGGGCGGATGACGGCGACGACGCTGGGACGGGCGGTTGATCGCTGCCGTGCGCTGGTCTGGGCCGCATGAGCGCTGGACAGGGTGCAACAGTCCGCGGACGCAGGCAATGAGCCGCCGCAACCGGCCGATGGGGGCAAGAGCCTCAAACCCCTTGTGCGAGTCCCGAAACCACGGGCTGTTTCCAAGCTGCGCGGCACGGACTCCGGCGCAGAAAGCGCCGCTCCGGCAGCCGGGTCGGCCGACCGCGCGCGGCTCCCGCTTGCGCCAGGGGGTGAACCCGACCACCCTCCCACGCCCCGCTCACCATCGGTGACGACTGACACCGACCGTGTCTTCGCTGGTGTGATCGGTTATGCTGTCTCGGCGAGGCGCGCCGGCCGGCCGGCACCGAGGATCGCGTGACCATGAATACGACTGCCACCATTGCACCGTCCGCACAGCCCGCCGCGCAGCCCGCCCCCAGGCGGCCGCTGACGCCGCTGATGGAGCGTCTGCTCATCATCGGGCTGGACGGCGCGACGTTTTCCGTGCTCGACCCCCTCATGGCCGAGGGCCGCATGCCGCACCTCAAGCGGTTCATCGAACGCGGCGTGGCGGGCATCCTGAATTCGACGCAGCCGCCGATCACCCCAGCGGCCTGGACGACGTTCATGACCGGCAAGGGGCCGGGGCGGCACGGCATCCTCGATTTCGAGACCTACGACGCCACGACGCACACGCTGACGTTCAACAGCACGTACGAAATCCGCGAGAAGACGCTCTGGCAGCTCCTCAGCGAGAAAGACCAGCGCGTCGGCAGCATCAACGTGCCGATGACCTACCCGCCGAAACCGGTCAACGGGTTCATGATCAGCGGCTTCGAGACGCCCAGCATCGAATCGCAGTTCACCTGGCCGCCGGATCTGAAAGACGAGATTTTCCGGCTGATTCCGAACTACGACTACCGCACGAACTGGCGGCGGACCGCCATCGGCCGGCGCGCCCAGCTCGCGGACAACCTCGCCTACATCGCCAACAGCTTCGACCAGGGCGTGACGCTGACCCGCCATTGCGGCGACAAGTACGGGTGGGACGTGCTGATGACGGTCTTCAAGCTGGTGGACAACCTCCAGCACAAGGCGTGGAAATACCTCGACCCGCGCTTCGCGACGCAGTTCGCCGAGGAACGCGAGATGGCCGCGCGCTGCTTCACGCGGCTGGACCGCGCCTGCGGCGAGCTGTTCGATTACGCCGAGCAGAACGGCGCAACCGTGCTCATCATGTCCGACCACGGGCACGGCAGCATGGACGGCAAGGCCCAGCCGAACCTGCTGCTGCGGAAATGGGACTACCTGAAGCTCCGTGGCGGCTGGCAGCAGGTGGGCACGCGCGCGCGGCACTGGCTGCACCGGCTGACGAAGGGCCGCGCGACCCGCTTCGAGCAGGGCAGCCGCGGGATCGAGCGCGAACTGGCCGTCGATTGGACGCGCACGCGGGCCTGCGTCATGCACGCCGGCATCTACGGCTATCTGTACATCAACCTGAAGGGCCGCGGGCCGCACGGGGTCGTGGAGCCGCACGAATACGAGCCGCTGCGCGACGAGCTGGCCCAGCGGCTGCGGGCCGTGACGGTGCGGCACCCGGACGGGCAGGTGACGCCCGTGTTCCTTCAGGTCTACAAGACCGAGGAGCTGTACGGCTGCCGGCGGGAGGACAACGTCAATCTCCCCGACCTGCTGCTCGCGCCGCACCCAGGCTTCGCGGTGGTCCGCAAGATCCGCGGCGGCCAGGCGGTGCGCTGGTGCGACGTCGATCGTCTCGAGGGTACGCACCGCGTCGAGGGCGTATTCGCGCTGAGCGGGCCAAACGTGCGGCGCGGCGTGCGCCTGAATGCGAACATCGTTGACGTGACGCCGACCGCGCTCGCGGGGTTGGGGCTGCGGGTGCCGGTGGACATGGAGGGCCAGGTGCTCAAGGCGGCGTTCACGACCGAGCCGATCGTGGAGACCGAGCCGCCGGTCGCCAAGGTCGAGCGCACCGGCGAGGAAGCGTACACCGAAGACGATCGGCGGGTGCTCGAGCGCCGGCTGAGCGACCTGGGTTACCTCGAGTAGCGCGCGGCGGAGCACGGACTATCAGTCTATGCGTGGAGCACAGACTATCAGTCTGTGCGTGGAGCACAGACTATCAGTCTGTGC
>CAYMXT010000123.1:0-12608 GCA_964394415.1 uncultured Planctomycetales bacterium
GCGCGCTGCGGTGCGCCAGCGGCCCGGCGGCCCGCCACTTGCGTGGCGGGTTCGGATGGCGCAGAGCGCGGCCGCCCGAACCCCGGACGCAAGTCCGGGGCCGGGGACCGTGTGAGCCGTCCGCCCGGCACTTGCGTGCCGGGTTCGGATTGCCGCGGGCGCCCCGTTTTCTGCCAGCATCCACTACAATTCACCGTCCTACGCGGTGGGCGACATACACACAGGTGCCTGGATCGTGCTTATGAGACCTAGCGTCGGTGCTTGGACGGTGATTTCGATTCTGACGGCGGCGGCCGTGGGGCAGGAGCCCGCCGGCCGCGACCCGCGGCGGACGCCGGTCGTGGACGTGTTCGAGCGTTGCCGCGACGCAGTGGTGAACATCAGCACCGCGCGCGTCGTGAAGATGCGCTCGCTCGGCCCCGGCTCGATCTTCGACGACATCTTCGAGTTCGGCGGTCCGCGGCAGCACGGCCGCCGCGTGCAGAGCGTCGGCTCGGGGGCCGTGGTTCATGAGGCGGGGTACATCGTGACCAACGCACACGTCGTCGCGCAGGCGACCGACGTGCAGGTCACCTTCGCCGACAAGCAGACGCTGCCGGCGGAACTGGTCGCGGCGGACGCGGAGCATGACCTCGCCGTCTTGCGGGTGAAGCCGCCGCGCCCCCTGACCCCGGTGCGGCTCGGACGCAGCAACGACGTGCTCGTCGGCGAGTCGGTGGTCGCCATCGGCAACCCGCTCGGGCTTCAGCATACCGTCACCACCGGGATCGTCAGTGCCGTCGGCCGCGATCTCCAATTCAGCGAGGAGGTCGTGTACCGCGGGCTGATCCAGACCGACGCCCCGATCAACCCGGGCAACTCCGGCGGGCCGCTCCTCAACATCAACGGCGACCTGATCGGCATCAACACCGCGATCCGCGGCGATGCGCAAAACATCGGCTTCGCCATCGCCGTCGATCGACTTTGGGAGCTGCTGCCGAACCTGCTCGATATCGAGCGGCGGCGCGTGCGGTTCGGCCTCCAGGTCGGCGGGGCCGACACGCGCGTGCTGGCCGTGCGGCCTGACAGCCCGGCCGCCAAGGCGGGCCTGGTCGCGGGCGACCGCATTGTGCGCTTCAACGGGCAGGGGTTACGCAACGGCATCGACTACTACGTCCACCTGCTCGGCGAAGAGCCGGGCAACGAAGTGCAACTCGCGGTGCAACGCGGGACCCAGGCGCTCGACGTCACGGTGCCGCTCGAAGTCGTGCCGCCGCCCGACGGCCGCGCGCTGGCGGCCCGGCTGTTCGGGCTGGAGCTGACCGAGGTGCCGGAAGAATTGCGGCGGCGCTACGACTTGCCCCCCACGGTGGGCTTGATGGTCGAGGGCGTGGAGCGCGGCAGCCCGGCGGAGCGGGCGCGTATCCGGCGCGGCGACCTCGTCCTGCGTTTCGATCGCCTGCCGGTGCGGACACTGAAGGAGGTCGGGTCCGCCCTGGAGCAAGCCGAGCCGGGCGACCGCATCGGCGTGGAGGGGTTGCGGATCGACGGCGATTATGCCTACTTCTGGCCCGTCACGCTCAAGGCCCGCGCGCGGTAGCGGCCCGCGCCCCGCGCGGCCGGCGCGAGCTGGTCGACTTCTTCAACGGACCGAACAAACACGACGCCGACCTGAATGAGCCGATAGCACCGGCGGACGCGCACGGCTGCGGTAGTCCGATAGCTCGCCCGCGGAGCTTCGCCGGTGTTTGGTCGCGCACTCGCTGCTCTCACCTCGTCAACCGTCCTGCGGCTCGTAGCCCTGGCCGGGGCGCTCGGCTGGCTGGCCGCGTTTCCGATCGCGCTGGTCCAACACACAACTCTCCTCAATCAGCCGAACCAACCGTTCGGCGGAGATTTTGCGAGCTTCTACACCGCGGGGCGGCTGGTACTCGCCGGACGCGGCGGCGAACTGTATGACCTCGGCTTGCAGCAGCGCACGCAGGCCGAGCTTCTGAACGCGCCGGGGTACGCCGCGCTGGTCGCCTACGTGAATCCGCCAGTGTGGGCCGTGCTGTTCGCGCCGCTCGCTGCGCTGCCGTACAAGCTCGCGTACGTCGTTTGCACCGCCGGGTTGCTGGCGGCGTTTCTGGGAGCGCTGCACGTGCTGCGCCCGCACGTGCCGCGTCTGCACGGCCATTGGGGCACCGTCGTCGGCCTGACGTGGCTGTTCTATCCGATCTGCCGGACCGTGACGGCGGGGCAGAACACGACGGTGACGCTGCTGCTCCTGACGCTGATCTACGCGGGGCTGCGCGGCGGACGACCCTTGCGTGTCGGCATCGCGCTGGGCTTGCTCACGTACAAGCCGCAATTCGCGCTGCTCATCGGGGCGCTGCTGCTCATCCAGCGGCAGTGGCGGGCCGTTTTCGTCGCGGGCGCGTTGGGGGGCGTTCACTATCTGCTGGGTGCGGTGGTGTGCGGCCCCTCTTGGCCGCTCAACCTGCTGCGCACGCTGTCGAGCTACAACACGCTGGAAAACGTCTACAACGGCGCGACTTCGGTGGCCCTCCTCGGCTGGCACGAGTATTGGTTACCCCCGGCTTGGGGCCGGACGCTCGGTTGGGTGGGCACGGCGGCGATCGTGGGGGCCGTGCTCTGGACCTACCGCACCGCCGACGGACGTCGTTCGGAGTTCGCGCTGCACTGGGGTCTGGCGGTCACGGCCAGCGTGCTCGTCAGCCCGCACACGCAGTGGTACGACGCCGGTCTGGTCGTGCTGCCCGTGCTCCTGGCGTTGGACCACTGCCTCGTGGTGCGCGGCAACCTGTCCGTCGCGGCGCGGTTCGGTCTCCTGGCGGCGTTCGTGCTGTTCCCTCTCTACGAGCCCGCGGCGCGCAGCGGACACATTCAGCCGCTGATTCTGCTGCCGCTCGGCGTGCTGCTCTGGCTCGCACGGCTGTACGCCGCGGCGCACGGCTCCGAACCCCGGACGCAAGTCCGGGCGCCGGCGGCGGTGTGCCCGGCGGCCCGCCACCTGCGTGGCGGGTTCGGAGGTGGCCCTTACTCGGTCGGCAACTGAAACCGGTTACGCGCCTCGTCGCGCCGCCGGCCGTACTTCCGCTCGATCTCAGCGCGCGGGGCACGCGTGAGCGTCACCTCCCCGGCGTCCATGCGCAGCAGCACGCCTTTGCGATCACAGAAGAGCGTGCTCGGCCGGTCCACGAAACCCTCGCGCACCTCATACGCCAGCGCTTCGCTATCGTAGCCCGGCAGCTTCTGCGGCCCCAGCGGCTGCACGACGTGCGAAAGCAGCGCCCGGATCTCGCCGCTGTACACCGCCACCGCGTGCGGCTCCGGCGGTGCGGCTGCCAGCAGCGTCGGCAGAACGCGCACCCAGGCGTAGTCCAGGTACGCCGGCCCGACGCTGATCGGCTTGCCCGGTTCCGGCAGCGCGCGGTCCGCGCTGGTGGTGTAGCTCGACACCAGCGTGTCCGCCTCGCGGATCACCTGGTCCGTCTTCGTGAACAACTCCTGCGGCTGCGCGCCCGGCGGCGGAACTTGCGTCTGCACGCTCTCGATCAACTCGCTTTGGCCGTCGAAGCTGCTGAACGCGTCCAGCCGCGTGTACCAGACCGTCCCATCCTCCAGGAACCGCCACGCCCGCTCGCGCACCCGCAACCCCTCTTTCGCGAACTGCCGTCGGGCCGTCGCGCCGCTGTAAACGTGCTCCTCGCGCGACGTGCGGCGCTGGAGATAGCCGACGGGCTTGCCGGCCACCGCCATGTCGTACAGGTATTCACTCTCATCCAGCGGCGTCTGCTGCGGGTCGGCCCGCAGCCGCTCGACGAGGGCCTGCCCGCGCTCGAACGCCGGCGCGAGCCGCGCCGCGGCGCCGGGGTCGTATTGCACGTGCAGCGAGCCGGCGACCTGCTCGAATTCGCCGCGGATCGCGGTCTCGTCGGGTTGGCCGAACGCCTGCCCGCTGTAGATGAGCACCCAGATCGTGTTCGGATCGAACGGCAAGCAGAGCACGTGCGTGCGGGTCAGCCCCAGGCCCAGCTTCGACGTGTACGTGAGCACCGCCCCGGCGCGCGGCGGCAGCTTCCACGTCTCCCAATCGGTGCGCGGCGAGCTCAGCAGTTCCGCCGACGCCTTGCCGAAGTCCACCACCCAGTCCTCAAACGGCTTCATCGGAAAGCTGCGGAAGACGATGATCTGAAGCCCGCGGCGACCCTCCGGCCCGCGGCCGCGCAGCAGGCCGATGGAGTCCTTGAACTGCTGAAACCGCGTGCGGTCGTACTCCCACCCGACCGGCAGGCGCAGCTCGAAGCCGAACGCGGGGTCGACGTAGACGCTGGTCGGTTGGCTCGCCGCCTGCGTGGTCTGGGCCGGCGCCCTGACGCCGCCGGCCAGAACGAGGACGAGGGCCGCGCGACTGAGCGTGTGAAGGCGGTTCATACACACATCCCGAGGGCGGGTTCGCCCGCCACTGGGCAGTGGTCGCGGCGCCGGCCGGTGGACTTTCGCGCCAGTTTCGTTACCTTCACGCGGCTGTCAACCAGGAGATCCCCCGTTTGTGGCCGGCGTTTCTGCGCTTCGCCCTCGAGCCGACGGCGACGGCCGTGTGGTTCTGGCTTCTTCTGCTGATCGGGCTGGTCTGGCTCCGTCGGCATCTGAACCTGAACCGCGCCCGGCACGAGCCGGTGCTCGCCCCGGCGGACCTGGACGTTGATCCGGCGAGTCTGCCGACGCTGACGGTGCTGGTCGCGGCGAAGGACGAAGAGACCAACGTCGAGGGCTGCCTCCGCGGCCTGCTCGCGCAGCGCCATCCACACCTGGAAGTCGTCGCGATCAACGATCGCAGCACCGATCGCACCGCCCAGATCATGGACCGCCTCGCCGCAGCGGACCCGCGGTTGAAGACCGTCCACGTCCGCGAGTTGCCCGCGGGCTGGGCCGGGAAAAACCACGCGATGCATGTCGGCGTGCAGAACGCAACCGGGGAGTGGTTATGCTTCACGGACGCCGACTGCCGGTTTCACGAGGACACGTTGCTGGCGGCGGGCGCGTGCTTCGCCCGGCGTGAGCAGAGCGACCTGCTGTCCGTGCTGCCGCAGCTTGAGGCCCACACGTTCTGGGAGCGTGTCGTGCAGCCGCCGGCGGGGGCCATCATGGTGTTCTGGTTCCCGCCGGAGCGCGTCAACAACCCCGCCCGCGCCACCGCGTACGCCAACGGCGCCTTCATGCTCATGCGGCGCGCGGTGTACGACCGCCTCGGCGGACACGCGAATTTCAAGACCGCCCTCAACGAGGATATGCACTTCGCCCGGCAGGCCAAGAAGTTGGGGCTCCGTCTGCGCGTGATTCGCGGGGGCGGCATGTACAGCGTGCGGATGTACGTCGGTCTGCCCCAGATTTGGCGCGGCTGGAGCCGCATTTTCTACGGCTGCTTCGCCACGTGGCCGCGGTTGCTGCTGAGCGCGCTGTTTCTGCTCGTGTTCAGCCTCTCGCCGCTGCTCAGCTTGCTGCTCGCGCCGCTGGCGGGCACCGCCGCGGGTGGGATTGCGTTCGCCGCGGCGCTGACGCTGGTCGCGCAGCAATCCGTCCTCTGGCGGTTCTATCGCCTGTGTGCGATGCCGCCGGCGTGGGCGCTCACTTATCCACTGGGTGCCGGGCTCTGCCTGGCGATGGTCGGCAACGCGCTGCGCCGGCTGGCGGGCGTGCGCACCACCTGGCGTGGCACCTCCTACGTCGGCGGTGCGTAAGCGCGAATTCACACCCCGCGTACAGGCGCCGGGCCGTCCGAGCCGCGGGATTCATCCAGCGCGCCGGTGAGCCTCCGCCACGCCGCATGGACGCGGCGGCTCGGGAGTCGCAACGCCCGCCTAAACCGGTCCCGGCACTCGCCGTTGGAGACTTAACTACTTTCTTAGAAAGAGCTTATGACTGATCGTCGTCATCGCTGACGGCTATCCGACTTTTTTTCGAATCTGCCCGGAATCTGCACACGTCGTTACCACCCCGCGGTTATACAAGCTATAGTTAATTGAGCGGAACGGACCCACGTGATTTTGTGGGTCGAGTGATTTGGCGAGTTTTCGCATGGCCCGCTTGACATCCGAACTCGGTTAGGTTATTATTAGCGCGAATTGATTGCGAACACGGGTGTTGAGCAGGCGACGCCGCTACGCAAAGGAGTGCGTCCATGGCGAACAGGCTCGAATCGCAGCGCGAAGTGTTGTGCGTGACCGGCCCGGGCGGCGAGTTCCGCCAGGCGGTCTGTGACGGCGGCGCGGGGCTGTTCAACCTCGCCAGCACGCCGCTCAGCGACGACCAGCAACGCAGTCTGCGCACCTGCCTGGCCGCGGAGCTAGCGGCGTTTGCGGCGGCCGGCCGCAACGGCGCCGCGGACGAGCGTGTGTGGGCGGCGCGTGGGCGTCCTCTGCCACCCGTGGTGTACGGTTCGCTGAGTGCCTATCTGGCGGAGGAATACGATGGCTCGCTACCTGCGGAAACCGCTCGAGTCGCCCACCCCCAAACAACTGCGCGTCCTCACGTACATTCGGGACTACTCCCGCGCCCACGGGTACGCCCCGACCTTGCAGGAACTGGCGGACGAGTTCGGCGTCAGCAAGGTCACGGTCTTCGAACATATCGTCGCCTTGCAGGAGAAGCGCTATCTCAAGCGTTCCCGGCACAAGGCACGCTCTTTGCGACTTAACACGCGCGTCCCGTTCGCCGACGAACGCGCCACGCGGCTGCCGCTGGTCGGGACCATTGCCGCCGGCCGGCCCATCGAGGCGATCGAAGAGCGCGAAGTCCTCGACCTCGAAGAGCTGTTCGTCAAGTCGCACGAGACGTTCGCCCTGCGCGTACGCGGGGACAGCATGATCGAAGATCGCATCTGCGACGGCGACTACGTCGTCTGCGAGAAACGCGACACCGCGCGCGACGGCGAAACCGTCGTCGCCCTCCTCGACGACGGCGAGGCGACGCTCAAGCGCTTCTACCGCGAAAAGGACGGCGTGCGGCTTCAGCCCGCCAATCCCAACTATCCGCCGCTGCGCACGAAGAGCGTCCAAATCCAAGGTGTAGTGGTCGGCGTGGTGCGGCGCTGTTGAGCGCGGCGCGCGGCGACGTTCGCATGGGCACCGCGAAGCGCCGCTTCGCGTGTCGCTTGCTGGCGCTTCGTGTTCCGATGCGCGGACGGCGTGTGCCGCTGCTCGGTGAGGGGTGCGGAGGCTGATAATCGTCCGGCACTGCTCACGGAGCAGCGACACACGGGGGCTGTGTGCTCGAAAGAGCCGACGGCAAACTCAAACGTCGGCGGTTCGTGCGCAGGGGCGGCAATTCGCAGACCAAGCTGACTTCGTGCGGCGTCACGAAGAACTCCAGCGTGGCGACGAACCCCGGCCGGCGCACGGAACGGGTTTATCGGAAGTGCCGGGGGGAGCTTGGAGCGCGCACACGCCGAGAGGCGCCTCGTGCCGCCCTCGTGGTGTGCGCGGAGTTTGGCCGGACAGCAGCAGCGCACGATGGTAGAATGATGAGCAGTGGTGGCCGACCACGAGGGCCGAACATGGCAACGGAACCGCAGTGCCTGGGCTTCGCGGCCAGCGCGTCCCAGCTCTACATCACCATCTCCACCGCCGCGACGCATCGCGCCTCGCTGGCTGCGGATCAGCTCACCGCACGCTTCCTGAAGGGCGATCCGGCCAGCCCGACGATCATCCTCGATCTCAACGGCTGCGGTTGGATCGACAGCACGTTTGCAGGCTGGATGGTCCGCCTGAAGCGCCAAGTGGCGCGCCAGGGCGGGCGGCTGGTACTCGCGGCGTGCCCGGATGCGTGCCGCGCGTCGCTCGATGTCATGGGGCTCAGCATGTTGTTCGAGTTTCGTGCCGTGGACCGGCCGCCGGATCTGACGCCCCTGGTCTGCGCTGAGGGCACGCTGGACGTCGGCACAATCGAGTTCATGGCCAAGGCGCACGAGTGCCTGGCGGAGCTGAACTCGCCGAACGCCCCGGTGTTTGCGCACATCGCCGAGCAGCTTCGCGCGGAGGCGCGGCAGCGCGGGAGCTGAGGGGCGAGGCGAGGCGTCACACGACGCGAGCTTCTTCCGCGCTCTATCTTGGATTTTGGATTTTGGATCTTGGATTGGGTCCGACCGCAGTCCGACTGGGATTTCCGCGCGCTGCGGGGGCGGGGCGGGTTGGGACTGCGGGGGTTTGCTGGTAGCGCGGGGCCACCGCAACGTAGGGCCGGCTGAGGAGCCGTTTGACCAGAATCACCTCGCCCATGTCGTTCCCTTCAATGCGATGCCCAAGCCATTGCAGGAAGTAGCCGGCCAGCAGCACGGCGACCGGGCGCCACCAGAGATCCCAGCGCCATTGCTGGAGCTGCACCGCCGCCAGCCCAACCGCCGCAAGCGTCATGGGAATCCCGAGGGCGTGGAGCCCGCGCGACGCGGGATGCTGGTGTCGCGCACGCCAGTTTTCCAGCCAACGCAGGCGCTGCAAAGCCACGGCGAGATCATAGCAGTGGTTTCCCTGCGCAGAAACCGCGCGACCGAAACCTCAGTCGCCGGCCCGCCGCTCCGATAAGAGGAGAAACGGAGTGCGCGCATGATTGTCACGGTCGATGGCCGCCGGATCGAAGCCAAACGCAGCGGGGGCGACACGTTGCAGGAAGTGCTCGACGACGTCCGCGCGGCCCATCTGGGCGAGCGGCTGATCATTGCGGTGTCGGTGAACGGCGAGACCCTGGACGAGGATGACCTCCACGCCGACCTGGAGCAGCCGCTGTCCGGTGACGTGCAGATCGATCTGGAATCCAGCGACGCCACCAGCCTCGTGCTTGCCACGCTGCGCGGCTTGGCACATGAATTCGAGAGCGTCGGTGCGCGGCTGGCCGACACCGCGACGCGGCTGGCCTCCGGCGAGGCGGCGGCGATCGCCGAGGTCGGAGCGCTCGTGCGCCTCTGGCAGACTGCGTATCGCGCCCTGGCCCAGTGCGGAGCACTGCTGCACCGCGATCTGGCGGAGCTCGATCACGCCGGACAGCCGGTCGGCGCCGAACTCGAGACGATGGTGCAGCAACTCGCCCAGATTCGCGACGCGCTCGCGGCCGGCGACCTGGTGCTCCAAGCCGACCTCGTACGTCACGAACTACCGAGCCTGGTCGCGGGGTGGCGGGCGCTGCTCACGCATCTTGCCGACCAGATCGCCGCCGAGCCGCAAGTCAAAGCGGGCGTTACGGAAAACGGCTGATCGCGAGCACCGCATCGGGGGCGGCGACATGCAGCGTGCCGGCGGGGCTGAACAGCACGGCCTGAATGGTCGCGGGCAGGCCCGCCGCGAACGGCGCGGCCGGCTCGGGCGCGCCGCCGTCCGCGGCGAGGGCCAACCGCCAGATGCGGCCTTCGTCCGCGGTCGCGTAGAACAACTGATAGCGTGCGTCGTGGCCGTACTTGGTGCTGGGGTTGAACGTGGCGCCCAGGAGCAGGTGGGACGACTGGGCGATTGGGTCGGCGTAGTCGGCGCTCTGGGCGACGAAGTCCAACTCGCCCTGTTCGTCGGCGAGACCCGTGACGGCGGGCCAGCCGTAGTTTCGTCCCGCCTGGATGCGGTTGATTTCCGTCAGCACATCGGCGTTGCGGTCCAGCACGTACGCCACGCCGGATTCCGGCTGAAATGTGAGGCTTCGCGGGTTGCACAGCCCGCGGGCGTAGACGGCCGACCCGGCGGTGGGGTTCGCGGGCAGCGAACCGTCATCGTTGTAGCGCAGCACCTTGCCCAGCAGTGAATCGGCTGCCTGGGCCGCGTTGAAGTCGCCGGTATCGCCGAGGCCGACGTACAGCGTGCCGTCCGGCGCGAAGCCCAGGCAGCCACCGACTCGTGCCGTGCTCGCGCCGCCGGGCAGCGTCGCGACAAACACCTCGCCGCCGCCGGCCACGTCGCCGGCCAGCGTGAAGTAGACCACGCGGTGATCGATGATCGCCTGCGGATCGTTTGTTGAAACGCCGGTGTCGGAGCGGGTGTAGAAGACGTAGATTCGCCCGTTCGTCGCGAATTGCGGATGCAGGGCCAGCCCGAGCAAGCCGCGGTCGCCCGCGTAGTTCACCGGGACCGTCGCGAGCGGGGCGTCGAGCACTTGTCCGGCCTTGATGACCCGAATCCAGCCCGATTCCTTCTCGGCGTAAAAGACCCGCCCGTCCCCGTCGCCGGCGACCGCCAGGGCCGACAGCGCGGGTGTGTCCGCGACCAGGTATGTCGCCTGCAAGCCGGCCGCGACATCGAGGGGCGCCGGCAAGGTCGGATCGCTCAGCGGGCAGCCGATCAAAGCGACCGCCGCCAACGCGAGTCCGAGCGCGCCGCAAGTACCAACAGACGTCCGAAGCATACGGGTCTCCGCGAGCCTGTGAGCGGTTACAGAATGGCGGACATGGTAATCGCCCCGCGGGAGACTGCCCAGAGGTAGGCTATTCGAGGTCCTTCAGTTCCAGCCGCAGCGCGAGCCGGGCACGGCGGAGGAGGCTGCGGACCGACTCGACGGTGGTGTCGAGCACCATCGCAATCTGCTCATACGAGAAGTTCTCGTACTCGCAGAGGGTGAGCGCAATCCGCTGATTGAGCGGGAGGGTATGGATGGCGCGCGACACCTGGTGACGCAGCTCATCCTGCGCGACATGTTGCTCCGGGCCGGGTTCGCGCCGGTCGGCGGGCTCTTGGGCGCCCGCGGGCAACGCCGCCGCACGCAACCGTGTGGCCCGCTGCTTCAAGTAGTTCAGCGTCGTGTTGGTGGCAATCCGGTAGAGCCAGGTCGCGACTTTCGCCGTTGGACGATACTGGTCAGCGTTCCGCAAAGCGGCGAAGAAGACATCCTGTGTCAGGTCTTCGACGGCGCGGCGGTCATGGACGAGGTGCGTGATGAAGCCCGCGATCCGGGCGCGGTTTCGGGCAACTAGTTGGTCCGCGGCTTCGCGATCGCCCCCGGCGGCAAGCAGCATGAGCTGTGTGTCGGGGTCGGCGGACGGATGCAGATCGCGCGCTGGAACAGCGGGTGCGGCTTGCCGATTCGTATCGGCGGCTGGATTGTGTCGGTTGCGGAACCCCGCCATAAGCCCATCCTCGGGGGGGCGCTACCTTGACCCACGGTTATTGTACGCGGGCGGAATTGTGGCGGCCAGTGGGGGCGCTAGATCGACTCGTCGGTTTCTGCGAGGCGGGTGATGCGGTAGGCCCGCCGCCCCCGGTATTGGCCCGGGGCGCCGGCGAACTTATTCTTGCCCTCGACCTGCAAGATCAGTTCTTTTCGGACGTGCTTTTCGAGTTGAAGCAAGTCGCCTGGTCGCAGGCTCCGCAGTTCACTCAGCCGGATCTGGGTGCGACCGAGGAACGCCGTGAGCTCGACCTTCGAACGCGTGAGGCTGCGGACGATTCGCTGTCGAATACGCTCGTTCGTGCCCTTGCGCGCGTAACCGAACCATGACTGGGTAGTCAGCTTGCTGAGCACCGACTCGATGGTGTTGAATGGCACGCAGATGCTCATCGTGCCCGCGCACGAACCCATCTTGATTTCAAACGTGATGAACACCACAACTTCCGTGGGGGCAATGATGTGGACGAGCTGCGGGTTGCTTTCGGTTTCGACGATCTCGAACTTCGCCTCGACCAGGTTTCGCCACGCCTCCGTCAGGTGCTCGAGCGCGCGCACGACCAACCGCCGCACCAGCCGCCACTCAATCGCGGTCAGCGGGCGTTGGGGGACGTAGGCATCCGAGCTGCTGCCGCCGAGCAGGCGGTCGATGATCGGGAAGACGATCAGTGGACTGAGCTCGATGCACATCTGCCCTTCCAGCGGCGGGGCTTGGAGGATCAGGAAGCACGTCGGGGTGGGCAATGAGTGGATGAACTCGCCATACGTCAGTTGCTCGACGCCGACGACGCGGACCTCGATGATGTTCCGCAGGAACCCGGACAGCGAGGCCCCGAAATTGCGCGCGAAGACATCGTGAATCGACGCCAAGGCGCGGATGTGGTCCTTGCTGACCCGCTCGGGCCGCTTGAAATCGTATTCGGTCAGCGCGGGAGCTTCCGCCGGTGCAGCCACCGCTACATCCGCGGCCGGTGCCGCAGCGGCCGTGGCGGACTCGCCCATTCCATTCGCGCCAGGCGCGTCGGCGGACACCGCGGCGAGCAAGGCGTCGATTTCGTTCTGTTCGAGGACGTCGCCCATTCTTTCTCGTGCCGGCGCGGCGAGGTCGGCAAAGACCACGCCGCGCACCATTTGCCGAGCTATGCCACACACGCTATCGGAATGGGATCCGGTCGACGTTGAGCGGGGAGGGCGCTGCGCCCCGGTCCCCGACACCGGCGGCAAGAGCTGCGCCCCGGGAGCAAGCCGCTTGCGGGGCCTCGCGGCGCGCGGGAAGTTGGTCGCAGCGGGTAGGCGGAGCGCAGCCGGACACCCCGCCGCAGGTAGCGGTGGGCTGGTGCCGCAAAGCGGAGCCCAGCCGAGCGGCGTAACGGGATTCGCCCCGGGATTCGCTACTGCTTGACTTCCTTCTGATACCGCTTCAGCGTCTGCTGGAGATCATCGGTCAGCTCCTCCGGGGCTTTCGCGTCCTTGGCGAGCTTGACGGCCTT
>CAYMXT010000124.1:0-12547 GCA_964394415.1 uncultured Planctomycetales bacterium
GACGATCGACTATCCGGCGGATGGGACGCTCTTCCCGCCGGACGTGGCCGCGCCAACGTTCCGTTGGACGGCCCCGCAGACGACCGGCGACGCCTGGCGCATTGTCATCCAGTTCGACGACGAGCGCGACCCACTGAGCTTCACGGTGTCCATTCGAGAATGGACGCCCAGCGCGGCTGATTGGGACGAGATCAAGCGACGATCGCTCGAGCAGAAAACGCGGGTGACCGTTGAGGGGTTCGCCGGGGCCGCGCCGCGGACTGTGCTTTCGCTGGCGCGCGTGACGATTCGCACGTCGCGCGACGAGGTCGGCGCACCGCTGTTCTACCGGGAGGTGAATCTACCGTTCGCCGAGGCGGTCAAGGATCCCAGCCAGATCCGCTGGCGGTTCGGGCCGGTGTCCTCGCCGGAGCCGCCGCCGGTCGTGCTGGCGGGCCTGCCGGTTTGTGGCAACTGCCATTCCTTCTCGGCCGACGGTGCGGTGCTGGGAATGGATGTGGACTACGCGAATGACAAGGGCTCGTATGCGCTCACCGCCGTGCAGCCGGACGTGACGCTTGCGACCAGTGACGTCATTACCTGGAGCGACTATCGGCGCGACGACGGCGAAGCCACGTTTGGCCTTTTGTCGCAGGTTTCGCCGGACGGCCGGTACGCCGTGAGCACCGTCAAGGACCGGTCCGTGTTCGTCGCCCAGCCGGAACTGGCCTTCTCGCAGCTCTTCTTCCCGATTCGGGGTATTCTGGCGGTCTACGATCGGCAGACTCATTCCTTTGCCGCTTTGCCCGGCGCCGACGATCCCGAGTATGTCCAGAGCAATCCGTCGTGGAGCCCTGACGGGCAGTACATCGTCTTTGCCCGCAGCCGCGCCCACCATCTGCGACACGACTCAGGACACGTGCTTCTGACGCCGGAGGAATGTGCCGAGTTTCTGGAGGATGGAAAGCCGTTCTTGTTCGACCTGTACCGCGTTCCGTTCAACGGGGGTGCCGGCGGTCCCGCGGAACCGCTTGCCGGCGCCGCGCACAACGGCCTGAGCAATTACTTCGCGAAGTACTCGCCGGATGGCAAGTGGATTGTGTTCTGCCAGGCCCGTAGCTACATGTTGCTTCAACCCGACAGTGAACTGTACATTATCCCGGCCACGGGGGGCGAGGCCCGCCGGCTGGAGTGTAATACCGGCCGCATGAATTCCTGGCACAGTTGGTCGCCCAACAGTAAATGGCTGGTGTTTTCGTCAAAGGCCAATTCCGATTTTACACAGCTCTTCTTGACGCACATCGACGAGCGCGGCCAGAGCAGTCCGCCGGTCGTATTGTCGCGCATGACCGCGCCCGATCGGGCGGCGAATATTCCCGAGTTCGTCAACGCCGCGCCGGACGCGCTCACGCGCATTCGCCCCGAGTTCGTGGATGACGTATCCTACGTGCGGGCCGGCGATGCGTTCCTGCGGGCGAACGACGTGGCCGGCGCGGTGCAGCAATTCAGAAGTGCGCTGGAGTTGAATCCGCGCAACAGCATTGCCCATAGCAACCTGGGCGGCGTACTGGTCCATCAAGGACAACTCGCGGACGGCGTCGCGCACCTGGAGGAGGCCATCCGCCTGGAGCCCACGAACGGCAGTGCCTATTACAACCTGGGAATGCTGCGCTCCCGGCAGGGGCAGGTGGCGGACGCCATCCGCCAACTCACGCTCGCTGTCCGTCATCGGCCCGAAGTCGCCGATGCCCACCGCGTGCTTGGGGCCCTGCTGTGCGGCCAAGGCTCCCGGCCGGCGGGCCTCGAGCACTTGCGCGAGGCGGCCCGCCTCGATCCGAACGACGCCAGTGCGCAATTCTGCCTCGGCAAAGCGCTCGCGGAGATGAACCAGACCAACGACGCCGTTCCACACTTGGAAGACGCCGTGCGGCTCGACCCCCACGATGCTGCCGGACGGCACCTGCTCGGCCAGCTCTTGTTTCAGCAGGGTAAGAGCGCGGCCGCGATCGGTCACTTGTCACGGGCCGTTGAGCTTAGCCCCGACGATCCGCGCATCGTCGGCGACCTCGCGCTGCTGCTGGCCGTTTCGCCGGACGCAGCATCACGCGACCCGCAGCAAGCCATCGTCTGCGCCCGGCGCGCGTGCGAATTGACCCACCACGAGGCCGCCGCGCCGCTCGACCTGCTGGGCCTGTGCTACGCCGCCGCGGGCCGCTTCCCCGAAGCGATCGAAGCCGCCGAACAGGCCCTGCGGCTGGCCCGCCGTGCGGGTCAGGACCAGACGGCCGCCGGCATTGCGGAGCGCATCGCGTTATATCGACAGGGGAAGATGTACGTGCCGCCGGCACCGCGCTCGGCGTCGTAGTGGAAGCGGCCGTCGCTGCCGTTTCGGTCCCGTTCCGAATCGTGCGCCAATCCCGTATAGTGTCGATTCGCGGCCGGCCTGAGGGGTCGGCTGTCACCCGTTCCCCGGAGTGTGAGCGTATGACCCACGGACTGATCCCGCCGCACGGCGGCAGCTTGGTAAGCCTGATCGTCGACGAAACCCGGGCGGCGGCACTCCGCCGGGAGGCGGCGAAGCTTCCGCAGATCGCGCTCAGCGAGCGCGTGCAATGCGACCTCGAGCTGCTCGCGATCGGCGGCTTCAGTCCCCTCCGCGGCTTCCTCGGAGCGGCCGATTTCCAAAGCGTCTGCGAGAAGCGGCAACTTACCAGCGGTCTGCCGTGGACGATCCCCATCACCTGCCCGGTCAGCGCGGCGACAGCCGAACGCATCGCGAACGGACAGCCGGTCGCGCTGGTCGATGAGCAACAGCGGCTGCTGGCGGTCCTGACGGTCACGGAGAAATACGCGCACGACAAGCAGCTCGTCGCCGACAAGGTGTTTCGCACGGCCGACCCGGCGCATCCCGGCGTCGCGGTGACCAACGCCGAGGGCGACGTCTGTCTCGGCGGTACGCTCGAAGTCATCACGCCCCGGCACAGCCCCGAGTTTTCGCCGCAGCGGCTGACGCCGGCGCAGACGCGGGCGGCGTTCGCGGAGCGCGGCTGGGAGACGGTGGTCGCTTTTCAGACGCGGAACCCGATTCACCGGGCGCACGAGTACATCACGAAATGCGCGCTGGAAATCTGCGACGGGCTGCTGATTCACCCGCTGGTCGGCCAGACGCAGAAGGGCGACATTCCCGCGGACGTGCGGATGCGGTGCTACCAGGTGCTCCTGGAGAAATACTACAACCCGAAGAACACGCTGTTGTCGGTGCTGCCGGCGGCGATGCGCTACGCCGGGCCGGCCGAGGCGATTCACCACGCGCTCATGCGGAAGAACTACGGCTGCACGCATTTCATCGTCGGCCGCGATCACGCGGGCGTCGGCAACTACTACGGCACGTACGACGCCCAGCGGATTTTCGACGAATTCGACCCGGCGGCGATCGGCATTCGCCCGCTGAACTTTGAGCACACGTTTTGGTGTAAGCGGTCCGGCGCGATGGCCAGCGACAAGACCACGAGCAGCGCGAAGGACGAGCGGGTTTTTCTGTCCGGGACGGCGGTGCGCGACCTGCTCGCCCGCGGCGAGCGTCCGCCGGTCGAATTCACCCGGCCGGAAATCGCGGACATTCTGATCGCGTCGATGCGCCATTAGGTCGGACGGCGGAGCGCGGGCGATGATTGACTCGCCGCAGTTGCGGGACCGCGTGCAGCAGCACAACTCGTCGGTGCAAGACTTCGAGTATGCGGCTGTAAGTCGCATGGACGACGCGATGACGCTGCTGCTGGGCAACCGGCTCTTGGGCGCCATCTATCTCTTGGGATACGTGGCGGAGATCTACTTGAAGATCGCTGTTTACCGCCGGTTGGGCGCGCGCCCGAATGCCGATGTAGCTGTGTTTTTCCGTCACGCGCGTCGCAAGGGAGACGAATTGGGTTTGTCGCAACACCGCGAGCAGTGGGAATCCGGGCATGGCCTGATATTCTGGGCGCGGCTGCTGTGGTCGTTGCCAAACCAGGAGGGTCGGGCGCTCGGCTCCGAGGCGTGCTACGCGCTTTATCGGCACGTGCGGAGAATTGAAGATCGGTGGACGGTCGACCTACGCTACTCCAACGAGCCGAGCAGCCGGCAGGAGGCCGAAACGGTCCTGGCCAGTGTAGAATGGATCAAGCGGAACCGCTTGGCACTGTGGAGATGACCGCATGCCCCTGCACAAGACCAGTCGGACGATCAAGCCGAAGCTGCTCACGCTCCAGGACGACCTAATCGGGGAATGGCGGCAACCGAGAACTGGGAAAACGGCTGAACCGGTGATCTTCGAAGCCGACCCCGGGAACGACGAGCCGATCCACCTGCACGTCGTGTGGTCGAAGTGGCTGGGCATCTCCGCAACCGACCGCACCGACGTAATCCTCGACGCGTTCGAGGCCGTCCGCGGCCGAGACAACGTCGTCCGGGTTGCGACCGCGACGGGTCTGACCTGGGACGAAGCGCGCGCGATTGGTTTCGCCACAGAGGAAGATAATGCGGAATAGGGCAGCGTCTCACCAGCCGGCGGAGTTCACCGGTCCCGACGTCAGGGGTAATCTGATCGCCTTCGTGCGGTGGGGCGTATGACGACCGACACCGTCGGCGGAATTGCGCACGCCCCGGTGCCGGTTGCGGTATGTGACGCCATTCGCTCCGCCCGGCACATCGCGCTCATCAGCCACGTGAACCCCGACGCGGACGCGCTCGCGTCGCTGGGGGCCTTGTGGCTGGCGCTGCCCGAGCTGGGCAAGCAGCCGTACCTCGTCCTGCCGGAGGGCACGGTCTCGCGGCAGCTTGCCTACCTCGTGCGGTTCGCCGGTTTACAGGCCGCCCATGCCACGGATGTCAAGGACTGCGACCTGATCGTCGCGCTCGACACCGCGAAGGAGAAGCGGCTGAACACCTCCGGCCACCTGGAGGTGCTGACCCGCATTCCCATCCTGAACATTGATCATCACGCGACCAACCCGCAGTTCGGCCGCTGGAACTGGATCGTCGCCGACGCGAGCAGTACGTCGGAGCTGGTGTACCTGCTGCTGCGAGCGCTCGGTTGCCGGCTCACGCCGACGATGGCAACGCTGCTGTACGCCGGGATTCACACGGACACGCAGGGGTTTTCGCTGAGCAATACGTCGCCGGGAGCGTTGCAAGTTGGCTACGAGTTGGCCGCGGCCGGCGCGCGGATCGCGGAGGTCTGCGAACGCATGCACCGCAGCCACAGCCGCAACGAATTCGAGCTGCTCAGCATCGTGTACCGCAACACGCACGTCAGCACCGACGCTCGCCTGGCCTGGAGCACCGTGAGTCTGGCGGAGATCAACGCCACCGGCTGTTCGGCGGCCGACATCGACGACCAGGTCGAAATCCCCCGCTCGATCGAGGGCATCGCGGTCGCGATCCTCTTCACCGAGGGTGAGCTGGGCGTCGTGCGGATGAATTTCCGGGGCGAACGCGGCGTGAGCGTTCTGTCGCTCGCGGAGCAGTTCGGCGGCGGCGGACACCACGCCAGCGCCGGCGCCCGCATGCGCGGCACGCTGGCCGAGGTGACGGCGAAGGTCTTGCCCGCCGCGCAGACGTTCGTTGAAAAACTGGTGCTTCCCGCTCCAGACTGACTTTCGGGAGCGCTAGCCCCAGAACAAGCTTTCACTGAAGGCCGTTTGTCGCGGCGTGCGACCGCCGACGTGGCAGGAGTGTCCCGGCCGGCCGCGGATGCCGTCGGGGGTGTTTCGCCGAGCTGTCAGGTCCATTCGTGTTCCTCAAGTACTGCAAGCGGATGGACTATTGCCCCCCGTTGTGACCATGCGGCGCCCGGCTGCCACACACCGAGAGCCTCACTGAGTAGCGGGTCGAGTTGCAGGCCCCGGCGTAGCAGGCGTTGGAACCCACTTCTCGGCAGCCGTCACTTGCGGCGCGGGGCAGTTGACCAAGCCACCCCGCGTCCGCGCCTCCACAAACGCGGGGCTCCTCGATCAGGCGGCGCCGCGCCGGCCCGCCCGTTGCCGACTGCGCGGCCCGAGCTCACTTCTTCTTTGCCGCATCGCGGGCCTGTTGGATCTTCTCGGGCAATGGCACCTTCTCGCCCTTCGAGTTCTGCTTGATGTACCAGTCCTTCGTGAATGGATCGACGTCGGCCGGCACGATCGTGAAGCGGCCGGTCTTGGGGTTCTTGAACACGATCAATCCGGGGTGGCTCTTGTCATAGCGCACCTGGTCCGGGTTCTTAACCCAGTTGTCGAACTTCGCCGGCGTCAGGTCAAAGTGTTCTCCGCTCTCTTCGCACATCCAGTGGGTCGCAAGGTTGGGGTCGTCCGGCAAGCCGCTGTCCGCCGACCGCTTCTTGTAACTGAACCCCGCCGCAATCAGGATGACGGCTACGATTCCGATGAGAATGCCGTTCTTGAGCACCGGTGACATGCTGATTCCTCACTCGCCGCACGGTCAGATGACCGACCAAAAAGACATCGTCGCCAGCCGCGCGACTCCGCGCAACCAGCGACGACATCGTAGCCAAGGTTGAACTCGCGGTCCACCGCTAGTCCGGCGGATTGCAGTTGATGCCCTGGTCAACGTAGTAAGGGGGCGGCGGTGGATCCAGCATGTCGTAGAAATGGACCCAATCACGCACAATTATCTCCCAACCGACTCCGCAGTACGCGCGGGAGACGTCCGCGGTCTTGTACTCGGCGTGGCCATCCAGGAAGCCCATCTCGTGCTTGTTGATCTTGCCGTGCGTGCCGGCGAACGGAGGCATCCTCCGAATGTATGCCAAAGCCCAGTCCATCGGGTCGGCGATGAACATGACGTACGTGGAGGCCTGCTTGGCCAAGACCGACTTGACGAGGATCTGGCCGGTGATGTTCCAACCGTTGCCGTCCGGTCCCCACGGGTTGTCATCGCCCCACGTGTACCGCATGGCACCGCCCCCTTGGCCCATACTGCCTGATTTCTCGGGGTCGAGCGCGTGCAGGTTGTATTGATACGTGGTCCCGACATCGTCGTAGCAGCCGATCTCCTGGGGCGTCTGGAAAGGGTTTCCTTGCCAATCGAGCGTCTGGTGCGACACGCGGTCGCCCGGGCAGCGCAGCACTTCGACTTCGATGCGCTGGCGGGTATTGTCCGGCAGAATCGTATCGCGCTCGATCTTGCCGCCGAGCAGGTACGGGTTGAACGGCCGCGTCTCGACCGGCGCGAAACCAAAGCCGTAGCCGTTCGGGGGGTTAAACCAGTAATCCCGGGAGGTCTTCCCGCCGTACATCCACGTGCCAAGCCCGGAACTCCCGGACCCGCCCCACTCCGACGGGTTGTGCGAATTGAACGGGAAATGGTTGTTGTAATCGAGGAAATAAGTGACGGTCGTGGTCATGAGCTGGCGGTTGTTCGCCAGGCAGCGGGCGATCTTGGCCTGCTCGCGCGCGTCCCGCAGCGAAGGCAGCAGGATCGAGATCAGCAGGGCGATGATGGCGACCACCACCAGCAGCTCGATCAGCGTGAATCCGCGTCGAGCGTTTCTGAGTCGGAACATTCGGTTTACTCCTTGGATGCCGGAACTAACAGGACTGTTGGTGCTCAATGCTCGAGCCAAAACTCGGGCAATAGGTGCGCCCAGGGGGCTCTGGCCGGGCCCCTGGACGCTTTACCGGACCCCGGTGGTACTACACACCGATGATGCCCAGTCATATGAGTGTCCGCAAAAGAAGGTGTGAATGTCAAGGCCCCCAGGCGAAATCGGTTCCGCCGTGCGCGGTTTCAGAAATACCGTTCGTGGTTATCGGCCCTTCTCGCCGCGGCTTGAATGTTCGGTGTATGTTTGTAGAATCAACCGCCGTGAAGCATGGATGCTAGCGCCTTCCTGCAGCGCCTGGAGAATGGCCGACACTACCGTGGACAACTCGCCGCCGTCCGGCAGGTCGAGCCGCGGGCGGCCGAGTTTCGCGTGCCCGCCGCGCCATTGCCGGAGTGTACCGCTCACTTTCTCCAGGCCGCCGGGGTCACGCAGCTCTATCGCCACCAGGCCGACTGCTACGACGCCGTGCGCACCGGGCGCGATGTCGTCGTCGCGACCGGCACCGCCAGCGGGAAAAGCCTCTGCTACCACCTTGCCGTTCTGGCCAGGCTGGCGGATGAACCGGACGCGACCGCGTTGTATCTGTACCCGGCCAAGGCCCTCGCCTATGACCAACTCGACGGGCTGACGCGTCTCGTCGAACAGGCTGGACTGGCCGAGCTGGCGCGCCCCGCGTGCTACGACGGCGACACGCCCACCCACCGCCGGCCCGGCATCCGCCGCAGCGCGAACATCCTCCTGTCCAATCCGGACATGCTGCACCAGGGCATCTTGCCGTACAACGCCAAGTGGGCGGGGTTCCTGGCCCGGCTACGGCTCGTGGTGCTCGACGAGATCCACACGTACCGCGGAATCTTCGGCAGCCACGTCGCCGGGGTCATCCGCCGGTTGTTGCGGCTGTGCCGGCACTATGGCTCATCGCCGCAGTTCATCTGTTGCTCGGCAACGCTCGGCAATCCGCGCGAGCTGGCCGAACGTCTGACCGGTCGCGACGTCGTCTTGATCGATCAGGACGGTTCCCCGCGCGGGCGGAAGTGGGTCGTGCTCTGGAACCCGCCGTGGCTCGAAGCACAGACGCGCGTCTCCCGCCGCAGCGGCAACGTCGAAGCGCAGGAGCTGATGCAGCGGCTGCTCGAGGCGGGCGCGGGCACGATCGCGTTCACGAAGGCCCGCGTCGTGGCGGAATTGCTGTACCGCTACGTGACGGACGCGCTGCGCCGCCGCCGACCCGACCTGGCCCGGCGCGTGCGGCCGTACCGCGGCGGCTATCTGCCGCTCGAACGCCGCGAAATCGAGCAGAAGCTGTTCAGCGGCGAATTGCTGGGGGTGTGTTGCACGAACGCTCTGGAACTCGGCATCGATGTCGGGGCGCTCGACGCTGCCATCATCGTCGGCTTTCCCGGCACGCTGTGCAGCCTGTGGCAACAGGCCGGGCGGGCCGGCCGGCGGCAGGATGAGTCGCTGGCGATCTTCGTCGCGTACGACGATCCGGTCGACCAGTACCTGATGCGCAACCCGGATTTCATCTTCAACCGCCCGCTCGAACAGGCCATCATCGACCCAGAGAATCCGCACATTCTCGCGGCCCAGCTTGGCTGCGCCGCGTTCGAATTGCCGCTGGCGGACGAGGACCTGGAGGACTTCGGCGACATCGCGCGCAATGTGGCCGAATTGCTCACCGAAGACGGGCGGCTGCGGCACACCGGCGGGCGGTACTTCTGGACCGCGCCCGATTTCGCCGCTGCCCAGACCAACCTGCGCACCATCAGCAAGGCGACGTTTGCGATCGTCGATGTCACCGCCGGCCGCAACGAGGTCATTGGGCAGGTCGATTCCATTTCCGCGCCGGAGCTGGTCTACCCGGAGGCGATCTACATCCACCAGGGCGAGAACTACATCGTGCGGGCGCTCGACCAGCCGGCCCGCACGGCCCGCGTCGAACGCTTCGATGCCGATTACTACACCCAGCCCGTGCTGGCGGACGAATGCCGCCTCGGCGACGTGCGGCTCCAGGATGAATGCCTGGGCGGCAAGCGTGTCTTCGGCGACGTGACCGTCCGCTGGCGGACCGTTGCGTTCCGCAAGTTCAAGCTCTATACCCAGGAGTTGATCGGACAGACGGTCCTCGATCTGCCGGCGCAGCAAATCAACACCGTCGGCCTCTGGCTCCAGCCGCCGGCCGACGCGCTCGAAACGACGCGGCTAGCCGGGCACAAGCTGCACGAAGCGCTCAGCGGCGTGCGGAACCTGCTGACCGTCGCGCTGCCGCCGCTGGCGATGTGCGACCGCTACGATGTCGGCGGGATCGTCAACTCGTCGCAGCTCGGCGTGAGCACGATCATCCTGTACGACCGCTATGAAGGCGGCGTCGGTTTCGCCCGGCACGGCTACGAGCGGGCTGCGGAACTCCTGCGCCTGGCACACGACCTGGTGAGCGATTGCCCGTGCGAACGCGGCTGCCCGGGGTGCGTCGGGCCGCCGAACCTCCGCATTGCGATTCACCACGACCCCGATGTTGGGCAGAGCTACGCGATCCCCGACAAGGCGGCCACGCAGGCGCTATTGCGCGCCTGGCGAGCCCGCGACGCGCTCAATGCCGCCCGTACATGTAGTCCGTGAGGTACTGGAGCGTCTGCTTGTCGGTGGCCGCGTCCCACGCCAGCACGTCGCCGATCGAAATCAGCCCCAGCAGGTGCTCTTCGCCCGCGACCGGCAGGTGCCGGATGCGCTGCTGCTTCATGATGGCTTCGATGTCGCGGATCGGCCGATCGGGCGGTACCACGAGCACGTTGCGCGTCATCACATCCCCGATGCGGGTCTGCGCGGCGTTGCGGCCCTCGGCGACGACGCGGTTGAGCACGTCGCGTTCGGTGAAGATGCCCACGATCTTCTCGCCCGCCACGACCACCAGGCAGCCCACCCGCTGCTGGCTCATCAATTGACACGCGGCTTGGACCAGCGTGTCCGCGGTGGTGGTGAACACCTCCCGGCGGGCCTTCGTCTCAAGCAAGTCCTTCGCAGTCGGCATGTGCGGCCCTCATCTGCCCGACCACGGGCAATCCCGCGCCGAGCGGCCTGAGGGCGGATTCTCTCGGACGCGGAGCGCTGGGTCAATGTCTCGAAACCGATTGCGCTGCGGCGGGGTGCGTGACCGTTCACAGGCGCGGCTTGTGAGCCCTGGAAGGGCGGGAGAATACAGCCCACGGCGCGAGCCGTGGGATAACCGGGCCACATGAGCGCCGGAGCCCCGGATGGGGCGCAAGAAAGTCACTCCTCGCAGTCAGGTGAACGCTTCTACCGCCCCGCTGGGGCTCACGCGCTCCCGCCTCGTTTCCCCACGGCTTGCGCCGTGGGCTTTATTCTCTCGCCCCGTCCGGGGCTCACGCTGGGCGTGCCGATCCTGTTACGCACGCGGTGCGGTGGTGTCGAGGGCGGCGCTGGCGTGGGGTCAAGCTCTTCCCCGCGAAGCTCCGATAAACCACAATGTCCGGTCGCAAGTCCGACAACCTCTAGCGCGAGCCGCGACATGAGACTGTGGTTCCTGCTCTGCCTGACGTTCGCCTCACTGGGCATCCCGTCGTACGCCGAGCCGCCGCCTCAGGAAGCGGAGGAGGCGACGGAAGTCCCCGCGGAGGACGCCGAGGAGGAGGCCGACGAGGAGCCAGAGCTCGAGACGCCCTTCGACGTGCTGCACAACGAACGCCTGACCGGCGACTGGTGGGGCGCACGCCGGTGGCTCGAAGACCACGGCGTCACGATCGATCTGGGGTTGACGACCATCTATCAGCACAACGCCAAGGGTGGCCTGCGGACCTTCAACGCCCACCGCGTCAGCGGCAGCTACGACCTGGAAATGACGCTCGACACCGCGGCGCTGGGCCTGTTCAAGGGCGGCACGGTTTATGCCTACGCCGTCGGCGGCTGGGATTGGGGCGTCAGCGAATACGTCGGCGACCTCATGGGCGTCAACTACGACGTCGAGGGTCCGCAGGAAATCTACCTGCTGGAGCTGTGGTACGAGCAGGCGTTTCTCGACGACAAGTTGCGCGTGCGGTTGGGCAAGTTCCATTTCTGGGACGACTTCGACACCAACCTCTACGCCAACGACCTGACGTCGCAGTTCCTCAACAGCGGGCTGAACAACACCGCCAATCTGCCGTGGCCGGATGCGGGCCACGGTATCCAGTTCGTCGCCACGCCGTGGGACTGGCTGTATCTTGCGGCGGGTGTCGCGGACGCCGAGTCCAATGTTGTCGAGACCGGCTTTCGGACGGCGTACCACGGCCCGTGCGACCTGTTCAGCATGTACGAATTCGGCCTGACGCCGACGTGGGACACGCCGTGGGGCAAGCTGCCGGGCAACTACCGCTTCGGAATGTGGTATGACCCGCAGCCCAAGGAGAAGTTCTTCAACAGCCGCAACGACCGCATCCGCCATGCGCCGCTGAAGCGGGACGACACCGGCTTCTATCTGAGTTTCGACCAGGCCGTGTGGCGTGAGAACCGCGAGGTGGAAGGGGACGAGCAGGGCGTGGGCTGGTTTTTCCGCTACGGCTACGCGCACGGCGACGTGAACACGATCGAGCACTCCTGGAGCACCGGCGCACAATACCTGGGCCTGATTCCGACGCGCGACGAGGATGTGCTCGGCTTCGGCGTTGCACAGAGCGTTCTGAGCAAGGACTTGCGTTTGACGAAGGCCGACCCGCACCGCGAGACGGCCTTGGAGCTGTACTACAACATCAAGCTGTTGCCGTGGCTGACGTTGTCGCCGGATTTTCAGTGGATTCTGCGGCCCGGCGGCGAAACCGGGCGTGATGCGTTCGTCGCCGGCGTGCGGCTCCAGGCGACGTTCTGAGCCGCGCAGCGCGGGAGCATCGGCCTCCGGCCGGTGCGAATCCGCGCCGCGAGCGCCAGCAAGCGATTCAGAGCCGCGAAGCGTCAGCGAGCGATTCAGAGCCGCGAAGCGTCAGCGAGCGATTC
>CAYMXT010000125.1:0-5729 GCA_964394415.1 uncultured Planctomycetales bacterium
GAACCGTGTCGCTCGACGTGAACTTCACGGACGACCGCTACTGCCGGGTGGGTGGGAACACCGCCGTGGCGCCGCTCATACTCGGCACGCTTTCGCAGCAGGTGCTTGAACTGGCCGTGAACGCGGTTCGCGCGCTGCGCATCGAGCCGAACGCGACCAGTCCAAACCTGATCGGCGGGTTTGACGAGAACTTCGCGGCCAACGAGGTTCACGGAGCGTTCATCGGCGGCGGCGGCGCCGCCGATGACGGCCTGGGGAACGCCGGTTCCAATCGCGTCTACGACAACTTCGGTATCGTGGGCGGCGGCCTAAACAACGTCGCCGGGGGTGATGACGCCGATCCGAACAGCGCGCTCTACGCGGTCGTCGCCGGCGGGTACCGGAACCATGCGGCGGCTAGGTTGGCGGTCGTAAGCGGCGGCGAGCAGAACGCCTCAGCAAGCCTCGGCAGCACCATCGCCGGCGGCTACTTCAACTTGGCGGGGGCAACTTGGGCGACCATATCCGGCGGGGTGGAAAACTCCGTCGAGGCGGAAGCCGGCACGATTGGCGGCGGGTACTGGAACCGTGCGTCTGCTGAGTACTCCACGATCTCCGGTGGAAGAGCGAACATCGCAGACGGACGAGAAGGCACGACGATAGGCGGCGGCGAATACAACTCCGGGTTTGATAGCTACGCAGTCGTCGCCGGCGGCAATAGCAACACGGCTGGAACCTACAATGGCGACCTGCAGGATGCCCGGAACGCCACTGTAGGCGGTGGGCGCGACAACCAGGCAGCCGCTCGCTACGCCACGATCTCTGGCGGGTATTCCAATCTCGCCGTCGCCGGCGCAACCAGTACCGTGATCGGTGGTGGGGAAGATAACCTGGGGCTGGATAGCTATGCCGTAATCGCCGGCGGCCTATCCAATACAGCCGGGAGTGATGATGGGAACCCGGGAACTGCGACGTATGCCACGGTCGGCGGCGGTAAGGAGAACATCGCCGGCGCATACTACAGCACGGTGGCTGGCGGACTCGGCAATGCCGCAACGAACCTGTACTCGACTGTCTCCGGCGGAGTCGACAACACCGCTTCCGGGTACGAGGCCACGGTTCCCGGTGGCTGGCAGAATGAGGCCTCCGGTGACTTGAGCTTCGCCGCGGGCCACCGGGCGAAAGCCTCGCAGACGGGCTCCTTCGTATGGAACGACTCGACGGACAGCGATCTAGGGTCCTTCGGCAATAACTCGTTCACCGTGCGCGCGACCGGTGGCATCTACTTCCTGTCGAACGCCGACAATTCTCAGGGCGTCGTTCTGTTCGCAGGCGCCAACACCTGGCAATCGCTGGGCCCATCGCCTGCGAGAGGCGACGTGACAAGTGTGGACTCCCGCGAGGTGCTGCGTCGGTTAGTCGCGATTCCGATCAGCACGTTCAGTTACCAAAACGGCGACCCGGCCGTCCGGCACATTGGCCCCGTGGCACAGGATTTCAATGCCGCCTTTGCGGTCGGCCACGACGAACGTCACATCTCGTCCATCGACGCGGACGGCGTCGCGCTGGCGGCAATTCAGGGCGTCTATCAACTGGTCGACGAGCAGGCGCAGCAAATCGCAAGCCAGCGCGACGAGCTGGAGCGCCTGCGAGTCCAGAACGCTCAACTTGAGTCGCGGCTGGCGGCCATTGAGAAGCAGTTGTCGCCGCCGGTGACCGGCGCAAGTCGAGCCAACCCGTGATCCTCGCGGAACTCTCGCGCCAGCACGAGAAACCCCGGGCGTTGTTGCGCCTGGGGTCTCGTGCCCGCCTGATGGCTGCCCAGCTCGCGACCGGGCCGCGCGCCGCTGAGCTACATTCCGGCGCTGCGCTCGTTGCCGCGTAGCCGCCACGCCGCCACCCACGCCTGCCCCAGCGCCAGCCCGCCGTCGCCGCTGGGCACCCGACGCTGACACAGCACACGCCGACCGGCACTCTCGAGCAGCGCGACCACGCGCTCCAGCAAGAGGCGGTTTGCGAAACAACCTCCCGACAGCACGATCGTGCCGATCCCGCGCGCCGCGGCGGCGCTCCGGGCCATCTCCGCCAGGGCCCGGGCGATGGTCTCGTGAAACCGCGCGGCGCTGCACGCCGTGGATTCACCGGTTTGGCGGGCCGCGACGAGCGCGCGGATCATCGGCGCCAGCACCAGCACAAGCCCCGCACCATCGGAACGCACTTCGAAGTCGTACGGTTCGACCCCGGCCTCGTGCTCCGCCGCCGTGGCCTCGACCGCCATCGCGCCTTCGGCCTCGTGCCGGTTCTGGTCGCACACACCCACCAGGAACGCGACCGCGTCGAAGACGCGGCCCAGGCTCGACGTCGGCGGGGCGTTGGTCTTCCGAACCGCCTGCTGCTCGAACAGGTCCGAGCGCGGCCCGCTTTCAAACGCCGGGCGCGCGGCGGAAAACACCGTTCGCCAAGCAGGGCCGTACGCCGCGCGGACCAGCGCGGCGGCCGGTCGCCAGGTCTCCCGGGCCGCCAGGTCGCCGCCGACAAGCGGAAAGTACTCGATGTGTCCCAGTCGTTCGTATTCGCCGCGCTCGCAAAGCAGCAGTTCGCAGCCCCACACCGCGCCGTCCGCGCCGTAGCCCGTGCCGTCGCAGGACCAGCCGATGACCGGGCCGGCTTCGCCGTGCTCGGCCATGACGCTTGCGATGTGGGCGTGGTGGTGTTGAACCGCGACGACGGGTAGCCCGAGCCGTCGGGCGTACTCGGTCGAGAGGTAGCGCGGGTGCAGGTCGCACGCGACCAACTCGGGCTCGCAACCGGCGAGCTGTTTCAGGCGATCAATGGCGTCTACGTAGTGGCGGAATGCGTCGGGGTGCGACAGGTCGCCGAGGTGTTCGCTCAAGATCGCCTCGCCGCCGCCGAGCAGGCACACGGTCGCTTTCAGCTCACCGCCCACGGCGAGGATTCGACGGTCACGGACGGCCGCCAGCGGCTCGCCGGGTGCGAAGCCGGCCAGGCGGATCGGCCGCGGCGCGTAGCCGCGTGCCCGCCGGAGCGGCAGCGGCCGGTCGCGCCAGGTGAGCACGACCGAATCATCGATCGGGCGAAAGATTTCGCGGTTGTGCAGCAGAAACGCGTCGGCCACGTCGCTCAGAAACGCGAGTGCATCATCGTCGCGATACGTCAACGGCTGCCCCGCCAGGTTGGCCGACGTCATCACCAACGGCCCCAGTTGGTAGCGTCCGCCCCCCGTTGCGGACGTCGCAAGCAGCAGGTGATGCAGCGGGGTATACGGCAGCAACAGGCCGAAATCGCGGCACCCCGGCGCCAGCGACGGCGCCAGTCCGTGCCTGTCGGCCTTGCACACGAGCACTATGGGCGCCGCCGGCGCTGTGAGCGCCGTCTCGTCCGCGGGCGTAAGCCGACAAATCCGCCGGGCCGTCTCCACGTCGCGCACCATCACCGCCAGGGGCTTACCGTCGCGCAGCTTTCGCCGTCGCAGCCGCCGCACGGCGCTTTCGTTGTCGGCCCGACATGCGAGGTGAAAGCCGCCGATCCCCTTTACCGCGAGGATGCCGCCAGCGTCGAGGAGCGCCACGGCGGCGACCACGGCGGCATCACCGCGCGAGCGTGCGTGCCCTTCGTCGTGCGTGCCCTTCGTCGCCTCGTCGCTCCGTCGCTCCGTCGCTCTGAATTCCAACTGCGGCCCGCACGCCGGGCACGCATTCGGCTGGGCGTGGAACCGCCGGTCGGCAGGGTCGTGATACTCGCGGTCGCACGCCGGGCACATGGTGAAGACGGCCATCGTCGTCTGCGGGCGGTCGTAGGGCACGTCGCGGATGATCGAGTAGCGCGGCCCGCAGTTCGTGCAGTTGATGAACGGGTAGCGGTAACGCCGGTCGGCGGGATCGAACAGCTCACGCAGGCAATCGGCACACGTGGCTGCGTCCGGCGTAACCTCGGGCCGCTCATCGGGCCGGGCTTCGGAGGCATTAATGCGAAAAGCGGTGTCGCCGCACGGCGGCAGATCACGCCGCGTGAGACTCGTGATGCGTGCCAGCGGCGGCAGCTCGTGCTGTAGAGCCCGCTCAAATGCGGCCAGCCCGTCCGGCGGCCCTTCGACCTCGATTTGTGCGCCGTGGCTGTCGTTGGCGACGAACCCCGCAAGCTGGTGTCGCACCGCCAGCCGGAAAACGTGCGGGCGAAAACCGACGCCCTGGACCTGGCCGCGGAGTTCGAAGCGTCGGCGAATAGTGGCGGCATCCTGGGCCATCTCGATCGGAAGCGTAGCCGCAAGTCCGTGCGCTTTGCCACAGCCCGGCGTGCGCCGGTACACTTTCCCGTCACAGTGCGACGACAGAAAGACCCTCCCGCGACGGAGCCGAAACGATGAAGGTACACGAGTATCAAGCCCGTGAATTACTGCGAACGGCGGGTGTCCCGGTCCCGCCGAGCCAGGTGATCGACCACGCGGACCAGGTCGATAACGCTTATCGGGCTCTGGGGGCCGCGACCGTGGTCGTCAAAGCGCAGGTCCACGCCGGGGGGCGCGGCAAGGCCGGCTACGTCAAGCTCGTCAGTTCCGCGCCCGAGGCGCAGGAGCACGCGGCGCGGATGCTCGCTCACCCGATGGTCTCCAAGCAAACCGGGCCGCAGGGCGTCAAAGTCCGCAAGATCCTCATGGCCCCCGCCGTCGATATCGCCCGCGAGTTCTACGTCGGCGTCGGCGTCGACCGCGCCCGCCGGACGCCCGTTGCGATGGCCAGCGCCGAGGGCGGCGTCGAGATCGAGGAGGTCGCCGCCCGCAACCCGGACGCGATCAAGAAGGCGTGGTTCCACCCGCACCTCGGCCTGTCGCCGTTCCAGGCCCGCGCGCTGGCCGCGGCCATCGGGCTGAGCGGCGCAAAGGCCAAGACCACGGCGAACATCATCCACAAACTCGCGCGGCTGTTCCTCGAGCAGGATTGCTCGCTGGCTGAGATCAACCCGCTCGTCGAGACGGCCGCCGGGGAGATCCTCGCCATCGACGCCAAGTTCAATTTCGACGACAACGCGCTGGAGCGACACCCCGCGATCTCCGCGTTGTTTGATCCGAGCGAGGAAAACCCCGCCGAGTTGCGGGCCAAGGAGCACAATCTCAGCTACATCGCCCTGGACGGCAACATCGGCTGCCTGGTAAACGGGGCCGGGCTGGCGATGTCCACGATGGACATCATCAAGCTGCACGGCGGGTCACCGGCGAATTTTCTCGATGTCGGCGGCAGCGTAACGCCGGAGGGGGCGGTCGAGGCGTTTCGCATCATCCTGTCGGACGAGAAGGTGCGCGGGGTGCTGGTCAACATCTTCGGCGGCATTGCCAAGTGCGATGTGATCGCCGACGCGCTCATCAAGGCGGCCAAAGAGGTCGGCTTCCGCGTGCCGGTGGTCGTGCGGCTGGAAGGGACGAACGTGGACCAGGCCCGGCAGATGTTGAAGGAAGCCGCGATCCCGCAGCTTCGCCCGGCGGCGGACCTGACCGATGCGGCGAAGCAGGTCTGTGCGGTGGTGTGATATGATAGAGCCCATTCGAGACGCGGCCGAGTTTCGCCGGCGTGTGCTGCGCGCGCGGGGCATGAGCCCCGAGGAGCGATTGTCCGAAGGGCTGCGCTTGTGGGAAGAGGAGGTCGAGCGCGAAAAGACGGAGCTCCGCAGAAAGCACCCACAGGCAACGGAAGCGGAGATCATGCGCCTTTTGTGCGAGCTTCACGACGAACGCCGGC
>CAYMXT010000125.1:5739-12390 GCA_964394415.1 uncultured Planctomycetales bacterium
CCCGCCACTTTGCGACAGGCGTAGCTGACGCACCGGCGTGATTCTGGAGACACCCGCGTGGCAATCGGGTTTCATCTCGACGAAGTCGAACGGAAAACCGTTGGCGCGTACTACACGCCCGAATACGCGGTACGCTCGCTCGTGACGTGGGTGATCCGCAATCGATCGGACCGCCTGTTGGACCCGGCGTGTGGTGACGGCCGATTCCTGACGGTGCATCCCAACAGCGTCGGAGTGGAACAGGATGCCGCGGCTTCCGTCCTAGTACACGCGCGGGCCCCCGGTTCGCTCATCCACGAAGGCGATTTCTTCAAGTGGGCCACCAATACCCGGGAGCGTTTTGAATGCGCGGCCGGTAATCCTCCCTTCATCCGCTACCAGAAATTCACCGGTGACGTTCGCAGCGCGGCCCAGGACCTGTGTGCGGCGCACGGTGGGCGCTTTTCGTCCTTGAGTTCTTCGTGGGCCCCCTTCGTCGTCGCCACGGCGACGCTGCTGAAGCCCGGTGGACGCATCGCCTTCGTCGTGCCCGCGGAAATCGGTCACGCGACGTACGCGCGCACGACCCTCGAATTTCTTGCCGCTCACTTCGCGCTCGTGCAGGTCGTGGCGGTGCAGCGTCGCATTTTCCCCGAGTTGTCGGAAGACTGCTGGTTGCTCTATGCCGATGGTTACGGTGGCAGCACCACGCACTTCCTGATCTCGAAGTTGACGCAATTCGGGTTCATGCCCCGTCCGCCGCGCCCCGATGAACAGATCTCCCTGTCGGAGTGGCGCGCCTGGAATTGCCGTCTCCGACCATTTCTGCTCAGCTCACGCGTGCGTGCTGCCTACCGGGAGCTTGCCAGTGATCCGGTCGCAAATCGGCTGGGCGATATCGCAGATGTGGGAATTGGGTACGTGACGGGGGCGAATGACTTCTTTCACCTGCGGCCTTCGCAAGCCGACGCGGCGGGGATAACGAGTCGGTGGCTGCACCCCGCGGTGCGCAACAGCCGCTACCTGCCCCCGCGCGCAGTGACGGAGGAGACGCTTCAGTCGTGGATCAGCGAGGACGAGCCTGTGCTGCTGCTCAAGCTCGATCCGCTGGACGATCCTCCGCCCAGCATCAAGGCGTACCTCGACTCGCCGAAGGGCCGAGCGGCGCGCCGTAGCTACAAGTGCCGGACGCGCGAACCCTGGTATGTGGTTCCGGACGTCACGGTGCCTCACGCCTTTCTGAGCTACATGAGCAGTGATCGGCCCGCGTTAGTCGGCAACGAAGCCGGCTGCGCCTGTACGAACGCAGTACATGCTGTCCATCTGAGAAAGCGCTACGCCGTGAAGCGCCTACAGCGAGTTTGGAATCGGCCACTGACACAGCTCAGTTGCGAGCTGGAAGGACATCCGCTCGGCGGTGGGTTGCTCAAGCTGGAACCACGCGAAGCAAGCCGAGTTCTGCTCTATCGCGGTCAGCCGGTCCAACGCAGCACGCAACGGATCATCCAAGAGGGAATCGCAACACTTCAAGCCTGGAGGCACCGTGGCTAGGGAGCAACCCTGTTGCTGGATTTCGCGTTCCGAAGCCTTGGCGGCGTTCGTTGCCAACGTGTCCGGAACGCAGAGTGCCGGCCACATCAAGCCGTTACACTGGTACGCGGCCTGCCGGCTCGTCGTGGAAGGCGGTTTCCTGCCGGACGATATAACGCCCCGTCCGCCCTTCCAGGCGGCCAGGAGCGGGGAATCCTGGGTGCTCCAGCACGCGCCTGAACTTGCGGGCCGGGGCGAACAAACCGTGCTCGGCGGCCTGAAGACCAAGGACATCGATGTGGTCATTACCAAACCGGGGATTGGGCCGGTGCTCGCCGTTTCCGTCAAGGGCACGCTGAACGCCTTCCGCAATCTCACGAATCGCATGGAGGAGGCCGCCGGCGACTGTGCCAACATGCACCTCTTCTATCCAGGACTGGTGTATGGGTTTCTGCACATGTTGCGTGGAACTAAGGCAGGGCCAGCGATAGCGCCGAATGACGTGGCGCTCACCGAATCGGGCGCGATGGTCGAGGCCGTCGCACGCTACCACGAGGTCTTGACCCGCCTGAGTGGGCGGCTCGGCATCAGAAACGAGGTCTCCAAATACGAAGCGGTCGGGCTCGGCGTCGCTAGCGCCGAACCCGACACCGCCGGTGAACTGGTGGGGACGGCGCCCGAGAGCGACAGCCCCTTGCGCTTCGAGTGCTTCTTCGAGAAGATGTACCGTGCTTACGACTTGCGTTTCGTCTACTCGGCGCCGGGTGTGAAGAACGTGACCACACGTGTGCAGTGGACATCCTCCTCCCCGGCCCTGGCGGCAACGCCACCCCTGGATTACTCCCCGCGCGTTTCGGACTGAACTTGCGAATGGAGCAGTTGGCGAATCTACTTGCGTTGGCAGCGAACCGCCGCATCCTCCTCGTCGGCGACTTCATGCTCGACCGCTACGTCTTCGGCGACGCCGAGCGGATCAGCCCCGAGGCGCCGGTGCCGGTGTTGCGGGTCATCGAGCGGCAGGACCGCGTCGGCGGGGCCGGCTCCGTCGCCCTCAACGTCATCGCGCTCGGCGCGCACGTGACGTGCTGCGGGCTGCTTGGCAAGGACGGTTACGGCGACCGCGTTGCCCAAGCACTCGCCGACGCCGGCTGCGACCTCCGCGGGTTGATCCGCGTCAGCGACCGCCCCACGATCACCAAGACGCGCCTCGTCGGTCTCGCCGAACATCGCCACCGCCAGCAAATGCTGCGGGTGGATGACGAGGTGATTCGCCCGCCCGCCGCCCACGACGAGCGCGCCCTGCTCGCCGCGGTGGACGCCGCGCTGCCGCAGACGGACGTCGCCTGCCTGGAGGACTACGCCAAGGGCGTGCTGTCGCCCGGGGTTTGTGCGGCGGTGATCGCCGCGGCCCGGCGGAACAACAAGCCGGTGTTCGTCGATCCGGCCCGCACGCCGGACTGGGGAAAGTACGCGGGCGCCACGCTCCTGACGCCCAACCGCGCCGAATTCGAGCTGGCCGTCGGGGCGGGCGTCGCCAACGGCGAACTCGACGCCGCGGCCGACGCCATGATCGAACGGTTGAACCTGACCGCCTTGCTCGTGACGCTCGGGCGCGACGGGGCCCGGCTGATCCACCGCGGCGGTCGCGCGCAACACTTCCCGACCACGCCGCGCGCGGTGTACGACAACACCGGCGCGGGCGACGCCGTGCTGGCCATGTTCGCCGTCGCCGTCGCGGCCGGGGCGACGTTTGAGCAGGCCGTCGTGCTCGCGAACATCGCGGGCGGCCTGGAGGTCAGCAAGTTCGGCTGCGTGCCGATCTCAGCCGACGAAGTGCGGCACGAGCTTCAGCATGGCGCCCGCCGCGGCCGCGGCAAGACCCGCACCGCCGCCGAGCTGAAGGGCGAACTCGACGGCCGGCGCCTGCGCGGCGAAACCGTCGTTTTCACGAACGGCTGCTTCGATATCCTGCATCCTGGGCATGTCGAGCTGCTCGAACAGGCCAAAGCGCTGGGCAGCATCCTCGTCGTCGGCCTGAACAGCGATGCGTCGGTGCGTGCGCTTGAAAAAGGCCAGGACCGCCCGATCCGCACCCAGGACGACCGCGCCCGCCTGCTGGCCGCACTGGACGTGGTTGATTACGTGGTGCTCTTCGAGGAACCCACGCCGGCGGCCTTGATCGCCAAGCTCACGCCGGACGTGCTCGTGAAAGGCAGCGACTGGGCCGGACGTGACGTGGTGGGGCGCGCGACGGTCGAGGCCGGCGGCGGACGCGTCGCGTTCGTCACGCTCGTCGAGGGCTATAGCACCACCCAGGAACTCGCCCGCATCCGCGCGGCCCATCCCAGGTAGCATCCAACCGCCTTTGACGGTCCGACGGTTCAGCCGTTCACTCGGTCCGTCGGTCTGCGCTGACATGCCGCGGCGCGCTGCGCCCCGCCTACGGTTTGGGGGCCTTGGCGCTTGGGTCCTTCTTCTCGCCCGCGGGCGCGTCTCGGATTTCCTTCAGCAGCCCTACGACGGTGTCGAGCTTGCGGTTGGCGTCCTTCAGCTCGGCGATCATCTGTTGAAACTGCGCGCCGCTGTCGGGGATTTGGGCGACGGCCGGCCGCGGCGACAGCACACCCTGGCCGAGCAATAGTCCCGTTAGCACGAGTACGCCGGCGGCGAGACCAAAGCGGACCGTGCGGCGCTGTGCGGGAATGGACATGCGGAACTCCTTCGTCTCTATGTAGCTGTGGGACGCGGTGGCTGCGCCGGGGCGGCGATCGCAACACCCAACTCGTCGAGCTGTTCGCGCGCGACGGGGCTCGGCGCCTGGGTGAGCAAGCACATCGCCCGGGCCGTCTTGGGAAACGCCAGCACGTCGCGAATGCTCGCCATGCCCGTGAGCAACATCACGATCCGGTCGAGACCCAGCGCGATGCCGCCGTGTGGCGGCGGGCCGAACTTCAGGGCCTTGAGCAGAAAGCCGAATTTCAGCTCCTGCTCATCGCGGCTCATGTTGAGGATGCGGAAGACCTGCTCCTGCACGTCGGCCCGGTGAATCCGGATGCTCCCGCCGCCGATCTCGATGCCGTTGAGCACGACGTCGTAGGCTTTGGCCTGGCAGCGCCCGGGATCGGTCGCGAGCCGGGGCACATCCTCGTCGCGCGGCGCGGTGAACGGGTGGTGAACGGCGTAATGCCGCCCGTCCTCGGGGTGAAACTCGAACATCGGAAAGCCGACCACCCACAGGAAGTTCCACTTTCCGGCTGGGACCAGGTTGCGGCGCTTCGCCACCGTCTCGCGCAGCCACGCCAGGTGGCGGCACACGTCCGCCACGGCGCCGGCGGCGAAAAACACTATGTCGCCCGGCCGTGCCCCGGTCGCGTCCAGCAGTTCGGCGGTGGCCTCCGGCGTGAAGAACTTGGCGATCCCGGTTTGGAGCACCGCCGTGCCGCCTTCCTCTGCGACTTTGACGAGCGGTAATCCGCCGGCCCCGATGCCCTTCATATCCTCGGTGAGCGCATCGCTTTCCTTGCGGGTCATCGCGGCCGCGCCGGGCACGCGAATGCAGCGGACCACGCCGCCGGCCGCCGCGGCGTCGGCGAATACGCCGAACGTGCTTTTCCGGGCGATTTCGGTGACGTCCTTGATCCGCAGGTCGTAGCGCGTGTCGGGCCGGTCGATGCCGTAGTCGCGCAGGGCCTCGTCGTATGTCATGCGCGGGAAGGGCCGCGGAATGTCGACGCCGTGGACAACCTTCATCACGCGGACCAAACACCCTTCGACCATGTTCAGCACGTCGTCCGGCTGCACGAACGACATCTCCATGTCAAGCTGCGTGAACTCCGGCTGGCGGTCCGCCCGCAGGTCCTCATCCCGGAAGCAGCGCACGATCTGCACGTAGCGGTCGAACCCGCTCATCATCAGCAGTTGCTTGAAGAGCTGCGGCGATTGCGGCAGCGCGTAGAAATGCCCCGGATAAACGCGCGACGGGACCAGATAGTCGCGGGCACCCTCCGGGGTGCTCTTCGTCAAGAACGGCGTCTCGACCTCGATGAAGCCGTTTTCGTCGAAGTAATCGCGGATCGCCTTGGCAATGCGGTGCCGCGTAATGAGCGCGTGCTGCATCGGCCGGCGACGCAGATCGAGGAAGCGGTATTCCATCCGCGTGTCCTCGTTCGTCTCGATCTCGTCGGCCAGTGAGAAAATCGGCGTTTCCGACTCGCTCAGTACGTCGATCTCGCTCACCGCGACCTCAATGGCCCCCGTCTTCAAGTGCGGATTGACGAGGCCGTCCGGGCGCGGACCCACCCTGCCGCGCACGGCGAGGCAGTATTCCGGCCGAACCTTGTGCGCGACGGCGTGCGCGGCCTGATTCGCGGCGGGGTCGAACTTGAGCTGCACCAGCCCTTCGCGGTCGCGCAGGTCGATGAAGATCATGCCGCCCAGGTCGCGGCGCGAGTGGACCCAGCCGACGAGCAGCACGGTCTGGCCGAGGCGGTCGACGCCGACCTGGCCGCAATAACAGGTACGCTGGTTGTAGGGTATCACCACGCAGGGGACTCCTTGCCGGCACTAGCGAGCATCTGGCGGCGCATGTTACCCCGCCGGCGCCGAATTGCGACGCAGCATCTCCGCGATGAGTCGGCACACGTTCCGGCTGGCGTCGGACGATTCCAGTGGTCGTACCAGGGCATCCAACTGCTTCACCATCAACGCGCGCCAAGCGCCGTCGTTCAGCAGGTGGCCGGTCACCGCCACCACCGGATCCACATCAGGCACGAAGGGCATGAACTCCGGCACAACCCGCGCCCCGGCGAGAATGTTCACCAGCGACAGGTGCAGCGTCTTTATAACCCGCCGCCCCAACCAGCGGTACGGCAGCGACAGCAGGCGACCCGCGTCGTACAGCACGATCATCGGCTTGCGGTAATACGCAACGTGCAGCGTCGCCGTGCCCGACGCGACCAGCACTAGGTCCGCCGCGGTCAGCAGGCTGGCGTTGAAGTCGTAGCGGCAGGCGTTGGCCGAGAAGTTCTCCGGCGGGCACGGGCGCACCGTCTGCCCGGACAAGGTGCCGTTCGGATTGAGGATGTTGCCCTGCGGCGCGAAGGAGCTGCGCCCGTCGAGGTTGGGGAAGCCCGGGATCGGCCC
>CAYMXT010000126.1:0-12338 GCA_964394415.1 uncultured Planctomycetales bacterium
TCGTCCCGCTCCGGCCACCACGGGTCAACGCTGATGCGCGGGCCGCGGGCTTCGTCCGACTGGCCGAAGAGAAAGGTGAAGCTGGCCAACATCAACACGAATCCGATGCACCAGATCGCCGTGCTCATGGCAAACGTCCTCTCGGCCGACGCGGTGTTCGGCCGCAAACTACGTCCGACACGGAGGTCGGACGCTACAGGGGTGCCACGGCCGCGTCGGCCGGGCGAGCGCGACATCGCCTGGCCGGCGGCCAAGCGCATCCGCGGCGGCCGCGCGGGGCGCGGGCCGCTACCGGCGCGCGGGTCGCTACCGGGCCTCCCAGTTCACGCCGAGCTGCACGATGCCCGGAATGCGCTCGTCGGTGTCCACGAGAAACTCGACCCAGGAGGTCGGCTCGCCGGACTGGCCGTACACGACCACCTGGTAGAAGTACCCCGTGCCGGCCTCGTTCTTGCCCCCGGTGAGTTCGCAGGGGCTGCCGGTCACTTTCGTGAACCGCAGGTCCCGATCCGCGGCGATCTCAAACACCGTCTCGTAAGATTCCAGGTTCGTCGCCCACGACGTGAAATGGCCGAGCCAGTACCCGTCGCGAAACTCGAAGTGCCGGTCCGCAGTGGGCTTGATCCTCATCGTCGGTGCGGTCTTCACGAGGAACTGCACCGTGTCCGTGGCTTCCTGACCGCGTGCATCCGTGACGAGCAGCTCAAACTGGTACTTGCGCGTGCGCCAACCGGGGCGCTCGTCGCTGACGAGTCCGATAGCGCTCGTCACCGCCGCGAGATCATCCGCGATGTTCAGCCAGATCGGGCCGGCCGTCTGCCGCCACTGGTACGTCAGCCCTTCGCCGACGCTGCCACGCCCATCGAGCACGATTTCGTCCCAGCCGCCCCATGCGACGCGATCGACTCCGGCGTCCGCAACGACCGTCGCCTCCGCCGCCGGCGACTCCGCCGGAGTTTCCGGGAGCACGGGCAACGGCAACGGCTCAACGCTCATCGAGCGCGCGGCGTCGGCCAGCGTCTGTGGCGCATCAATTGCGGGCGCTACGTCAACCTGCGTTGGCGCGGGCTCCGTCGCTTCGTGGCCGCGCTGGCCAGCGTCCGGGGATTGAGCCGGGGCGTCGTACGCTTCGACGGGAGCCACCGGTTCAGGCGAATACGGCGGCGGCTCGACCGGCGGGGCCTTGCGCGTGACCGTGCCGGCGAAATCGCTCACCGCGAGCACAGCCGCTACGTTATCGGGATCGCTCCCGGCAGCGACTCGGCTGCCCCGCGCGCTGGCGGCACTCGGCAGGTAACCACTGAATATCATTAGGGTTACGCCGACCGAGAAGCACACGACAAACAAGACGTTCTTCATCGCTGCTCTTCTCTCGCGCCGTCGTGGTCGCACCGCGACGGCGCCCACATAATTGATCGAATACCTGCGCGAAACGGAGTAGGGAAATCACGCGAAAATCTGCGGACCGATAAACCGCGCCGGCTGGCCCAGGCATCAGAACGCGCAGCGCAAGCAAGCGCCGGCGGGCACAGCGCTTGCTTGCGCTGCGCGTTCTGACGCCGCTCGCGGATTCGGCCGGGAGAGCTAAAATAGGGCTTTCGGATCGGCTGGTGGTTTGGACCGCTGCCGGCCGCGCTCGTGCCTTCCCAGGTTGGTCCCATGCGGAGCCGCCCCATGAAGATCCTCATCGCCGACAAGTTCGAGTCGTTTGGCATCGAAGCCCTGAAGAAGCTCGCGGACCAGGTGACCTGCGAGCCGGAGTTGAAGGACGAGTCGCTCACCAAGCGCGTCGCCGAGTTCGATCCGACCGCCCTCATCGTCCGGTCAACCAAGGTCAACGCCGACACCCTCAAGGCTGGCCGGCAGCTCAAGTTCGTCATCCGCGCGGGGTCGGGCGTGGACACGATCGACGTCAAGGCGGCGACCGAACGCGGTGTCAAGGTCGCGAACTGCCCGGGGATGAACGCGGTCGCAGTCGCCGAGCTGGTGCTCGGGCACATGCTGAACCTGGATCGGCGGATTGCGGACAACGTCGCCGACGCCCGCGCGCATAAGTGGAACAAGAAGGAGTACAGCAAGGCCCGCGGACTGAAGGGCAGCACGCTTGGGATCGTCGGGATGGGGCGCATCGGCGTCGAGGTCGCCAAGCGCGCGCTGGCGTTCGACATGAACGTGCTGTGGTATGACGTGATCCCGAACTACAACCCGCTCAGTCACCCCAACTGCAAGCAAGCCGACCTCGACACGATCTTCCGTGACGCCGACATCGTCACGCTACACGTCCCCGGCACCGGCGATACCAAACACCTGGTCAACGCCGCGCGGCTCACGACGATGAAGAAGCACGCCACGCTCATCAACACGAGCCGGGCGTCGGTGGTGGACGAGGCGGCCTTGATCGCGGCGTTGAAGGAAGGCCGCATCCGCGCCGCGGCGGTGGATGTTTACGAAGACGAGCCAGCGGCCGACGCGAAGGAGATCACGTCGCCGCTGACGAACCTACCCAACCTGTACGGCACGCATCACATCGGCGCATCAACCGACCAGGCCCAGGCGGCGGTTGCGGAGGAGACCGTGCGCATCGTGCGGGAGTACAAGAGCACCGGGAAGGTGATTAACGCTGTTAATTGAGCGCGCCGGCAGCACAGCGTAGCGCCGCCAACGAGGCGTAGCGCCGCACCTCCGAGTCCGGCGCGCCGGCCCGCAGGCGTGGAGCACAGACTATCAGTCTGTGCTCCGCTGCCTGTCGCACCGACGTTCGATCTGCGCTCTGCTTCACACGGCACGGACCGATGGTCTGTGCTCCACTATCCGGCCAGCAACGCGACGAACGCATTGATGTCGTCAAAATCGACATCGCCGTCGTTGTCGCAATCGCCGTTGAGGATGTTGCAATCCGGGTACGCGGCGTGGTAACCCGCCGGGTCGGACATGGCCAGCACGAACGGATTGATGTCGTCAAAGTCCACGTCGCCGTCACAATCCAGGTCGCCGGGGTTGACGCACGGGCGCGCGGCGGAGAGGTCGGACTCCTGGAAATCGCCGGGCTGACCGGTGCCGCGGGACAGACCGGCCAGGCCGTCGTTGACCGCGATCTGAAGCCACGAGACGCGCAACGTCCCATCGAAGAACATCTCGATCTGGAACGTGTTGGTGTTGCTCGTGCCGTACTCGGGGATGTTCAGCCACGTCACGGCGATGCCGCCGGGAACCTCCTTGTAACTGACGCTGCCGCCGGTGGCGGGGTTGAGATCGTCGTATAACGCGGCAATGCGCGGGCGGCTGAAATGCGCCGCCAGCGACTCGTTGTAGGTGTTGTCGCCGGCGTCGAACGTGATATTCCCGTTACTGTTCACGAAGAACGTGCTGTAGGAAACGCCGCAGAGCGCTACGGACGCGCTGGGCGTCACCTGGACGTTGCCATCGTCCGGCAGCGTGAGCGTGTTCCCGCCGGTCGGATCGGTGGGCAAAGCGGTAATGGGCTCGCCGCACAGGGCGTAGAAATCCGCCCCGCCGACGGGTGTGAACGTCAGGCTCAGGTTGTCCAGGTCGAAGCCGTCGTCGGGGGGCACGAACAGCTCGGTGAAGTACTCCGGCAGATCGACAGTCGTGAAGGAGAACGCGGGCCCGTGGGGACCGTTGCCGCAGGCGTTCAGCCCGCGAACGTGCCAGAAGTAGAGCCGACCCAGGTCGAGACTCGTGGCAACCTGATGGCTGGTCTGGTTCACCGTCGCGGCGTAGCGAATGACCGTGAACGCTTCATCCTCGGCGATTTCCAGGTCATACGCGGCCACCTGCGCCGCTGGCTCCCAGGTCAGGGTCGGCTGGCGATCGACGTCGGTCGCACCATCCGGCGGACTCAGCGGCTGGACCGCCGGCGGAATCGACGTGGCGAGATTGAGGCTGACCGTGACGGTGCGCTGGTAGTCCGGCGAAACGCCGGTGACCACGATCGTGTAGTCACCCGGCGCGGCAGCGCCCGTGTTGGTGATTGTCATGATGCTGGTGTACGGCGGCGGCAGACTGTTCGCGCTGAAAGCGACGTTCGTGCCCGCCGGGTGGCCCTGGGCGCTGAGGGTGACCGGATCGGCGTAGCCGAGGTTCTGGTCCACGAAGACGGTGTAGACGGCGTCGGCGGGAGCGCACGCGCTCAGCGTCGCGGGTGTCGCCCGCACGGCGAAGTCGGCCCACAAACAGGCCGGCGCGGCGGAGAGGTCGGTTTCGAGTAGATCGCCGGGCACGCCGTTGCCCGCCGACAGACCCGCCAGGGCATCGGTGACCGCGATGGCGAGGTAGTTGATGTGAATCTCGCCGTCGTGGAAGAGCTCGATTTGGAAGGTGTTGCTATTCGTCGTGCCGTACTCGGGCACGTTCAGCCAGGTCACGACGGCGCGGTCGCTGAGCTCCTTCCAGCTTACGGTGCCGCCGGTCCCCGGATTGAGGTCGTCGAAGAGCGCCGCCACGCGCGGGCGGCTGAAATGGGCCTCATAGGTTTCGGTGTACGTGTTATCGCCGCCGCCGAAAGTGATGAAGCCGTTGCTGCCGACGTAGAGCGTTGTGTGGCTGACGCCGTACAGCAGCACCGCGGTCGTCAATTGCACGGCGACATTGGAATCGTCCGTGAGCGTCAGAACGGTTCCCCCCGTCGGGTCGGTCGGCAGCGCCGTGATTCCGACGGCGCACATCGTGTAGTAGTCGTACGAGCCGTCCGGCAGAAACGCGAGCGTCAGGTTGTCGAGATCGACGCTGTTACCGCCGCCGGGGAAGAGCTGGGTGAAATAGTCGGACTGCTGAAGCGTGGTGAAGCTGAACGGCGTCGAAAACGCGCCGGCGCCGCAGTCGTTAACGCCGCGCACGTGCCAGTAGTACTGGGTCAGCGGCTCCAGGAAGACCGCGACGGTGTGCGACTCGGTCAGGCTACTCGCCGTGTAGACCGGGTTCGCGAAGCCGGGTTCCGTGGCGATTTCCAGGTCGTACGACAGGGCGTTCGTAGCGGCTTCCCACGTCAGCAGCGGGGTGCGGAGGATTCCCGTGGCACCATCCGGCGGGCTGAGCAGCGTCACGGGGGCGGGGCTGGCGGCCGAGACGTTCAGCCCGGCGGGGATGGACTTTTGCGCCGTCGCGCCCGTGCCCGTAATCGACAGCGTGTACGAACCCGGCGGCGAGTTGAGAAGGCCACTCACGGTCAACGTCGCGGCGAACGGCGGCACGCCGCTGGCAGGACTGAAGTCGGCCGCGGCGCCGGGCGGCAGGCCGGTGGCGCTGAGTGCGACGGTTTCATCGAACCCGCCCAGCGGATCAACCCACACGTTGTAGACCGCCTGGTCGTCAGGCGGCGAGCACACATTCTGCGATGGCGGAGCGACGGCGAGGGTGAGCCCCCACGGCTGTGGCAGACGCAACGCCGGGTCGCCCAGGACGAGGAACATCTCGAACATGTTGCGCTTGTAATCGTCGTTGAAATCCGGGTCGGCGAGCAAGCGATACAGGCCCGCCTGCCACGCGGGACCGATTTCCCAGATGTCGTCCACGAAGAACGAGGTGAAGAAGTACTTCTCCAGGCGGCGCGACGATTCCCACTCGTCGCCGCCGTAGTAGATGTAGGTGGACGCGGAGATGTACGCCGCGGTCCCCTTGTTAGCGGCGCGAATCCAGGTCTCGGCGAAGCACTCGTCGAGCGTGTAGTTCGCGGTGTTGCAGGAGAAGCCGAAGGCCAGGCCATACAAACCCGCGTTGGACAGCGCGTTGATGTTGCCCTGGCTGAACCCGGGGTTAAACCACCCGCCGGAGCTGCTATGGCCGAAATACACGACGAACAGGCTGCCGGCGTTGATGGCGTTGGTGACCTCCGGCGTGCCGCCGCCCAGGGCCGCGTAGATGCGAGTTGGCGCGTAGTCGCGCGGCTCGAAGTAGTTCGTGATGACCCAGTCGTGCGTCTGTTCGGCCAGCGCGCTCGCGTCGTTCGTCGCCAGGAACGCGCCGCGGGTCACGTATTCGGGGTCGCTGAAGTTGCCGGACTCCACCAGGAGCGTCTTGTCCACGATCGCCTGAAGCTGGGCCTCATTCGCGACAGAGAAGCGGCCGATCGCGATGTCCGGGTGCCAGTCGTCGCCGGCGTCCATACAGGCATAGGGCAGGTCCGTCGGGGCGTGTTTCGAGCCGCCGCCGGTCCAATGCGGGACCGCGGGCGTGTCGCCGACGAGGAGGATGAACTCTGGCGCTGCCGGTGTGCCCCACAGCGCCGCGATGTACGCCTTGATCGTCTCCTTCGGTGTGCCCGCGGCAACCGGGTAGACCGTCACGTCGAACCCCAGGGCTGCCCGACCGGCGATGAACTGTGTGAGCGGCGCGCTGCCGCTGAAGACGTCCGCCGTGACGATCAGGTAGTTGCGCGGCGTTGGTGCGGCGAAAGCCGCTACCGCCAGCAGCAAGAACAAGCCTACGACCCCGACGCCGCGTGAGCCCGCAAGAACCGGTGCGCCCATCGATGCTCTCCTCCAGGCGACGCTGGGCTGCACACGCTGCGCGTGTTTCGCCCAGCCTACTGCTTTGCCGCTGCGCTCAGTGTAGCAGAATCAACGGGCGGAACCGCCCGAAATTATCGTGCGCGGAGCATGGTCCCAGGCCGTTGTGACGCGGTCAGGCCCGGGCGGTGCTGCACACGGCGCGCATGTGATCGTCAGAACATACTCATGGAGCACGCCGCAGCCGATTGGATCCCACCACTGCGGGCCGATCCAGATGTAGTACGTTCCGGGCGCCCGGCACTCGGTCGTGAAGACGCCTTCGACGCACGGGTCGACCTGCACGTACTGGATGAAGTACCCGGTGACGTTTTCGCACCCCGGGACGCCGGGGATGATCTGTTCGAGCCACCCGAAGATCGCCCGGAACTCGGCCACGCCGGTGACGGTGACCGTCGCCGGCTCGGTCAGTACCAGCTCGTACCAGTCGGTGTCGCGGGCATTGCCGTCAAACCACGCCGTGCCGCAAACCGTTGTGCCGCAGTCCAGTGGCTCAAACGTCGGGTTTCCCAAGCTACAGCCGTTGTTCGTGTCGCTGCCACACGGTTCCTGCTCAGGCACCGCACCGGGCGTACAATCGAGTGTGCAGGGAAATACCTCCCACATGCCGATGTGGTACGTGCCGCATTCGTCGGCGTAGCCGTCGACAACGATGAAATAGTCAACTCCTCCAGGCAGGAACACCTCCGGGATGTGCGACACATAAGGCCACGGCAAACACGCCGTGGAACCACAGTCATCGTTGCACGCGAGCGGGTCGCCGGTGCATGTGCCCGCGTACACGTAGAGTTTCGTGTCGTAGCAGGTGTTGTCGTATTCGAGCGTGATCTGGACGAACACGTCCTCCACCGGCGTGAACTTGTACACGACTTCCGGCGCGGTCGAGCCGCTGTAAGGGCATACCTCGTCATATTCGTCCATGAACGGGCACGTGTCGCCGTCGGCGTCGAACGGCAATGTCGCGGCGATAACGATGGCGGTTTCGCAACGCTCGCCCGGCAGCCCCGGCGGACAGGGGTTCGAGTCACAATCGGTACCGTCACCCAGCCAGGTGCCGTTGATCGCCAGGCAGTCCGACTCGCAATAATCGGAATAACAGAGCCCGCCCTTGCAGCAAGCGCCCAGCGGCAGGAAGCACCAGAGGCAATCCAGGTGGACCCAGTACTGCAAGTCGCCGTCAGCGCAGGGGAAGGCGCCCGTGAATTGCGGGCCGACCCAGACGTAGAAGCTGCTCGGCGGGAAGCAGTCGGTGCTAAGCGTCGCGAGGTCACACTGGGCGACCCAGACGTACCAGTACTGGTAGTTCTCGCAATCCGCGCCGTCGTCCCTCAGAAAGAGCAGTTGCAGGTCAAACTCGGCCGCGGCGGTCAGCGTGAAGACGTAGGTCGCGCCCGTGTCGATCCGGAACCAGTCGGTGTCGCGGTCCGCGCCATCAAGGAAGCTCGTCCCGCAAATCGTCTCGCCGCAGTTGATCCAGCCCCACAGGTACGGGGAACTGCCGCAGCCGCCATTCGCGTTTGTGTAGCAGGGCTCATTCTCAAGCGTGCTGCCCGGCGGGCACGGGACGATGCACGGGCATTCCGCGCAGAGCGACCCGCCGCCGAGCCAGTGGCCATTGATCGGGGGGCATTGCTGTTGGATGAAGCAGACGAACAGGTCGACGTCGTCGAAGTCCACGTCGCCGTCCTGGTCGCAATCACAGGCGCCCGCGTTACACGGGTCGCCGCCGGACAGGGCCGCGACAAACGGGTCGATGTCCGCGAAGTCGACGTCCCCGTCGCAGTCGGCGTCGCCCAGGAGCACGCCGCACAGCGCCGCGGTCACCAGCGTGCAGACGGCGTTGTCGTAGCAGCAAGCGCCGGGGAACTGGCCGCACGGCGGCTGAAGATCGGCACAGAGCGTGTCGGCCGCGAAGCGCCCGCCGGACGCGCGGCAGTCGAGTCGTTCCACGCTTTCCGCGCATGCGCTGGTGGCATCCGCACCGCAAGCACCCCAGGCCGGGATGTAGAGCCCGGTCAGGCAGAAGCCGAGATCGGTGCCGAGGTTGCCGCCATTCTGGAGCGCATAGGAATCACCGAATTCGCTCGTGACCCAAAGAAACAGGTCGTAGTTCGGCGGCGCCTGCCGGCTCTGGACGGAAACCCACCCGGGGCCATTCCCCACGCAACACGGATTCAGGACCGGGGCTTCGAAATAGTACACGTCGTACTCATCGAAGCAGGTCTCGCGGTAGGAAAACGTGGGCGTAACCCCGAAGTACGAACAAACCGCCGCGCCCGGGGCGCCGCCCGCATCGGCATAGAAGACGATGTCAAAAACCAGGGCGGCCGGATCGCCCGCCGTCCATCCGCTGTTCCAGCGCAGCGCCAGGCCCCACCAGTGCAGCCCGCAGAGCTCGCCGTAGTCGTCGAAGTTCTCCTGGCACAGATACGTGAAATCCAGTCCGACGGCGCTCGCGTACGCGGACCAGGAGGGCTCGTCACAGCCTTCCGCCGGCTGAGCGAACAGGGCGTCCGGTGGGCAAGGCCACGTGCGGTTGGGCGCCGACGCGTCGCCAACACTCCGCGACCCGTGAACCGCGTCCGGCCCCGCGCCGGCCAGCACGAAGCCTGCCATCAACAGACCGATACCCACCACTGCGATGCGTGCGATCATGGCGCGTGCTCCACCGCAACGGGTAGCACGAGCGTGGCATGTATTGACCCGCCGTCGCGAACCGCAGTCCGCGTGTGCGACCGCCGCAGCTTGTGCGCCACCCGAGGCATGCCGCCTGATGATCTCTCAACCGTGTAGCTTAGCCCATCCGCACGTGCGATGAAAGCCCACGCCCGCTGATTGTTGGCACATCCCGCCGGCGGGACTAGAATCGATGTCCGACCGAAGCCCTTCGCTCGGGCCACCCGCAGCGTCAGAAACGAGGATTGCCCGTGCCACGTGAAAGCGTGCCGATTTCCTGTCGCGTCGAGTCGCTGTCCGTGCTCACGCCGGACGGCCAGCTCGACAAAAACCTGGAGCCGCAGGTCCAGGATTCCGACCTGCGCCGGCTCTATAAGACCGTGCTCGCCTCCCGCCGGCTGGACGAACGCTGCCTCATGCTCCAACGCCAGGGCCGCATGGGCACGTACGGACCGAGCAAGGGGCAGGAGGCGGCGTCGCTCGGGGCGGCGTATGCCCTGAACAAAGACGACTGGTTCGTGCCCGCCTTCCGCGAAACCGCGGCGCTCTTGTGGCGCGGTTGGCCGATGCACACCTGGATGAAGTTCTGGGGCGGCTACGAGGCCGGCAACGAGATTCCGGCGGACGTGAACGACCTGCCCACGTGCGTGCCGATCGCATCGCAGTGCCAATATGGGATGGGCATCGCTTGGGGCTGCAAGCTGCGTGGGAAAGGCCAGGTCGCAGAGGTCTTCTGCGGCGACGGGGCCACGTCCGAAGGCGACTTCCACGAGGCCATGAATTTCGCCGGCGTGTACAACCTGCCGTTCATCATGGTCGTCCAGAACAACCACTGGGCGATCTCGATCCCGCGGCATTGTCAGACGAAGTCCCAGACCATTGCGCAGAAAGCGCTTGCGTACGGCTTCGATGCGCTCCAGGTCGACGGCAACGACATCCTGGCGATGATCGTCGCGACGCGCGAAGCGGTCGAAAAAGCCCGCACGGGCGGCGGACCGACGCTGATCGAGGCCGTGACGTATCGGCTGAGCATGCACACGACCGCGGACGATCCGAAGAAGTACCGCACCGACGCGGAAGTCAAGGAGTGGGAGCCGCGTGATCCGCTGCCCCGCTTCCGCACTTACCTCCAGAAGAAGGGGCTGCTGGACGAAAAGATCGAGCGCGTCATCGATGAGGAGATCGCGGCGGAACTCGACACGGCGGTGCGGACGTACGAAGCGTACAAGTTCGACCCATTGGCCTTCTTCAAACACGTCTACGCCGAAATGACGCCGGAGCTGCGGGCGCAGCAAGCCGAGTTGCGGGCGTACCTGGACAGTAAGAAAGCGCCCGTTGAACCGCCGCCGCTCGCTCAGCACAGAAGATAACCACAGAGACACAGAGAACACAGAGGAACACAGAGAAGACAGAGAAAGGAGACAGGGGATGCCACACGGCCAAGAGCGTGGCCCTGAGACAGAGCGCGACCCGCTTTCCGCCGGGGTGATCGGGGCGGCGATTGAGGTTCATCGGCATCTTGGCCCGGGTTTGCTCGAATCGGCTTACGAGGTGTGTTTGAGCCACGAACTGGCCCAAGCCGGCATTCCTCACGAGCGACAAGTTCCGCTCCCGGTCACGTACAAGGGAATTGCGTTGGATTGCGGCTACCGGATCGACGTGATCGTCGAGGGCACACTGATCCTGGAGTTGAAAGCAGTGGACATGCTGTTGGCCGTCCACAAGGCGCAGCTTCTGACGTACCTGAGACTGAGCGGGATTCGCAAGGGCCTGCTCATCAACTTCAATACCGCGCAACTGCGCGACGGGATTGTGAGAATGGTGTACTGACGGCCCGTGGCTAGCCGAGCGCCGGCACAGGACAAAGCGACTGAAGACTCTCCCTCTTCTTCTTTGTGTACCTCTGTGTTCTCTGTGTCTCTGTGGTGAATCTTAAGCGGATGCGATCAGCATGGCCCAGTTGACAATGGTAAAGGCGTTAAACCTGGCGCTGGCCGAGGCCATGCGCACGGACCCACACGTACTCGTCCTCGGCCAGGACGTCGGCCAGGACGAAGGCGTCTTTCGCGTAACCGAGGGTTTGCTGAAGGAGTTCGGCCCCGATCGTTGCATCGACACGCCGCTCGCGGAAGCGGCGATCATCGGCGCCGGCATCGGCCTGGCGTTCACCGGTTTCCTGCCGGTTTGCGAGCTTCAATTCGACGGTTTTTCGTTCCAGGCGTTTCACCAGATCGAGAACCACGCCCGCCGATTTCGCAATCGCACACGCGGCCGGTACACCTGCCCCATGGTGATCCGCATGCCGTACGGCGGCGGCATCCGGGCCATCGAGCACCATAGCGAGGCCCCCGAAGCCACCTACGCCCACTTGCCCGGCCTGAAAGTCGTGATCCCGTCGGGGCCGCGCAACGCCCGGGCGCTGCTGCGCGCGGCCATTCTGGATCCCGACCCGGTCATCTTCTTCGAGCCCAAAGCGATGTACCGGGCAATCCGCGAGGAAGTCCCCGATGAGCCGGAGACGCTGCCCCTCGGGAAGGGCGTGCTCGCCCGCCGCGGCCGCGACGTGACCATCATCTCGTACGGGGCCACGCTCCGCACGACGCTCGAAGCCGCCGAGGAGCTTGAGGACGAGCATGACATCGACGCGGAAGTGATCGATCTGCTGAGCATCGCCCCGTTCGATGCAGCGCTCGTCAATGAGTCGGTCCGCAAGACGGGCCGGGCCGTGATCGTACACGAGGCCCCCCGCCACTGCGGCTTCGGCGGCGAAATCGTGGCCCGCCTCGTCGAGGACAGCCTCATGTACCTCGAAGCCCCGGTGAAGCGCGTCACCGGCTACGACACGGTCATCCCCTACTTCCAGAACGAATTAACCTACCTGCCGGACGCCGGTCGCATCGTGCAGGGAACGCTCGAGACGGTGCGCTTCTAAATCACCGTGCGCGATTCGGCGGCGCAGGTCCGAGCCGACCGCGCGAGCGGTCGCAGGTATGTCCGCAAGTTTGCGCGCGCGGCTCGGACAGACGCCGCCCATTCGCGCACGTTGACTCAGTGTATTGCCTCACAACAAGCGCATCGTCTGTGGAGCATGGGCCTCCGGCCCGTGTCCCGGCGCGCCGGGCTTCGCACGGGCCGGAG
>CAYMXT010000127.1:0-12102 GCA_964394415.1 uncultured Planctomycetales bacterium
GCGCGACCAACACCGTGGACGCGAGTGACCCCAACAACGTCTGGCTGCCGCTGTACATCGACTACACGATGCCGGCCGGCTCGAACGCCATCACCCGCTACGTGGATATCATCGAGCGCGGCACGGCGCTGACCGGCCGCATCTACTTCGACGCCTGCGAGGCCGTCGTGCTCAACAAGTTCAACGGCTCCGACGCCGACGGGGACGACGACGAGGACCTGCTGGACTTCGCGTTCATGCAGCGGGCCTATTCCGGCAGCGGCGGCGGGTTAAAATGGATGGGCATGGTGTTTGATAACGACAACGACCAGGACGTGGACATCGCGGACTTCAATTACTTTACGCCGCGGATGACCGGCCCGGTAGAATAAGGCGGAGGTGAAGCGATGACTAAGCAAGCTGCGACTTTCCTGGTTGGACTGGTCACTTCGGCCGCGCTGGCCACCGGGACGGTGACCGTGACACTGAGCTCGTCCAAGGCCGGCCAGACCGTGGCGCCCGGCACGTCGATCGACTGGACGGTCAGCCTGACCGTTTCCACCGGCGACAACTACGGCTTGGCGCTGATCGCTGGCGACCTGGTCCACGATGCGAACAACCCGGCGAAGTTCGACCTGCCGCCGGGCAACGCCGGCTCGATCCCGGCCGCCATGTCCGGGTTCAACCGCCCCGCTGGCATCAGCAACCCCGGCGAGGGCGGCGCGCCCTCTGGATACATCGGCGTGCAACGCGGCACGGCGGGCGAGAAGATTCTCAAGCAGCTCGGTGGTGCCCAGAACACGTTCGGCGTCGCCGGCTCGTCGATGGGAACCGATCCGATCGTGGAGGGGGGCATCGGCCAGTCCGGCTCGCAGGTGATCCTGTCCGGCTCGTTCCCCGCACCGAGCACGCTCGGAACCTACACGTACCGGCTTCAGAACGCCGTGGCGAACGTGCTCACGCAAGTGAACACGCCACCGGCGTTTTCAACCGTCGCGCAGGCGACCGTCAACCTGGATGCCGCGAGCTTCACAGTCACCGTTGGAGAGAGCATCTGTCGGGGCGACTGTGATTGCGACGGCGACATTGATTTCGACGACATTAACCCGTTTGTCGCCGCGCTCGGCGGCGCCACGCCCTGTAGCTTCGCGAATTGCGACGTCGACGCCAGCGGCGTGATCGACTTCAACGACATCAACCCGTTTGTGGCGGCGATCGGCCAAGCGTGCCCGTAAGCCCCGCGTCGCGCATTACTGGGTCGTCCGACTGGCGCGCTTGCGGTCCACCTCCTTGAGGTAGCGCTTGCGCAGCCGGATGGCCTCCGGCGTTACCTCGACCAGCTCGTCGGCCTCGATGAACTCGAGGGCCAGCTCGAGGGTCAGGCGCCGGGGTGGCCGCAGGACCACGGTCTTGTCGGCCGACGCCGCGCGGATGTTCGTGAGCTTCTTGCCGCGGCAGACATTGACCACACTGTCACTGTCGCGGCAATGCTCACCGACGATCTGGCCGTCGTAGACCTGCTCGGTGGGCCCCACGAAAAACTCGCCGCGGTCTTTGAGTTGGTCGAGTGCATACGCCGTCACCTGGCCGCCCTCGCTGGCGATCAGCACGCCATTGGCCCGGCCGGGAATCGCCCCGCGCAGGAACTCGTACTCGTAGAAGCTGTGATGCATGATGACTGTGCCGTTGGTCGCGTTCAGCAGCCGCGTGCGCATTCCGATCAGGCCGCGCGACGGGACCAGGAACTCCATATAGCTGCGCGTGCCACCGGTCTCCATTTTCCGGCAGACCCCGCGGCGATTGCCGAGGTGCTCCATGACGGGGCCGACATGCTCGGTGGGCACATCAACGACGCACAGCTCGATGGGCTCGGTCTTCTTGCCGTCCAGTTCGCGGTAGATCACCCGCGGTTTGCCGACGGCCAGCTCGTAGCCCTCGCGGCGCAGGTTTTCGACCAGCACGGACAGGTGCAGCAGCCCGCGGCCGGAAACGTGGAATTCCTCGGGTGTATGGCCCGGCGCGACGTGCAACGCGACGTTGTGCTGTTTCTCACGCATCAGCCGGTCCCAGATGTGACGGCTGGTGAGGAACTTGCCGGCGCGGCCGGCGAACGGCGAGTCGTTCACGCGGAAGGTCATGTGCAACGTCGGCTCATCGATGGCAATCACCGGCAGGGGCTGCGGATCGGCCGGGTCGGCCAGCGTGTTGCCGATGTCCACCGAGGCCAGCCCGACGACCGCGCAGATGTCACCGGCGGAGACCGCGTCCACTTGCCGTCGGCCCAGCCCGTCGAAAACGTGCAGCTCGCCGATGCGTTCATCCTGGCGCGAGCCGTCGCGATGCAGCACGGCGACGGTGCGGCCGGAATGGACCGTGCCATTGAACACCCGCCCGATTCCGATGCGGCCCACGTAGTCGCTGTAGTCGAGCGTCGTGATGAGCAACTGGAGCGCCACGGCCGGGTCGCCCCGCGGCGGAGGCACGTGCGCGACGATCGCGTCGAAGAGTGCGCGCACGTCACCCGTCCTGTGGGCCGGATCGAGTGTTGCGTAGCCTTCCGTGGCGGAAGAATAGACCGTCGGAAAGTCGAGCCGGCTTTCCTCGACGCCGAGCTCGATGAACAGGTCGAGCACCTCGTCATGCACGTCGCGCGGCCGCGCGCCGGGCCGGTCGATCTTGTTGATGACGACGATGGGCCGCAGGCCGTATTCCAACGCCTTGCGCAACACGAACGTCGTCTGCGGCATCGGGCCTTCGAAGGCGTCGACCAGCAGCAGGCAGCCGTCGGCCATCTTCAGCACGCGTTCGACCTCGCCGCCGAAATCGGCGTGTCCGGGCGTGTCGATCAGGTTGATCTTGGTGTCGTGGTAGGTGATGGCGATGTTCTTGGCCAGGATGGTGATGCCGCGCTCGCGTTCGAGGTCGTTGGAATCGAGGATGCGTTCGCCCTTGAGCTGCCCGGCGCGGAACTGGCCGCTCTGGCGCAGGAGCTGATCGACCAGCGTGGTCTTACCGTGGTCCACGTGCGCGATGATCGCGACGTTACGGATGTTCGGTTGCGGTTCCGTCATGTCGAGGGTCGCCTTGAAGCCGCGTCTGCGGGGCCCCGCGAACACAGTATGTCCCACCCGCGTGATTTGTGCCAGCGCGGAGCCGGCGGAGAGTGGAGTGGCCGGGGAAGGGGGCTTCAAGCGCCGGTCTGAGCCGCGGCGGGCGCGGTAGTTGCCGGCCGAACCGGCTCCGGCACCTCCTCCGCGCGGGCCCGCCAGGCGGCCGCTTCTGCTTGCTTGTCCCAGGCTTCGTACAACTCGCCCAGGGCTAGTGCGACCTGTTGCATACCGGCGGCGTCCGGGGGCGCGCGGCGCGTGAGCGACTCGTGCACGGTCAGCAAGACAGCCTCGGCTGCGCTGAGTTCCTTCGCCGTTTGGAGCGCTTCGGCGAGCACGACGGACTGTTGCAGCACCCACGCGCTTCCGTCGCCGAACTTCGCGCGGTACGCGTCCAGCACTTCGCGCAGCAGGGCGACCGCCTCCGCGACCCGTCCTTGGGCCAGCCGCACGTTGGCCAGCGTGTTCAGCGCCTGCGTCATAGTGTTGTCGTTCGGGTGGTCGTCCGCCCGCAGCACCGCGATGGCGCGGTTGATGAGCTGATCCGCTTCGTCCAGGCAACCCTGGGCCGTGCGCAGCCGTGCCAGGCGAATCGCGGTGCCCGTCGTCCCGTACGCGTCTTCGCCGTGGTATTGGCACATCACCGCGTACGCCTCTTCCAGGAGCGCTGCGGAGGCCGTCAAGTCGCCGCGCCGGACGGCGAGCGCGCCCAACTGCCCGAGCACCTCACCCGTCCAGCCGCCTTTCGGGCTGCGCACCCCGCGATAGATGCGCAACGCCTCCCGGTACCAGCGCTCCGCCTCGTCGTTCCGCAGAGTCGTGTAGCACACGTCGCCCAACTGCCGGTAGAGGTGGGCCGTGTTCAGGTGTTCGCGACCGAAGACCTGGATCGTGGCCGCCAGGGCGTCCTTGTACTGGTGCAGCGACTCGTCATACGCTTCGACGCTGTAGTACCCGCGGGCCACCATCTCCCGCAGCTCGCCCGCGACCTCCGGCGAGCGCGCCAGCGTCGCGTCGATGCGCTGCGCGGCGTCGTCCAGGACCGCGCGAATCGAAATTACCGGTCCGCCCTGGTCCGTGTGTATCAGATTGAAGGTATCCTTCAGAAACGCCGCCGTCCGCCGCGCGGTCTGCGACTCCCGTTGGGCGCGGAAGTAGAGCAGGGTCACCGTCACGCCGCCCACGTTCATCACCAGGAACAGCGCGGCCAGCAGCGCCGCCGGCAGCCTGTGCCGCAGGATCAGCTTGCGCACGACGTACGGCGTGCTGGCCCGCCGTGCAAGAATCGGCTCGTGCCGCAGGTAGCGTCGCAGGTCCTCGGCCAGCTCGCCGGCGCTGCGGTAGCGGTCGGCCGGCTCGCGCGCCAGCGCCTTTTGGACGATCGTTGTAACGTCCCCGCGCAGGGCGCGGTCCAAGGCCCCCAGGTTGCGCGGGGCATGGTCGCGGATCAGGCGGGCCGCGTTGGCCGCGGACTTGCCCGCCAGATCGTACGGCAACTGCCCCGACAGCAATTCGAACAGGATCACGCCGAGGGCGTACACGTCGGCCCGCGTGTCCGGCGGCGGACCATCGTCCTCGAGCTGCTCCGGGCTGATGTAGGGCAGCGTACCGACCACCTGTCCGCTGGCGGAGACCTGGGTCCACTCACTGCTCTCCGCATCCAGCGCCCGCGCCAGGCCGAAGTCGACGACCTTCGGCTGCCCCTGGGTGTCCACCAGGATGTTGCCGGGCTTCAGGTCGCGGTGAATGACGAGGTTCTGATGTGCGAACTGCACCGCGTCGCAGATCTTGGCGAGCAACTCGAGCTTCGCCACCGTGCTCAGGTGGTTCTCGCGCGCGTACTCCGTCAGCGTCAGCCCGTCGATGAACTCGGCCACAAAGTAGGGCACCCGCCCGTGCGGAAAATCGACGCTATCCGCTTCGAACACCTGCTCGATGCCCGGGTGCTGCAAACGTGCGAGGATTTGCACCTCACGCTCTAGCCGCCGCTGCATCCGGGGCGAAAAGAACCCCGGCCGGACCATCTTCAGCACCACCCGCCGCTTGGGGTTGCCCTGCTCCGCCTCGAACACCACCCCCATCCCGCCCTCGCCGACCCGCCCTAGAATCCGGTACTTGCCGATGCGCTCCGGCAGCTTCTCCGCCTCCGCCGCCGCCGCCAGGAAGGGCGTCAGCCGCGGCGAGCGCAGCAGCGGCTCATCGACGAGCATTCTCGGACGCTCGTGGCCCAGGAGCAGGAAATCGACCTCGGCCCGCAACTCGGCGTCGGAGCCGCAGACGCGGGCCAGGTACTCCTCGCGCGCCACCCCCTCCAATTCGCTGGCGTCGAGAAAAATCTCCTTGGCCTGCTGGTGCCGGCTACTCATCCCACGTGTTCCTACCACCCGGCGATTCACCGCTCGCAACGGGCTAAATGGGCGTGCGCGAATGGCCGGCGCCTGTCCGAGCCGCGAGCGCCAGCTCGCGGACAAACGTGCGACCGCTCGCGCGGTCGGCTCGGATCTGCGCCGCCGAATCGCGCACGGTGATTTAGTCGCCCAGGACGTCTCCGCGGTGCAGCGTCGCGCTCAGCCAGGCCCGCGCGGCCTTCCACTCCCGCGACACCGTCTTGCTCGACACCTCCAACAGCTCCGCAATCTCCTCAAACGACTGCCCGCCGAAAAAGTGCAGCTCCACGACCTGCGCCTGACGCTCGTCCAGCGCGTGCAGCTTGTGCAGGGCCTCGTCCAGGTCCAGCCAGTCGTCCACGTCAAACTCGACCACGGCGTCGCCCGATTTCAACTCGACACGCGCCCGGCCCCCGCCGCGCTTCTCCGCCCGCCGGGCGCGGGCGTGGTCGATCAGGAGCTGCCGCATGGCCTTCGCCGCCACGCGCAAAAAGTGCCCCCGGCTCTGAATGTCCGTCGTGTGCTCGTCGACCAGCCGCAGGAACACCTCGTGGACCAGCGAGGTCGCGTCAAACGCGTACCCGTCCCGTTCCTGCGCCAGCAGCCGCCGGGCCAGCGCCCGCAGCTCGTCGTAAATCAGCGGCATCAGCTCGTCGACGGCGGTGGCGTCCCCGGCGCGGATGCGCGTGAGGTAGCGGGTGACGCTGTCTTGCGTAGCCGAGGCTGCCATCTTCCTCTCTGCCTTTGCGGGGCCGCGGAGCGCGGCCGCTTCGACCTGCACCCAGTATACCATCGACAGCGTCTGACCTCGCCAGGAATTTTCCGACAAATTTTGTCCGTCCGTGCCGCGTTTTTACGCCTTTCACAGTGAGAGAGAAGAAGCGGACCCGCAAGAGCCGCGATCAGACCCCGCCGCACGAGCGGCGGGAAGCCAGGCCACGTCACTGGCGCGGGCCTGAGCCTCGCACTGGCACGCGGGGTGCTGAAGCGCGGCGGCAAGCACTTTCAGGGTCCGCCCATCTTCGCGACAGAGCACGGACTGGGAGCGGCGTATCTCCCGCACTGGGCGACCCCGCGCAGTGCCGGACCGGTTGAGCAAATCGCGCGGCTGTGGCCCCCCGGGTCACGGCGCCGCACGGCCGATCCGCCGTGAGGTATGGGGTCCCGCTGCGCCGCTGCCCGCTCTCTGCCGGTGAAGCGCCGAACCGCGACCGCAAGGAAGCGGAAAGGCAACCGCAAAGAGCGCTGAGGACGCAGAGATGAACAGCGAATGGCGAACAGCGCGTAGCGAACCCCGTGTGCCTCCGCGGATGCCGTCGCCACCGGCGGCCATTCGCGACGCGCGCTTCGCGACGCGCTATTCTGAACTCGTCCTGCCCTTCCGTCGCCGGCCCCGCTTAGCGCCATTGAGCGGCTCGATGCGGACGACGTGGATCGGGTCAACGTACGCCAGACGCTCGGGCACGTCGTCGGTGAGCGGCTCCAGAGCGAGCACGATCTCGGACCGGCTGACGAGCGCCAGCTCCGGATGCCGGATGTCATACGTGGCCCCGTCCGACAAGTACAGCCGGATCGGCTGGAACGGCTGTCGGCGGAGTCGGCGGACGATGTCGTCAGGACGCACGGAGCACCTCGCCGGTCATTCTAGCCCGCCGCTGGCGCGCGGGCAATCGGTTGCGCCGTCGCGGCGGCCTGCCGTCGTTCGGCGGCGGACGGCTGATGGCTGACGGCGATTTCAGAACGCGCAGCGCCAGCCAGCGCATCCGAGCCGCGACCGGCACGGACTGATTCGCAACCGCACCGGCCGGAGGCCGATGCTCCCCGAAAGGAGGTGCCGAAGGAAGACGCGCAGAGCAGAAGCAGATCCGAGAGAGTAGCGACAGATCAAGACACAGACACGCGAGAGTTAAGAGGATTCGAAAAGGACCCGGCCGGGGCTGACAGACCCGGCCGGGGGACACGGCCGTGACCGGCCGTGCCGGACCTGGCGGCCCTGCCCGTGTGGACACGGCCGCACAACCAAAGTCTTGGCGGGCGGGCACGCCCGCGGAATCAGGAGAGCATATCATGCGATACTGTCGGACGACACTACTGGCAACGCTCGCCGTCGCGGCCCTGGTCGCGCCGGCGGCGTTCGGTACGGCGGCCTACGTCAGGAATTCGTACCCGTGGGGTCAGACCTACGATCGAGACAACTTGCAATGGTACAGCGGCACGGTCACCGAGTACTACATGGACGACATCGATACGCCCGCTGAGCTATGCACCCTGCTCAGCAACCACAACCAGATCTTCCTGGAAGGAAGCGATGGCAACGGGCAGGCCTTGCAAAACTTCCTGGCCCGAACGGCCAGTGGCCAGACGTACAAGTACTGGATTGAGCAGTGGGTCGCCGCCGGGCACGGCCTGATTATCAATGCCGCCCCCAACAGCGGCGGCAGCTACTACCTTCCCGGCGACGCGTACCTGAACTACCCGGCAAATTCGAGTAGCGCTTCGTTGTACAACTACTGCTCGCCGTGGAACTGCTACTACAGCATCACGCAAACCTTCACGGGCAACAGTTTCGCCCACGCGATCCTAAGCGGCAACTACGGGTGCGTTTGGTACTATGGCAACGCCGGCGGCGCCGTGTTGAGCGCCCAAAGCTACGGTAGCGGACGCATCGTCTACGGGTGCATGACGACGCCCAACTACCATAACGACCCCACCAGTTCGAACTACCTGCGCCGAAACGCGGTCTGCTGGACCTGGATCGGCAGCAACGGCCCGTGCCCGTTCACGGTCTGCAACGACGCCGCCCCCGACAACTGCGGGAACGCCCTCAACCTATCGAGTTACGGCGCCAGCGGCAGTTGGTCGCAGAACACGTGCGGCTTCTGCTCTGACTACACGACCTGCTACGGACACACCAACGGTCCGGACGTATTCTTCTACTACCCGGTTCCGAACAACTACCAGATCGTGCTCGCCCAGCAGGGTTATTACTACGATGGCGTGACCATCCTGAGGTGGGGCGGGTCCTGCCCAGGCACGACACAGCTCTACTGCGAGGACGGCGAGCCATATACGTACACCTGGGTCAACACGACCGGCTCAACCCAGTACGTGTACTACATTCGCGACGGTTGGGGTAGTGCCTGCGGTCAGTTCAACTTCACGTGGAATGTGACGTCGACCTGTACGGCCCCAGCCATCACGTCACAGCCGTCTGGCGCCACCAAGGAGCCTGGCGAATCACACACGTTCAGCGTGACCGCCAGCGGGTCCCCGGCCCCGACGTACCAGTGGCAGAAGTTCGTTTCCGGGTCGTGGACGAACATCAGCGGCGCCACCAGCAGCTCGTACACCATCAACCCGATCTACCCGGGCGATGAGGGTGACTACCGCTGCGTCGCCACGAACGACTGCGGCAGCGCCACCAGTGATACCGCGACGCTGACCGTCGAAGATTGCACCAACCCGACCCTGACGCTCCACCCCAGCGACACGTGCCTCAGCGCCGGCGAGCAGCTCGTCATCCACGTGCAGCTCTCCGGGCCGCAGTCCACGTGCCCGAAGATCGTCGGCGGGCAGTTCCTGCTCGACTTCGACGCCAGCAAGCTCAGCTTCGTCAGTGCCACCACCGCCGCCCCGTGGGCCCGCGAGATCAGCGAGATCGTCGGCAGCGGGACGCTCGACTACGCGGTCGGGTCTGACCCCAACGAAGGGGCCGTCTCCGGCACCATGGCAACCCTGACGTTCGACGTGATCGACAGCGCGTGCAGCATCACCGGCGTGGTCTCGTGGCGGTCGGGCGGCAGCCCGCCGACGCGGCTCACCGACGAGGACGACGGCGTCTACGACGTGGGCAGCAGCAACCTGACCACGATCGACACCGAGCTGGTCAGCCTCGACCTGGTCGGGCCGACGCTGACCCCCGGGTCGATCAACCCCTGCTACGACACGCAGGCCCAGGCCGAAGCCGCGGCCTTGGCGGCAACGACTGCGTCAGACAACTGCGACCAGAACGTGGATCTGTCCGTCAGCAGCACGCTCAACGGCTGCACGGCGGACATCACGGTCACCGGTACCGACGATTGCGGCAACACCGGCACGGTGGGGTACACGGCGACGATCGATCCCGATCCGCCGGTGCTCACCGCCGGCTCGATCGGCGGCTGCTACACCTCCGTGGCCCTCGCCGAGGCCGCCGCGATCGCCGCGACGACCGCGACCGACAACTGCGACGCCAGCGTTGACTTGACGGCCAGCACGTCGCTCAACGGCTGCGACGCGACCATCACGGTCACTGGTACGGACGATTGCGGTAAGAGCGCGTCGATCACGTACACGACGGTCGTGGACGATCAGGACCCGGTCCTGACGGCCGGCTCCATCGGCATCTGCTACACCTCCGTGGCGGCGGCCGAAGCGGACGCGCTGGCCGCGACGACCGCGACCGACAACTGCGACCTGAGCGTCGCCCTGTCGGCCAGCACGTCGCTCAACGGCTGCGAGGCGACCATCACGGTCACCGGCGCGGATGAGTGCGGCAACGACGCGTCGGTCACGTACACCACGGTCGTGGACGATCAGGTTCCGACGCTAACCGCCGGCTCGATCGACACCTGCTACGACACGCTGGCCGAGGCCGAAGCCGCGGCCCTGGCGGCGACGGCGGCGTCCGACAACTGTGACGCCAACGTCGACCTGACGGTCACCAGCACGCTCAACGGTTGCGTCGCGACCATCACGGTCACCGGGACCGATGACTGCGGCAACAGCAGCTCCGTCATCTACACGGCCACGATCGACCCCGATGCGCCCAGCGTGACGGCTGGCTCCATCGGCGGCTGCTACACGACCGTGGCGGCGGCGGAAGCGGATGCGCTGGCGGCCACCACGGTGTCCGACGGCTGCGACCCGAACCCGAGCGTCGCCGTGAGCACGTCGCTGATTGACTGCGACGCCACGATCACCGTGACGGCGACGGACGCGTGCGGCAACTCCGCGTCGGTGCAGTACGCGACCAAGATCGACGCCGATCCGCCGACGGTCACCGCGGGCATGATCGACGCCTGCTACCCGGATGAGGCCAGCGCCGAGGCGGCCGCCCTGGCCGCCACGACGGCCAGCGACACATGCACCAACGTGACGCTGTCGGCCAGCACGAGCGGGACCTGCACGGCGGAGATCACCGTGACGGCGACGGACGAGTGCGGCAACAGCGCGTCCGTGCTGTACGCCACGCGGATTGACGACACCGATCCAGTGGTGACTTGCCCGGCTGACCTGGACCTGATCGCCGACCTGAGCGGCTGCAACGACACCGATCCGGGCAGCGCGACGGTCAGCGACAACTGCGATCCGAACGTGGTCGGCTCGTATGTGCGCAGCGACGGCAAGACGCTGGACGAGCCGTTCTGCGTGCTCGACTCGCCGATCACGATCACGTGGACCGCGGTCGATAGCTGCGGCAACACGGGTACGTGCGTGCAGACGGTCACGGTGGCCCTGCCGGGCGACTTCGTGATCAACGTCGAGTACGAAGGCGCCTTCAGCGGGACCTGGGACCGTTGCATCCGGTTCCAGATCTACAACGGCGGTGCGCTCCAGCACACCGTGGACCAGTTGATTACGTTCACCAATGGTGCGGGTAGTACCTCGTTCTCGGTGACGCCGGGCTGGTACGACTGCATCACGGCTCAGGACCTGCTGCACACCCTGTCGCGGACGCGCGCCCTGGTGGGCGGCAACTACGCTGTTGACTTCACGATCGCGAGCGGTGATCCGCTGGTGCCGGGCAACCTGAACAACGACACCTACGTGGACATCATCGACTTCGGTCTGTGGGTCAACCGCTATGCCCAGGCGTTTGCGGTGAACACCACGTGCGCGACGCCGCTGTATCACCCCGACATCGACGGCAGCGGGTTCGCGGACGAGTCCGACTACTCGTTCATCCAGAGCAACTTCTGGGAGAACGGCGAGGGCCTGTGCGGTCCCGAAGGCGACGGCAGCAACGGTGGTCCGATTGAGCGGATCTCACTGGCCGACCTGCGGGCCATGGGCCTGGGCGAGCTGACGATTCTCGACCTGAACGGCGACGGCTGGTACGACACCACCGACGTGCAGCTCTGGCTCGAGGGTGTCCGCCCGTACCAGAAGGCCGACGAGCAGAACCTCGGCGATGACAGCGAAACCGCTGTCATGGCCGACTTCTAGTCGACCGTAAGAAAACCACAGAGACACAGAGACACAGAGATGCAAGCGACGAAGCGACAAAGCGACGCAGCGACGAAGGAGTTTACAAGCTCCGTGCCTGCGTGCCTCGTTGCCTTCGTGCCTTCCGCTCTGTGCCCTCTGTGTCTCTGTGGTGAGTTGAAACTGCGCACGGGTGCCGGGGACCGGTCGTTTGAGGTGCTCGCCCCGGCACCCACCCTTTTACGCGCATCCGCCAAAACCGATCACCACAGAGACACAGAGTACACAGAGAAGACCGTAGAAAGTGAGCGGTCCGAAGTCGGCAGCTCACAGTCAGCGCGCCGCCCCGTAACGGTCGCTGCCTCCTTATTCTCCCTTCTTACTTCTGACTTCCTCTGTGTCCTCTGTGTCCCGGCGCGCCGGGACTGTGGTGAATTCTGGGA
>CAYMXT010000128.1:0-12044 GCA_964394415.1 uncultured Planctomycetales bacterium
GCTCGAGGACGGGTGGCGGCAGGCCGGCACCATCGCCGCCAGCGCGCACAACAACTTTGAACGCTCGGTGGCCCGCAAGTTCGTGGCCGCCGCGAAACTCCGGCGACCGGACGATTACATCCCGAAGCTCGACATTCAAGCGGCCGCCGCGTCGTTCCGGATCGACACCGCCTCGATCGCGGCACACCAGGCGGCGCTGGAAGCTCGCCACAGCAGGTGACGCACCATGTCCACGTCCACGATCGGAAGCCTGGCCGTCAATGTCGTGGCCAACACGGCCGGCTTCGCCTCGGGAATGGCGAAGGCCCGCGCGGAGCTTAAGCTCTTCTCAGCCGGCGTCAACGCTGTCAAGGGCACCATGACCGGACTGGGCGCGGGCCTCGTCGCCGGCTTCACGATACACGGCCTCAAGTCCACCGCCGAGGAAATGGACAAGATCACGAAGCACGCCGCCAAACTGGGCCTCTCGACCGAAGCGCTCAGCGCCCTCGACTTCGCGGCCGGACGCAGCAACGCCTCGTTCGAATCACTCGCCAAGGCGCTGCAAATGATGGAGCGCAACCTAGGCAGCGGCGCAGCCGCGCAGTACCTCAAAGATCTGGGACTCAATATCGAGAACGTCCGCCGGCTCTCGCCCGATCGCGCCTTCCTGGTGATCGCCGACAAGATCAAAGGTTTGGGCGACGAAGCCCGCCGCACGAACGACATCATGGGCATCTTCGGCCGCGGCGGTGCGGACATCGGCAACCTCCTGCTCGAGGGGGCGGACGGCATCCAGAGTTTGATGGACCGCGCGCGGGAGCTCGGCCTCGCGTTCGACGAACAGATGGGCCAGAAGGCCGAAGCCGCAAACGATGCGCTGCTCGACCTGCAATCGGCTGTGAAGGGCCTCGCCCGCGAGCTCGTGGTGACGCTGGGCCCGGCGCTCACCAGCGCACTCACTGGCCTGGCGGACCTCATCGCCAAGAAAGACCTAATAAAGACGGTCGGCGCGGACGAACTGCAGGGCAACTTCTTCGACACGATGCTCGGCGACATGTCCGACGCCGACTTCCAGAAGTTTTACCAGCAGTATGGCAACGCCTCGAAGCAGAAGGGCGGGATCTCCAGTTTGCTGATCGGTGAATATGGACTCACGCCTGACAAGGTGAACGTCGACGAGCTCGACTCCGCGATCACGCGGCGGTTCGACAAGATCACAGCGGGCATCCAGCAGCGGCAAGAGGACCAGGGACTCACGACCGGCATCGGCCAGGGCGGCAGCATGTTTGCCCTGCCCACGCTCTTGGGCATGAACTTCGGCATGGCGGCGATGCAAAAGTATCCCGGCATGTTCCATTCGCCGGAGAATGATCCGGCGGAGGACGCCCGCATCATCGCGGCGGTCAACGAATCGATGTTGCTGAACCAAACGCCGACACCGGCCCCGGCGGGCGGCTTCCTGCCTGCCGCCTTTGGCGCGTTCGGCCAGGAGGCCGGTACCGCCGAGGCGTTCCGCCAGGAGCGCCGCACGGCGCTCGCCGGCGCGGGCGACATCCCCGGCAAGCAGCTCGCCGAGGCCAAGGCCCAGACCAAGGCCCTCGCGAAAATCGACAAGAACACGGCCGACATCCAAAAGCTCGAAGTCATTAACATTGCGTAGGCGCGAGGCGCGAGTTGTGAGACGGGAGGCAAGACCCACTCGCGCCTCGCGCCTCACAACTCGCAACGCGCAACTCCCGTATGCCCCTCACCGTCTCATCCAAGCGCCTGCCCGACGAACAGCCTGGCTCGGAAGACGACCAGGGGCGGCGGCGGTACACCGACGTGTTCGAGGTCGACCAGACCGACGGCGGACCGCTGGCGGCCGGCGTGGCCGTGGCGGCCGCGGCCCAACTCGTCGTGTCCGGAGACCCGGTGCCGCTGCGCGGCGACAATTACAGCTACGCCGGCACGACGGACCTCGATGCCTTCGTGCTCAACTTCGGCTGGCGGCGGCCGGATCCGAAGGAACTGCCGACGCGCTGGCACATCACCGTCAACTATGGCCCCGCCGACGGAATCAACCCAGGCCAGCTCTCCGAGCCGAACCCGCTCGCCTGGCCGACCGAGTACTGGCTCGAATGGATGGAGGCCCAGGTCCCGATCGAGTCGGCCAAAAATGTCGAAAGCCTCGACCAGATCGGCCGGGCCGCGAACACGGACGGCCCGCTCACGAACGCCGCGGGCGAACAGCCCATCGATCCCTATCTCAAGACGGTGTACCTGCCCATCCTCTGCTGCCAGAAGGCCTACGCCACGCTCAACGAGATCATCGCCCTCAACGACAGCTACGAGGAAACCACCAACAACGGCACGTTTTTCGGCGCGAGCGCCCGCAAGGCCAAGTACCTGCACACCGACAACGGCCGCCTGCAGCGGACGCAAGGCTATTCGTACTACCTGGGCATCACGCGGATCCTGTTCAAGAAGCAAACCCACGATCTCAAGCTGCTCAACAACGGGTTCAACTGCTTCGTGCGCGACAAGACGAGCGGCAGCCTGGTGATGGGAGAGACCGCCCCCAAGTTCGGCAATCCGTTCGAGAGCGCGCCCAAGCTCTTCCGCTTCGGCGTGCAGAACACGCTGCTCGCAAGCGACACGAGCGTTTCCACGCAGGAGGATTTCGTGCCGTCGAGCGAGCCGATGAATCTCAACCTGGACGGCACGGCTCGGCTTACTAGCCTGCCGGCCCTCAACCTTACCTTTCGCCATCTCGCGGAAGTGAACTACGCGGGGATTGGAATTGGGAGTTAGGCGTTTGTCATTCGTCGTTGGTCGTTAGTCGTTAGGAGAAAACATGCGCGATTCGTTGTTTGCTGTTCGTCGTTTGTCATTCGTGGCGTGTACTGCCTGGTTGGCCGTGTTTCCGGCGATTGCGTCCGCCGCCACGCGGGAATGGGCAGCTTCGGCCGCGGACGTGCCCCAAATCGATTCACTCACGTTTGGCGGCACCTGGGCGGCCGCCGACACGATCTCCGTGAAAATCGGCAACGCCACGCTCACCGTGACGCTCGGGTCCGACACCACCGCCACCTCCACGATTGCGACGGCGATCGCCAACGCGATCAACGCGGCGGAGATCGGGGCCAGCACCGTCGGCGCCGAGACTCGCAACGCGGCCGGCCAGAAGCTGGGCGAGTTCCGCGACGTCGAGGCGGTCATCGACCCGGCCAACACCTCCCGCGTGCTAGTGCGTTCGAAAGTCGCCGGCGTGCCCTTCTACGACGTCGCCGACGTCTCGGCGCCTTACACACTGGGCGTCAGCAAGTCGAGCGCCGCCGGCACCGCGACGGCCGCCAGCGTGCAAACTCCCACCGGCCGCAATTGGTGGAACAACGCCAAGAATTGGTCGGGCGCAGCCGTGCCGGCGAACAACGACACCATCGTCGTCGCCAACTCAGCGGTGTCGATTCTCTACGGCCTGCCGGCGACGGCGGACAACCTCGACCTCGACCAGGTGGATATCGACCAATCGTTTACCGGCCAATTTGGCCTCGCGCCCACCAATTCGTTGGGCTACGCGGAATACCGCCCGCGCGCCCCGGCCATCAAGGATGACGGCGTCAGCTCGAACACGCTCGTCTTTCGCGTCGGCCGGGGCACGGGCGCCGGTTCGCCGCTCATCAACCTGGCGACCGCCTTCACACACGGCAGCAGTGCCGCTACGTACCACATCCACGCCAGCGGCAAGCCTCTCGCCGGCTCCGACTACGCCCTGGTGGTCGAGTATTCCACCAGCGGCAGCACGGGAGCCGACGTGAACATCAGCGGCGGCTCCGTGCACCTCAAGAGCGTCGAGGTCAACGACGTCGCCATCAACAGCGCGCAGCCGGCGGCCGTGCTGTTCGACGACGTGACCGTGGTCGGGGGCGGCGGCGCGATCACGATCAACGGCGGTACGATCGCCTATCGCGCGGCCGCCAGCCAGGACCTGGTCGTCTACGACGGCCAGTTGTTTTTCGTCGGCGCCGTCCCCGCGACCCTCGAACTGTACGGCGGGACGGCCACCGTGTTCAACGCGGGCGGCGGCACGATCACCACCCTGCTCGTGGGCCAGAAGGGCAAGTTCGACCTGTCGCGGTGCACCACGCCGCTCACGATCACGAACTGCGATCTTTACAAGGGCGCGGCGCTCATCGATCCGATCAAGAAGGGCACGTACACCAACGGCATCGACCTTAATCGTTGCGACGCGTCGGACGTGACGATTCAGGTCGGCGTGCACCGGCGGCTGACGCTGGGCACGGCCAACTAGCAAGGGCAGAAGCGCATGGACAACCTCGACAAGCTGGCGCTGGTCCAAGTTACCGATTACGCGAGCAAGAATCGCGGCGTTGCGGCCGGCGACGTGCTCAGCGTCCGCGACATCGGTCCGGCCAACGCCGAGATCGAATTTCGCTCGGGGCGGCTCTTGGTCGTCAAGCACACGGCCGCCCAAGTGGTGGCCAAGATCGACGCCGTACGTAACGCGATCCTGGGCCGGGGCGTCGACTTGGCGGTCGCCACGAAAACGGCGGCCTATACGGTCGGTGCGGACGATTACGTGCTGTTGGCCGACGCCAGCGGCGGGGCGTTCACGATCACGCTGCCTCCCGCGGCCGAGCGGCCGGGCCGGGTGGTGGTCGTCAAGAAGATCGACGCCAGCGGCAATGCGGTCACGCTGGACGGCGACGGCTCCGAGACGATCGACGGGGCGACGACGAAAGCGCTCAGCGCCCAGTGGCAAACTCTCATGGTCCAAGCGGACGGTGCGGCGTGGTTCGTCCTGGCCGCCGGCGCGACAGCTTGAGGCAACAATGCCCCGCGACAACAAACCGGCCGCCACGACGCGCGCCAGCCTGGAACGAATCAAACGCGTGTGCGACCGCGTCGAGGGCCGGGCCATCGGCGGCGGCGGCCAGAAGCGCCGCCGCGCGATTGGCGGGGGCGGCGGGGCTGCCGTCGCAGACGCAGACCAGCGACTGGCCCGCGTGACGACGCCGATCACCGCCGCGACGAACAACCTCAGCGCGAATTGGGGCGAGGGCTACGTGGTGTATTTGGACGAGACGACCGGTGCGGAACTCGACATGCCCCCCGCCGTGGTGCGAAATCCGCTGCCTTTCGCGTTCGTGCTGGATGCGATGGTTGAACTGCGGGGCACCGTCGTGCGCAACGGAACCTGCGCCGCATACCCCTGGGCCGAGTGAGGCACGCATGGGACTCGTCCTCGCTCCACAGTGCTGTTGCGGCCGCCCCGGGTTCTTGCGCGACTCAGCCACGTATGCATTCGCCTTCGTGCACCCCAGCGAACTGGACCAATTCGGGCGTCTCACGCAATGGGCTCAGTGGATGGTGCCGTGGTACGCCGAAACTCTGCCGGGTTACGACTACCACGGCGAGCAGCACCCGAGTGAGATCATCCAACCCACATGGGGCCGCCACGTGATGGGCTACGACCCCGGGCGTGAGCGGATCATCTACGCCACCACGGCGAACGACTTGTATTACGGCTCGTTGGGCGGCGTTGCCGCAGTGCCGCTCGGCGAAATGCTGCTTGGCACTGCGCCGCCCGTCACTTTGATCGGCGACGCAGCCGGGCTGGCAATTTTGGAAGGCACCAAACCCAGCGGCGGCAGCACGTCCTACGCCGTCGCCCGCTGGTCGGCCTACAGTGCTGATCGGCTTTATGGTTTTACGCGGTGGACCGACTACGCGGCGGGAACAACTGTTTTCAAGGCCTGGAGCACGGCGTTGGGTGGCGACGATTACCAGGTCGCATTCGAGATTGTCGAGTCCTCTAGCGGTGCCGCCGCCCCTGTCTCGATGACCGTAATCGATGGCCAGATTCACGCCTGTCGGGCACTGAACAACAACGCCGGCACGGAGATCTTGGCAAACGGCGCCGCCGTCGCCACGATCCCCGGCGGCGGCGCATTCTTGAACGACGCGGCGATTGTTGATCTGGCTGGCCAATTATTTGCACTCGGGCACGAGTCGCCTTTTGTGTTTCGTGCCGTCTTTCTGCTCGAAGACGGCATCCCGGCCATCGCGAGGCGATTGCAATTCGTGGCGATCGAAGACGGCTACGAAGTTGAGTACGCCCCAACTGGCATGGGCTGGGATGTCCGCGAACAGGCGATCGTGGCGAGCTGGGCACAACGGAACGTGTGGAGTCCCGGGCAGAGCGCGCGGTATGTCACGTACATCCGCCAGCCGCTCACGCCAGGCAACATCGTCGGTCAGACCGGGGTCGACATCTACAACACGTTTCAGAGCGGCGGCGACGTGCGTGAATGGCCCCACTCGCCAAGGGGTTGGGGCGTCGTAATTTCCGGCAAGTTGCCGCAGCCGCTTGAAGTCATCGCCGGGGTGATCGAACCGCCGCCGCCCCCGCCGCCGCCACAACCAACATGCGATCCAATCGCCGACTGTGAAACACCGATGGTGCTCGGGGCGGCGCTCAGTGAACTCGCCGATGTCGCCGAGGGGCCTGGCGTGGACGAGTATGGCAACGCCTACGCGTGCAAAACGTGGCTGTACGCCAACTTCCTGCGCGGTTTCGAGTTTCACCAAGTGTCTGAGCTCGGCGGCGAATGCGCCGGCTACGTCGGCGGGCCGTACAACTTTTGGGCCGACACCGGCCTAGCCAACAATTACAACGACCCCGGCATCTTGCTGCTGCATTATGACTTTGATAATCCAGCGGTTAAGCGTGAATTCTACGTGTACGGCATCGGCCTGGCGGGGTGGTGCTCGGAAGGGAAATTTCAGATTAGCAACATGGCGATCTTGGTCCAAGAGTTCAATCAACCTTCGCCGTCCGGCGGGCAGTGGCCGCCGGCGGCGGCCACTTACAAATTTTGCATCACGCCCGGGATATACATCGACGATCTGAGTTCTAGCGGCGCGACGCTCTCGCCGTGCAGCTCCAATATCTTCCGCGCGCGGTTTAGCTTTGATACGTGGTTTGCTGGCACGATTGGCCCGCGGTGGTTCCTTTTCACGGGCAATATCGGGGCCATCGCGTGATGAAGTGTTTGCACGCCAACGGTCGCTGTTCGCAGTGTGGGCTGCCCCTGGCGGTCGTTGAGCGACGAGAATGCACCGCGCCCCCCAGGCTCGGCGATTGGGCCGCCAAGCTGCTTGAGACAGTCGGCATCACGCAGGACCGCTACAAAGCGGTCAAGGCGTTATTCGGGCTGCCGCCAACGTGCGATTGCCCCGCCCGCCAAGAGTGGCTCAATCGCGTGAGCGACTGGTGGCGGGGCTTGCGGCGCGGTTAATCTCGACGGTCGCCCCAAATTTTGCTACAGGTCGCCCGCGAAAGGGGGCGTCATGGCCAAGAAACAAGTTGTCGGCCGCGCGGCCGGACCGGAGCGGCTCACCGATTACAAACGCGCCGCGCTCTGCCGCGAGTGGGCCCGTCTCGAGGATGAGCGGCTCGAGCTGCAGGCCGCGATGTACGAACGTGGCAAGCAGTGCCAGGCGATCGAGACGCAGTTGAACGAGCAGCTCGACCTCGACGGCGTCAACCTGGTGGATTTGGCGCGGTTCCAGTTCGGCCGCGAGCTGGTGAAGGGGACAATGTACTACAAGCAGGCGCTCATCGACGCGCTCGGCCTCGAGGAGTTCGAGCGGCGGCAGGCCGCGGTGCCCAAGAAGGAGAAGTTTTTTCTCCGCGAGAAGGAGCCGCCCAAGAAGCCTCGCCGGCGAGTGGCCTAGGGAGGGCTGAGGAGTGAGTTGCGGGAGGCGAGAAAACCGCGAGCCTCGCGCCTCGCAACTCGCTCCTGAAGGCATGGCCACCGACTTCAAAACCTGCTGGGCCGAATACGCCACCCGCCGGCGGCTGCCCCACGATCCGCTGGCGGCGATGCCCGCCATGACGGTGGCCCAGGCCCGCCGCGACGCCTTGGAGTTCTTCAGCCAAGGCCTCGTCCACCTGCGAGCGAGCGACGAGGCGTTCGCCCAACTCTGCGGCGAGGGCCGTGGTCATGATTGTCGGATGAGCGAATCTCGGGGATAATATTTTCGGGGGGGTTCGAGGCCATCTCAACAGGGCATTCTACAGCCGCTGCGTCATTTCGCCGGATTGTCGATCCGGTGGTTGCGGGTTCGAGTCCCGTCCGCGTCGCTCACCTGCTTTTATGTGGAGAGCGAGATGGACGACGAGATCCATGGGATCCATTTGGATGACATTGCCCGCCAGGCCCAGGGGATCGAACAGGGCGCTACCGGGAGTGGGGAGGAGGTCCGCATCCTGGCAGGTTTGATCCGTGTCCTTTGCGGCAAGGTGGTCAAGTTGAGGACCGACCTCGACGACCTCGAGCGCCGCTTGAAGGTGAAGAAGTGACCGCCTTCTTCTCTAAGCGTTTGAGTCGTCGATCGAATTTTCGGCAAGCATCAACCAGCGGTTCGAGGAGGAGCAGCACCTGTTTCAGCCGCACATGCGGCCCCAGCTTTTGGGTCTGGCGATCGCAGTGTTTGACCAGCGCCTCCGCCTCGGCGCCGATTTGCCGGAGGGATTTTGCCATGCCGGACATCGTAGCAACTTACCCAAACCCACAATACGCCAAAAATCCACCGGAACTGCTATCCGGTGGTTCGATCCGGAGATCGCGCAAATCCAACTTCTGTCCAAGCCCAGCTTGTCTCGAAGTGGTTTCAGCACCAGGATTTACGAAGAACCGGATCGGACCACCCGATCACAGTCGCGTGGCAGGATTGATTTTCGGCCGGCGGGTGACGAGCATGGAGGCCTAGCGAGGTGCCTCATGTCGATTCGCGTGCAATGTCACAAATGCCACCGCACCGTGAAAGCCGGCGACGACTGGGCCGGCCGCGCGGCGAAGTGCCCCAGCTGTGGCGCGACGATCGCCATTCCTCAGTCGGATCTGGCGCGGATTGTCGGCGAACCAGCGGGTGGCGGCGAAGACCTTGACGCGTGGATGCGTAACAACGTCAACGCGAACGCCAACACGGTGGCCGCGGACCTCGCGCAGATCGGGAGAATGCCGCCCGAGCCCCAGCCGGAGCTCGTCAATTTCGAACGCCGCGGGGAAGCCGATGGAGGAGCAGGCCAGGAAGTTGAGTGGGCCCGGCATCGGGCGCTGTTGGCGAAACTGGACGAGTTGAAGCAGCAACGCGTCGTCGTTACCGAGGTCCGGTTGCGATTCGAAAACATGGTGGGCCTGGTCCTGCAGTTTTGGTTCGCCACGCTCGCCGCCGCATTCCTTCTCGGAGTAGCGGGGTTCGTAGTACTGCTGCTCTTCGGATTCGTGGCCCAGCACTGACCCGAAAAAGATTCTTCTCCTTGCGCCGTTTGGACTTCGGGCACGACTTTGCCCCGCCGCGAAAATTCCTCTTGCAATCCGCGCCGAACTAGCGCACATTGGCCCACGCTGAAACCAGCGAGCGTTCCGTCGCTCGCCGACAAAGACAAGTGGGTGATCTCCGAAGCGGGACAATCTCGCCCCGCGACGGCCCCGACCGACCAACCAACGCCGTCGTGTCGCCGCCGCCCCTCGAAGATTGCCTGAGAAACAACTTCGATGCTGCGCGCTGCGCGCGAGTAGGGCTTTCACCCACTTGTGCCCGGGGCGCGGTGGCCGACTTCCAAACAGGGGGTTGAGGACGACCTCTCCTGAGAGCACTCTCAAATGGGAGTTTGTTTTTAACCATCCTGATTTTGGGGAGTCCTTGAGACATGGGTCAACCAGTCCAATGGCAGGATGCACCCTCGGCGCAGGACGTTTTACGAGTCTATTACGGGCCCGCCGGCGGCCCGGGCGGGCATGGCACGCTCTCGGCCGAACTCACGCTCAGCGAGTTCGTGGCGGCGTATTACCGCCCCGTCCACTTGATCTCCCGCGACGCCCGGCCGCGGCACCTCGAGGCCGTCGCCCAAAGCGTCAAATACTGGTGCCGGTTCACCGGCGACCCGCCGCTGGGCGCGGTGAGCGTCTACCACTGCCGCGATTTCGTCGTCGCCTTGAAGGCGCTGCCCGGCCGCAAGTACGGCACGCTCGCCAACAACACGGTCCGCAAACATTGCGGCGCGATCCAGGCGATCATGGATCTCTGCGGTCCGCCGTCGCGCGAGCACCGCGAGGCGCTCGGCCTCTTGGACGTCGTGCCCTATCTTTCGCGGCCGCCGCAGGAAGAAAAGCCGGCCGAGGATTGCTACACGCTCGCCGAGCTGGTGCGGCTCATCGAACACGCCGACCTCGCGCGCAAGCCGACGCGGATCGGCGCGCGGCCGATCTCGCCCGGCGCGTACCACCGCGCGATCTATGCCCTCGTGTTCAACACGGGCCTGCGGATCGGCGGCGTCATGGGCGCCCTGTGGAACCACTACCACCCGGACCATCCCAGCGGGCCCCACTTATTCCTGCCGCCAGGCAGCGCGGCCAAGGGCCGACGCATGAAACGGATCGAGCTCAACGCCACGGCCGTGGCCGTGATCGAGTCGCTCCGCGGATACGACGCGGAGCGGATCTTCCCCTGGCCCAATTCCTGGCCTGCCTCGCGGCACAGCCTGTACGACGACGGCCATCGCCTCATCGCGCAGTGCCTCGCGCCCGAGCGGCGCGAGCTGGCGTTCCACGCGATCCGCAAGCTCCACACGAACGAGCTGGCCGCCATCAACGGCCTGGCGTGCATGAAGTCGCTCGGCCACGCCAGCGGCCGGACGACGGTCGAGCACTACACGAGCCGCAAGGTCGTGGCCGACGCGGTGGCCCGGCTGCCGCGACTCCGCATCGACCAGGATCGGCAGCTCCTGCTGTTCGAGTAGGGAGGCGCGAGGCGGGAGGGAGCGGGGGGCTGGGGGCTGGGGGCTGGGGGCTGGGGGCTTTTCCCTTTTGCGCCTCGCAACTCGTGCCTCGCGCCTTCCTCGACCATTTTGCACATCAGTTGGGCGCGGGGCGTTCCCGTGCCGTCGCGTTGCCCGCCGCGTTTGCGTTTCTCCCGCGGCGGGCATTTTTTCCCTGCTCTCGCCCCGGTGTGCGCCGTGCCATGCGCCCCGCGGGCCCATTCCCCGGCGCGGTGCCCCGCCTCGCCCGCGCTGGGGAATTCTTGTTCGTTGTCCGTTGTCAGTTGTCCGTTGTACGTTGTCAGGTATAGGAGGATCGATCGTGACCACGAAGATCGTTAGGGAGCCGCTGATTCCGATTCGCGTCGAAGCGCTCGTCGCGAGGAGCGAATATCGCTTCCTCAAATGTTACGGCGCGCACCACGGAATCACGGACATGACGCCCGAGCGAGCGTACAAGGCGCTCGCCCTGTGGGCGATCCACGAGGCAATGGCCCGGAACACAAATGTCGGCACATCCACCCCAGCCCCCAGCCCGGAGTTGGTCGAGGGGCGAGCGTCGAGGGCCAGAGGGAGTCGCGAGTTGTGAGTGGCGAGACGCGAGAGTCTCGTAACTCGCGCCTTCCCCAGCCCCCAGCCCCTAGCCCCCAGCCATGAAACGTCCATTTCGCCACCGCTGGTACCACGACGCGGATCTCCGCGAGCTTCTGCTCGTCGGCGTCGTGCTCGTGGCCGCGCTGGTGGTTGTACTGCTGGGGCGGTGGTGGGTCGAGGGCCGGGGAATGGTCGAGGGTCGAGGGTCGAGGGTCGAGGGCCGGAAGTAGGTAGAAGGGATGGCGGAGATGGAAACCGAAACACGGAAGCCAGGCGCGCAGGGGGCGTTGTTGGACGCGATCCATGCCTTGCGCGCGGTCGAGTTCCAGCGGGTCATCACGGTGCGGCTGCCGGCGACCTGTCATGCGCTCTTGCTGACCGCGGCCGCGGAGGCAGGGCTGAGCATGAATGACCTTTGCCTCGCGCGGCTGTTCGCCGACGAGGAGGAGCTGCTTGTCGGTCTCTGGGGGGATCAGTTCCGAGGCGCGAGTGGCGAGGCGGGAGAGGGAAACAATCAATCCCCACTCCCCAGCCCCCCCCCCCCCCGCCCCCCCCCCCCGCCCCCGGCCCCCGGGGCCCACCCCAGAAAACCACCAACCCCCCCAGGCCGGGGGGGGGCGGGGGGCGTGCGCCCCCC
>CAYMXT010000129.1:0-11699 GCA_964394415.1 uncultured Planctomycetales bacterium
GAGCATGGGCCTCCGGCCCGTGTTTTGTGCCGGCCGGCACCACGGACCCACACGGGCCAGAGGCCCATGCTCCTGACCACCTCGTCTGCCACGTCTTCCGCGCGCTGCTGGCGGCCCTCGACGCGGCCCACCGCGCCGGGCTGATTCACCGCGACGTGAAGCCGTCGAATATTCTGCTGGACGCAGCCGTCAACCCTCCGCGTAGTAGCGTCGGACCTCCGAGTCCGACGGAGCCGTCTGCCTGCGTGGAACCGGTCCCCGTCCGCACGACCACCACCGAACTCGGAGACTCGGCGCTACTGCCTGCGTCGCTCGCCGGCGAGACGCCGACGCTCCCCACGTCGCCGGCGGGCGGGACGCCCACCCCACCGACAGTCAAGCTCGCCGACTTCGGCCTCGCCCGCATGCGCGCCGCTCACACGCAGGTCACGCAAACGGGCTCCGTCCTCGGCACGCCCGACTACATGAGCCCCGAACAGGCCCGCGGCGATCCGAACATCGATCAGCGCACCGACCTCTATTCCGCCGGGGTCGTGCTGTACGAAATGCTGACCGGGCGAACGCCCTTCCACACCGACAGCCCAACCGCGACCCTCCGCCGCATTCTGGATGAGGCGCCGCCCCACCCGCGGGTCTTCGTCAAGGCCGCCGATGCACACCTCGCCGCGCTCGCGCTGCGGCTGCTGGCCAAGCGGCCGGAGGAGCGGTTTGCGTCTGCCGCCGACGCGCTCGCGGTTCTGGATACGCCCGGCAGCCTGACGCGGGCCGCGCGCCGCCGAGGCGTGCGCCGGTGGGCCACGATCGCCGCACTCCTGGCAGGTGCCATCGCTCTCGGTGTGCGGCCGTGGCGGCAGGAGCCGCAGGAACCCCGCGTGCCGGCGTCTGCACCCGCGCAGGACGCCGGCGTCCTCACGGCGGTCATGCTCGACGAGCACGACCCGGCGGCGCTGCTGGGACGGCATGGACACGACGGCGCGGCGGCCGTGCTGCGGCGCTTCGCGAGTGGCGTGCGTGTGGGGCGCACGGCCCTGGTGGACGTGGACGGGACGGGGACGCGCGTGATCGCCGTCGCCCTGCTGGCCCCCGAAGGCACCGACAGCTTGGTGTTGCTCGCCGTCACGGGTGCGGACCTCTGGACGCTCGACCTCTCTGACGACCTGGTCTGGCCGGATTGCGGTCCGCCAACGCGCTGGCGCTGCGAGGACTTGCTGGCCGCCGACCTCGACGGTCTGCCCGGCGATGAGATCGTCGCAACCGCCCGCGACTACTACGAATACCCGTCACGACTGTCCGTAATCGACCCGCGCACACACTCGATTCGCGCGACGTTCTGGCATTACGGACACCTCTCAACCGTGCATCTCGCGCCCGACTACTTCGGTCCAGGCCAAGCCGCCCTCTTCACCTTCGGCCTGAATAACAAGCTCGACGGCTTCGCCACGCCTCACGCCGACGACGAACCGCCGCGCTCGCCCTTCGATGTGGTCAGTGTCGCGATGGTGCTCAACCCGGCGGACATGGACGGCGTCGGCCCGCCACGGAGCGCCCGCCTGCCGGGTCGCCCGCCGGCCCGGGTCTACGCGTACGCGTGCCTGGATCTGCCGGCGCGGGAGGATCTCCAACCCCAGCACGTGAACGCGCCGCGGGCCGGCGACGACGCCGCCGACCCCGCCACACTGCTGGGGATGGCTCTCGGCTCGTACGCCATTCCCGACGACACCGGTCCCTGGTTCGCGCTCACGCTGGCGCAGCCCGGCGGTCGTGCGGGTCCGGGGGTGTTGGTGGTCGATCGGCACCTCAGCGTCCACCACTTCGTCGTCTCTTACGGCGAAACGCGGCGCACCAGTGTTGACTACTGGCGCGAGCGTTGGAGAGCCGTTGTCAAGAACTACGAGTGGCTGCCAGGAGAATAGCCTCCAATCGCGGCACGCTCACGTCCGTCGCGCAAGCTCCGCGTGGCATTCGCTGACGCTTCGCGTTCTGAGAGGGACCGGCGGCTCGCGCGGCAAGTCATGACTGCATCCGCTGACCCGTCAGCGCCCCCAGGTACCTGCGCAGCGACTTCAGCCCGCGGTGACAGAGCATGTGAACCGCCGCCTCCGTCTTCTCCAGTCGCGTGGCGACTTCTGCGACCGGCAGTCCCTCCAGAAACCGCAAGCGAATCACGTCCCGCTGCTCCGGCCGTAGCCGCGCCAGGCTCGACATCACCGCCGCCTCCGTCTCGCGCTTGGCCAGGATGCGGCTCGGCGTGCCATCCGACGCGGCCAGCGTGAGCGCCAAGTCATAGTACGACGTGCCCGCGGGCAGCGCGGGCCCGCACTCCCGAGCCACGTCGCGTTTCTGCCGCCGGCAGGCCCGCTGCTCGTCGCGCAGCGCGTTGAGTGCGATCCGCTCCATCCACGCGTAGAAGCACTCCGGGTTGTCAAAGCCGGGCCGTTCGCGCTGGGCCACCCCCCCGGCGGACGGGTCGTCACGCGGACAGAGCGCCGCAAACGCCGCGGTGTAGGCTTGCTGGAGGATATCGTCCGGGTCGAACCGCGCCGGCAGGTCGCCGCTGCCGGCCTGTTCGACGGCCACCCGCCAGGCCGCGTGATACTCGACGATCAGGCGCTGGAGCGCACTGGCGTCGCCCCCGGCAACACGCTGCACGGCCACCGCACGCGCCCGCTCATCCACGCGAAAACGCTCCTCGCCGCCGGCGGCCGCCCGCGGCCACCCACTTGCGAGTGTCGCCGCTCCGTCGGAGAATTGCCCGGCGTCCGCGCGCCAGGGAAGCATGGGCCTCCGGCCCGTGTCCCGGCGCGCCGGGATTCGCACGGGCCGGAGGCCCATGCTCCCCTGACGCCGCCGCTTGCAGCAAAACACCTGCGCCGGCAAGTGTAGCTTACCCAGACACAGGCCTGTCAGCAAAGGAGCCGGCATGTCACTCAGACCCCTCAACGTCGGCCTCATCGGTGGCGGCGGTGGAGCGTTCATCGTACACCCCCACCAGCGCGCCATCCACTTCGACGGCACCCGCCGCGTCGTCGCTGCCGCGCTGCACCCCGATCCCGAGGTCGCGAAGCAGGAGGCGGAGAACTGGCCCTACCCGCTGCGCGGCTACCCGAGCTACGACGACCTGATCGCCGCCGAAGTGAATAGACCGCTCGGCGAGCGGATCGACTACGCCCTGATCGTCACGCCCAATCACGTCCATTTCGACCCAGCCATGAAATGCCTCCAGGCCGGAATCCCGGTCTTCTGCGAGAAGCCGCTGACCGTCACGCTCGACGAGGCCGACCGCCTCGTCGCCGCCGTGCGGCAGCACAGCATCCCCTTTGGCGTCGCCCACACGTATCTGGGTCATTGGACCAGCCGCCTCGCACGCTTCATCGTCCGTAGCGGTTTGCTCGGCGACGTGCGCTGGGTCGATGCCTACTACCTCCAGGGCTGGCTGGCCGACCGCACCGAGGACCAGGGCGTCGTCCAGGCCGAATGGCGGGTCGATCCCAAACGGGCCGGGGCAAGCTGCTGCGGCGGAGACATCGGCACGCACGCCCTCATGCAGCTCCGCTACGTCACCGGGCTGGAGGTCACGCGCGTCCGCGCGCAGCTTGAAACCTTCGTCCCCGGCCGACCGCTCGACGACCATTTCACCACCTACTGCGAGCTGTCCAACGGCGGCAAGGCGCTGGTCCGCGCATCGCAGATCGCGATTGGACACAAGAACGACCTCGGGATCGAGGTCAACGGAACGCGGGGCTCGCTCGTTTGGGTCCAGGAGGAACCGGAGAAGCTGGTCATCCGCCTGCCGAACCAGCCTGACCGCGTGTACTGGCGCGCGGCCGTCGCGGCCAACGACGGGTTCCTGAAGGACCTCCCGGCGGACCTGCTGGCCGAGCCGAACATTCCGCCGGGGCATCCCGAGGCGTTTCACGACGCCTTCGCCCGGCTGCACCGCTGTTTCGAGCAAGACGTGCGCGCGTATCTGGACCAGCGGCCGTTCGACTGTGACGGGCGCAAGTACGCCAACGTTGCGGACGGCCGCGCCGGCATCGCGTTCATCGCCGCCGCGGTGCGGAGCCACCAGCAAGGCGGCGTTTGGGCGGAGCTGTAGCGCCGGGTTTCCGCGTCCGGCAACGAATACGCGAAACCACCCCTGAGCTCCTCTGTCTTGCCGGTCGGGGCCGGTGGAAGGTCGAAATCGTCTGGGGCTTGCCATGCACCGCGCCCGCGCAGGGCCTGGCGCGAGTGCCGTAGAGCGTGTATCATGGCGTCGCACCCGCTGAACTTGCGAAACAATGCGGAACATCCGCGCAGCACGAGGCGGCGCCCGCAGGCGCGGACGAATGACCTTCGGATGGTCAGGAGCAGCCGCCAGGAAGCGCAGCATGGCCAACCGCAGATCTGCCGGCTGCGCTTGCGGGCATTGGACGGTACTCGCCGCGATCTAGCTCCGCGGCAAGGGCTCGAAGCCGCGATACTCACTTGGTGCGACGGCGTCGGGAGCCGTACGGTATGCAAGAGGTCGTGACTTCTAATCTGAGCGGCTCACTGCACGGAACTACCCGAAGAGGAAAGCACGTTCTTAACGCCTGGCTGCGTGCCTGTTCAGTACATCGCGCGCGCCGCCGCGTGCGACCGGCGTGGCTCCTGCTCGCGCTGGCGGGCTGCGGCCTGGGACAGTACGACGACTACGCCCCGCTGACCGTCTTCGATAATTTCCGCACCATCGAGTCGGACCGGGCCTATCGCTCCGCACAACTCGACGCCGAGACGTTACGACTCGTCATTGACCGATATGGCATCCGCACCATCGTCAACCTGCGCGGGGAGAACGAAGACGAGCGTTGGTACCAGAACGAGCGTGACGTGGCCGCCGAGGTTGGGGCGACGCTGGTGGACATCGGCATGAGCGCAAACAGCCTCCCGTCGCGCGAGACCCTGTTGAAGCTCTACGATTCGTTCAAGGCCGCTGAGTACCCCATTCTGATTCATTGCCAAGCCGGGTCTGATCGGACGGGGGCCGCCGCGGCGATCTGGCGGATGGCCGTCAATGGCGAGTCGCGTGCCGCCGCGCTGGCCGAACTCTCTCCGCTGTACGGCCATTTCGAGGCGGTCCACCCCGACATGGACCGGCTGGTTCGAATGTTCGAGGCGGACCGGACCTGGATCGAACGAGACTACGCCGGGCCGGGTTGAAGAAGGCGCTGGCGCCCACACCGGCTTGACATGCGGCGGGGGCGGGCTAAGCATTGTGGCAAGACGTCCGGCCGGCTTGCCCGATAGGGTGAGCGCGACGCGAAGCCCCGCCTGCGCGGCGGCGCATGAAACGGCGTTGTAACTGGCTGGGTAACAACAGGTTACGAACTTGACTACCGCGAAACACACGGCCGCTGGCAAGCCGCTGGTCATTGTCGAATCGCCGGCGAAGGCCAAGACCATTAACAAGTACCTGGGCAACGAATTCGTTGTGAAGGCGTCGCTCGGGCATGTGCGCGATCTTCCGCAGGGGGACTTTGGAATCGACGTAAGTGACGATTTCAAACCAACTTACGAGATTGTGAAGAGCCGGGCCAAGGTCGTTTCCGAGCTGAAGAAGCTCGCTCACGACGCACCGGCGGTGTATCTCGCGACGGACTTGGACCGCGAAGGGGAGGCGATCGCATGGCATCTGGCAGCAGCCCTGCACGTGCCACCTGAGAAAGCCCGGCGGGTGATCTTCAACGCGATCACCAAGTCAGCGATTACGGAAGCGTTCTCGCACCCCCACGAGATCGACGTCGACCGGGTCAACGCCCAACAGGCGCGCCGAATCCTCGACCGCATCGTGGGTTACGAACTAAGCCCGCTGCTGTGGCGGAAGATCGCGAAAGGGCTTTCGGCGGGGCGCGTGCAATCGGTCGCCGTCCGCCTGATCGTCGAGCGTGAGCGCGAAATCCGCGCCTTCCGGCCCGACGAAAGCTGGAAGATCGCCGCGTACTTGACCTCCGACGCGGCGGCGGCGAGCGCCTTGCGAACGCAGTGGCACGACTTCATCCACGCCGGAGAGCGGACGCAGAAGGACATCCAGGAATGGCTGGCGGCCCACGGCGGGTTGCGGACGGAGCTGGTCGAGGTGGGCGGGCGGCCGTTTGCGGCCCGTTCGGTGGACGATGCGCGGGCGGTCGTCGAAGCGTTGGGTTTCCACGTCGAATGCGTGAACCGGCACCCCTGGAACGAATACAAGCAGCTCGGGCTGGAACAGATCGAGATGGCGGGGTCGCTGGACTTGGCCCGTGTGCCGAAGCTCACGGTCGCCGAGCTGAGCACCAAACGCACGACCACCAAACCACCCGGACCGTTCACGACCGCGAGCCTCCAGCAGACCGCGAGCACCGCGTTGCGCTTCGCCGCGTCGCGGACGATGCGCGTCGCGCAGGGTCTTTACGAGGGCATCGAACTCAACGGCGAGGGGCGCGTCGGTCTCATTACGTACATGCGCACGGACTCGACCAATCTGTCGCCCGAGGCGCTCACGGACGTGCGGCGGTTCATCGGTGATACATACGGCGCGGCGTATCTGCCGGGCCAGCCGAACGTGTACGGCAAGCGGCAGGAGCGGGCCCAGGAGGCCCACGAGGCGATCCGCCCGACCGACGCGCAGCGCACGCCGGCGAGCCTGCGCGGCGCGCTGACGGATGAGCAGTACAAGCTGTACGACTTGATCTGGAAACGTTTCGTCGCCTGCCAGATGAACCCCGCGCAGTGGGACTCGACCAGCCTGAGCGTGACGTGTGACACCGCGCGCGGCGCGGCGCGTTTCGCGGGCAACGGCCGCAAGCTCGTGTTCGACGGCTTTATGAAGGTCGCGGGCGTATCGAGCGACGATCAGATCCTGCCGCCGATGACGCTGGGGCAGCCGCTCGGCCTGGTCGCGCTGGACCCCAAGCAGCAGTTCACTTCTCCGCCGCCGCGGTATACCGAAGCGTCGCTGGTGCGGGCGTTGGAGACCGAGGGCATCGGCCGGCCCAGCACGTATGCGTCGATCATCGACACGATTCAGGACCGGGGGTACGTCGAGCAGCAGGACCGCAAGTTCTGCCCGACGGCGCTCGGCGAGCTGGTGACCGACAAGCTGGTGCAGCACTTCCCCAAGATCATGGACGTGAAGTTCACCTCGTACATGGAGGACGAGCTGGACAAGATCGAGGAGGCCCACCTCGATTGGGTGCGGGTGCTGCACGAATTCTACGACCCGTTCCGCGAGCTGCTGACGCGGGCCGGCGACGAGATGGAGCACGTCCGCGGCCAGCCCAGCGAACACGCCTGTCCGACCTGCGGTTCGCCGATGGTGTACCGCTGGAGCAAGACCGGCCGTTTTCTGGCGTGCAGCGCGTACCCGAAGTGCAAGGGCGCGCTGAACGTGGACCGCGACGGCACGCCGGTTGTGCCGAAGACGTCGGAGCACAAGTGCGAAGTCTGCGGCCAGCCGATGCTCGTGCGGCAATCGAAGACCGGATACTTCCTTGGTTGCAGCGGCTACCCGAACTGCCGCAACACGACGCCTTGCGACGAACAGGGTGTGCCGCTGCGGCTGGTCACCGAAGAGGAGCTGAAGCGGCCGTGCGACCTGTGTGGCGAAGGCGCGCTGATCGTCAAACGCAAAGGTCGCCGGGCGTTTCTGGGGTGCAACGCGTTTCCGAAGTGCAAGAACACGGCGCCGCTGCCGACCGATGTGCGGCTGGAGAAGAAGCCCGTGCCGCCGCCGGAGCAGGCCGGCGTGGCGTGCCCGAAGTGCGGGCGGGCGATGGTGATTCGGGGGGGCAAGCGCGGCAAGTTCGTCGCCTGCACGGGTTTTCCCCGTTGTCGGCAGACCATGCCGCTCGAGAAGCTGGAACAGGCGAAGGCTGCCGGCACGCTGCCCCCGGCGCCGCCGGCGGCGGCGTCCGACGCACCGGCGCTGCGCCCGTGGCAGACCGGCGATCCGCCGCCGGCGGGCTTTGCTCTCACCCGCACCGGCCGGCTGGTCGTCGAGACGATGCCGTCCCCGGGGACGCTCACGTGTCCCGAGTGCGCGAGTACGGTCGAGCTGAAACGCGGGCGGTTCGGGCCGTTCTTCTCCTGCACGAACTTCCCGCGCTGCCGGTTCAACTGCAACCTGCGCGGCGAAGCGAAGAAGCAGGCGGAAATCGACCTGCCGGCGCCAGAACGTCCCAAGCCCGTGGCGACGGACATTCCCTGTGAGAAGTGCGGTCAGCCAATGGTCATTCGGAGAAGTCGGCGGGGTCAGTTCCTCGGTTGCAGCGCGTACCCGCGCTGCACCGGCACCAAGGAGCTGCCCGCCGGCTACGGCAAAGCGCCGGAGCCCGCGGCCGCGGCGGGGGGGCGATAGCGCCGCAGCGCCGGAGCCACCAAAACGCTGCGGGCCTCAACGACGCCCAGGAGAATCAAGGAAGGCGCTCAGTCTCGTGGCGTTCCTGGCGCCTGGGGGATTATGGTCGCTCACCAGACTTCCAGGTCGCCCACGACCTCCTCGACCAGGTCCTTGAGCGTCAGGATACCGACGCAATACCCCGCCCGGTCCTGTACGATCGCCATCGTCTGCCGGGCACGCTGGAGCCGCAACAGGGCCGTCGCGACGCTGACCCCTTCGAGCAGTACCAGCGGCGGGCGAACGTGCTCGGCGACGGGCCGCGCCTGCGCGTCGGTCAGCACGTCGTAGACGTTCACGATGCCGACGATGCGGCGCGGATCGTCCCAGTACACCGGCATGCGTGAAAAATGGGCCATGCGTGCCAGGCGGAGAAACTCGTCGCGCGGCAGCTCGAGCGACGCAATCGCGGCACGCGCCCGCGGGATCATCACGCTGACCACCTGTACGTCCGACAGGTTCAACACGCGCTCGATCAGGTCGCGCTGAAGGTGCGTCAGCCCGCCGCGCGACGCCCCTTCGCGCAGCAGGTGCAGCGTGCGTGCCCGCGGGAGCAAATCGGTGTGCCGGGCCGCGCGCTGTGGGTCCACCCACCGCAGCAGCGCGTGCGAAAGCGTCCGCAGACCCCAGACCACCCCGGTGGCCTGCGCCCCCCGCACCAGCACGAGGACGAGCCAACTTGTGCTGAGCAGCAACCGATTCGCCTCGCGGCGAAACCAGTCTTTCGGGATGATCCCGCCGAACACGAGAATCAGCGGCGTCGCAATCGCCGTGGCGTACAACTCGGCCACGTGCTCTGCCGTCCCGGCCCGCAGCAGCAGTGCCACGGCGCAGGCCGTCACGAGATAGTCGGCGGCGTTGGTGCTCAACAGCATCGTGATGACGAGGTTCTCCGGGCGACGGAGCAGGCGCTCGAGCCGACGGGCGGCGGGCCGGCCTTGTTCACTCGCCACCCGCAGCCGGACGGGGTTGATGGAGTACACGCCGGTCTCGGCGCCCGACATGTAGCCGGACAGAAGCACGCCCGCGACGAGCCCACACAGCAAGGCCGCCGTGATCATGCCGGGTCCCCCCCGCGCGCGCCGTCCAGCAAGCGCAGCCGCAAGCGGTCGATCCGCCGGCGGCGCGTGTGCGTGACCGTCAGCTCGACGTTGCCCAGCCGGACTGCGTCACCCACGCGGGCTGGCCGCCCGAGCCGGGCCATCACCAGTCCCCCCACCGTCGCGACCCGTTCGATCTGGGCCGGCAGACCGAACGTCTCGACCCAATAGTGGACGCCGAGTTGCCCGCTGATCTCGTATTCCCCGTCGGCCAGGGCTTGAATCTCCGCGGCGTCCGGGCGGTCTTCGGGGTCGTGCAGTTCGCCGACGATCTGTTCGAGCACGTCCTCCAGCGTCGCCAGCCCGGCGACCCCGCCGTATTCGTCCACCGCGATGACAAGCTGCGACTTCGTGCTGCGAAAGTGGGCCAGCAACTGCTCGCACGTCGCCAGCTCCGGCACGAAGCGCACCGGCACGACCAGCTCGCGCAGAGGCTGGGCGGGGTTGAAGAACAGCACCTTCGCGTACACCAGTCCGACGACGCGGTCGAGCGTGCCGTCGTACACCGGGATCTTCTTGTGCCGCGTCGTGCGCATCAGCTCGCGCAGACCGTCCGGCGGACCATTCACGTCGTAGGCCGCCATCTCGACCCGCGGGATCATCACGTCTCGCACGCGCACGTGCCCGAGGTCGACGATCGACCGCAAGAACGTGTCTTCCAGCGGCAGCAGCGACCCGCCGCGGCGGCTCAACTCCAAGAGGGCTTTCAACTCAGCCCGCGACAGCCCCGCGCTCGCGTGATCCGCGTGCGCCGACCCCCAGGCGAGCCGTTCAAACGGCAGCACGATCAGACGGTCGACGACGTAACCCAGCGGACCCGCCACCACCCCCGTCACGCGTACCACCGTAGCCGCCAGCGGCGCTAGCCGGTCGGCCAGACTGACGCCGAACACCTTGGGCACCACCTCGCTGCAGATGATGACGAGGATGACGCTCGCGACCCCGCCCAACGGCGTGACCCACGGGCCCACTTGGCGAGCCAGCCGCTCGAACAGAACGTACGAGTTCGCGAACAGCAGCGTGTTCACCGTCGTGTTGCCGATCAGGAGGACTAGCAACGTGCGCTTCGGATCCTCCATCAGCCGCGCCGCCAGGCGGCGCAGCGGGTTCGCCCCGGCCGCGGCCCGCTCAAGTTGCACGGGCGAAAGCGAGAACAACGCGGCCTCGCTACCCGAGAAGCACGCCGACAGCGCCAGCAGCACCGGCACCAGCAGCAGATTCAGGGCCAGCCCGAACCAGGTTGTCTCCGCGACCGCGAGCAACATGCAGGCGGTAGTTTACTCCCCCGGCCGCGACGGCGCAGTGGACTCGCCGCAGTGCGGCGCCTGACACAACGCGATTGACTGAACGGCCCCGTGACCCGTGCGGAACTCGCGGCCCCGGGTGCAACTCGCGGTTGGCACCACACAAACCGCTTCAGCCCGGGTTACTGCACGTGGAAAACCGCCGGGCAGCCGGCCCTGTTCAGCCTCTTTCCAGAGCAACCGGCGGGCGTTAACCTCAGTTCATCATCGTCGCTCCTGACGCCGCCGCAGAGTATCAGCGGCATCCTCGGTCTGGGACCAGGCGCGCAATGTGACCCGTAGCGGTGCGACCGATGCGCGCCGCCGGCCTGCCAGCAGCGCTTGACCGCAGCGCGGCTTCAGGTGCGACGGATCCTGATGGTGGCCGCCAAGTAAGGAGATGCGACTTGATCACCCGCGAACGGCAACGCGAGATCCTCCGGTTAGTGCATGCGAAGGGGGCCGTGGAGGTCGATGCCTTGGCCCGGAAGTTGCGGGTCACATCGACGACCATCCGCAACGACCTGGACCAATTGGACCGGGAACAACTGTTGGTACGCACGCACGGGGGCGCGATGGCGCTGGGCGACCTTTGCCCGGATGGCACCCTGGCAATGGCCAAGGCGGCGCGGCCGAAGGCGAAACGCCGTCGTTTCGAACAGGACATCTGCGACATCGGGCGCCGCCTGTACGACCGCCAGCTTGTGGCGGGGTGCGACGGCAATATCTCCTGCCGCCTGTCGGACATCCACGTGCTCTGCACCCCAACCCAGATCTGCAAGGGGCGCATGACGCCGCTCGATCTGTGCCTGGCGACCATCGGCGGCCGCCAGCTCGCCGGTCGCCGGCGTTGCACGACCGAGCTGCGCCTGCACCTGGAAATCTACCGGCGCGACCGGCGGGCAAAGGCCGTCGTCCACTGCC
>CAYMXT010000129.1:11709-11969 GCA_964394415.1 uncultured Planctomycetales bacterium
GGCGTTCGCGGTGGCCCGCGTGGACATTCCGACCGGCGTCCTGCCGGAAGTCGAGGTGTTCCTGGGGACGGTGCCGCGCGCGGAGTATGGCACCCCCGGCGGGACGGAACTGGCGGAGACCATCCGTCCCTGGATCGGGCAGGCCAACACGGTCGTGCTAAGCAATCATGGCGTGGTCAGTTGGGCCAGCGACCTCGAGCGGGCCTGCTGGCAGACCGAGGTTGTGGATTCATACTGCCGGGTCTTGCTGCTGGCTGGGC
>CAYMXT010000130.1:0-11914 GCA_964394415.1 uncultured Planctomycetales bacterium
GCGCTGTTCAGCACATGCAAGCTGCTCTGCGGGTCCGGCGTGCCGATGCCGACGTTCTCGCTGAAGTAGCCCCGTCCGGAGAAAAACCCGCCGTAGCCACTCGGATCGGCGCAGCTTCCATAGATGCCTTTTCCGCCGCTGAGGGCCGAGCCCCATACTCCAACCGCGTCGTCAAGGGCCTGCCCGTAAACAGCGAACCCGCCGCCGGCGGGCATCTGAAACCAGCCCGGTCCACCCACGTGCAGCCTGGCGTAGGGGTCGCTGACGCCGATGCCCACCTCCCCATTGTTGTAGTAGATCGTGCTGCCATTGAGTTGCCAGGGCCCCGGCGTGGCCGCGCTGGTTTGGAGGCTGCCATCCGGGAATTTCAAGCCGCCGGCGGTGGACTCGATCGTCCCCGCGACACTCAATTTCTCGCCGGGCGCGTCGGTGCCGATCCCGACGTTGCCGCCGGTGTAGGAGAGGGTCGCACTCGTTGTGATCCACGGCGCGCTGGAGAACATCGCGTGCGGTGTTGGCGTGAGGAGCTGCCGCGCGGCCAGCGGCTGGCCGTTCACGCTGATCTGAAGCCAGCGGGCTTGGCCGTTGAAGGCGTCCGGGCCGAACTCGCCATTGGCGTTGAGCAGCGCGGTGAACAGCCCCTCCGTGATCGGGTGCCCGGGCAAGCTGACGAGGTTGCCGATCTGGCTGCCCGCGTTGGGGTCGTCGAACAGCCGGAACTCCAGGTCGGCCGTGGGGCCGGCCAGCGGCTGGCCGTTTTGCTGAATCTGGCCCTGGTAGGTGAATGCCGAGCCAAGTGGCACGTCGGCGGCGGCCCAGGTCATCGCCACCAGGAGGGTCACGGCCAACGAAAGGTGTCGAGTCCTGGTGTTCATAGCTTCTTCTCCAAGCAGAAGGCGAAAGGACCTTCTGCAAACGCGCTGCACCATGAGGCCATTACCTTGCCGCCTATCGTCCACTTCTGTCTGCACCGAAACTACTGAGCGGCGCCGGGGCTCCATTCTCGAATCAGCGCTGTTCCAGTATTGCAGGTATACACTCCCGCGCGCGACAGGAGCACGCCGCCCACTTCCTCATAGGTCCCCGGGGCGATGTAGAAGACGCTGCCTTCCGGTGACGCGTCGTGGGCGTTCTGGACGTGCTCATAGGGAAACAGGCACGTCCCCCAGCCGAACCCGGTGGTCGGATTGATGTAGACGTTCAGGCCGGTGAGACAGGTCTCGGTCGCCAGTGGGGGCTGCGGGCACCCCCCCCGCGCAAGCGCCTCTCTCTGCATCTCCTCCCATTCTTCGGCGGTAATACATGAGATTTCCGGGCGCTGGTCCAAGTCCTCCTGGCTGCGGAACGTCACAGCATCAGAGATGTTCGCCCACTCATTGAGGTCGCCCAGAAACGTGCGATTCCCGGTCGCCCCGCACCAGCCGGATGGCCCGCCGTTGATGTCCTGTGCTACTGGAGTCTCCAATACCCCGTCGCAGTCCCAATCGACGCTGATCATCTGTGTGCCGAAGGTCTCGTTCAGCAGATTCTCGTCCAGGGGGCACATGCGTCCGTCCGAGTAATCGATCTCCTTGAACAGCCCCGCGCTGATCGTGACGCCGAAACACAGCATGCCCGTCCGAACACCGGCGAGTTGGTAGCGATACGTCATGACGCTCGGCAAGATGGGAACATATGGCCCCAGGTACGAAAGGGAATTCGGATCGTCGTCACAGCCCGGGCTGCCGCAGTGGGTCAGACCCAGATTATGACCGAACTCGTGTGCCAGCGTGGCGGCCTGGTCGAAAAGCGTCCCCGTTTGGCTAGCGAAGGATCCGAGCGTCACGACGAAGTCGTCGCCGGAGACCTCGGCCAGACCGCCGCTGGTGGTCGTGTTGCAGTTCGAGTCCTGGTAGTTGTGGCCGAAGATGCAATAGTGCCAGCCGGAGCCGTTGTTGAAGTTCGCCTGCTTGATCGCGCCGTAGCTGTTGGGCGCGCCGTTGTAGCTGAACAGGCTGTCGGAGCAACTGGCGGGGTCGCGAACCAGCACGTTGTAGTGCGTGAGCGCATCGTCCACGTTGATGATGAGCGTGTGGCCCTGGCAAGCGAACATCTGGACTACCGCGTCGATCACCGCCTGGCTCGGTTGGTGTGAGTGGGCAGGCGCGCCGCCGACCATGTAGTCGATCTCGATGCGGAACGTGTCGCCGCGTGCCATCCCCGCGGTCACCAGCGCTCCCCCCAGGAGCGCCAGGCCCGCAACACCGGCCCGACCCTCCGGAAGTCTGGCTGCCACGGCTCGTCGCCATGCGGGCGTACCAGCGGGCAGCGGATTACAGAAACGCGACCATGACCAGCGCCAGCGCCCGCTCGGCGGCGAGCCGGGCCGGGACGTGGCCGGCATTGGCTTTTCGGCAACAGGTACCATCCGAAGTCTCCTTCGCGGCGGCGACGTTTACTGCTGAACGCGCAACAACTGGAAGTCGCCGATCACACTCCAGTGGTCTGATGACTCATACGTGCATAGTGGGTCCGGCGTGCAATCCGGGTTACCCTCATCGCACAACTCGTTCGCGCCCACGAAGTGCACCACGTCCACTGATTTGGGCAGCACCTCAACAGTGCCATCCAGACTGGGGCAATAGAAGATATAGTCCAGCCGGCCATCGCGAGTCTCGCAATCGAAGTACATCGCCAGCATATTAGACGTGCTCACTGTCCATTGTGGCGCGTTACTCGTGAAGTCGAACCCTGGGCTATTGCGGTCTGCGTCGCGTGCGCCGACTACCGTTGCCAGAACGCCGATGAGCGTGTCCCCATACTCGGTCTCTTCGCCGAATATGTTGAAATCGCCCATAATGAAGATGGGAGCGCTCGGGAACAAGACTCGGTAAACGAGCAGCGCGTTCCGGAGCTTCTCCATCTGTTGAATCCGCGTCGTACGGTCGCCCTCACATTCACCGGCGTCGGTGTGCAGGCTGATCAGCAAGACTTGGAAGCTGCCCTTGAGAATCCAGGCCTGTACCCACCCCTTGCCCGCGAGGCAATCCCATCCACACTCGGTCCAGCCATGACAGGTGAACCAACCGACCCGGTCGACTCCGAACAAGTCACAGGTGCTCATCAGCGCTACGCCGTCCGCGAAGTGATTGGGGTCCGGCGGGTTATTCGGATCGTACAGGCCGTGAACACCATCGAGATAGCCGCTCGCCGGCAAGATGCCCTCGGCGCCGTCGCCGCCATAGAAGAGGTCTTCATCCCAGATCTCCTGGAAGGCGACGACGTCGGGCCGTGGATTGTTCGGGCCGAACCAGGGGCTGTTCGGCTCCAGAAAGTCAGCGATGTCCTCCGCGCGCGGGTAGTCCATCCAACTGGGAGTAAATACCACGTCCCCAAAGAGGTGCGTGTTGAGCGTGCAGAGCTTCAACGTGTCGGAGTCGATTACGTCGCTGAAGTCGCCGAGCTTCACGTTGCCGGCACCTGAGCTCGTCAGCGTGCAAGGGCCGCGCAGGGTAGGCTTTTCGTGGTATCGCCCGGGTTCGATCTGGATCACGTGTCCGGGGGCGGCGACGACCGCCGCCTCCATGAGCGAGAACGGGCGCGTTTGATCACCGGGTCTGGGGCCAGGCGAGCCGAGGTTCGTGACGTACGTGGTCTGCGCGAGGGTCGATCCGCACATGGCAAGAAGCGCCGCGCAGCTGGTGCCGGCCAGCCGGAGCCGCGGGCGGCCGGAATCGTGACGGAATCGCCATACGGTGTGCATGGTGCCGACCTTCCTATTGCAAACTAACGAGCACGAGGACCAGTCCGCGATCCTGGCCGAGCAACGTCATGGCCTTGCCCAGCACGGCGCCGGGCGTTCGCATGGGGTCGGCCGCCTTCATGGCGTGCCCCGGAATGTCGGAGGTCGTCAGCAGGTCGCCAGGCTCGATCGGTCCGCCGGATGCGTCGCACTTCACCCAGACGCGACCAGCAAGAGCGACCGGATGTTGGCCATCCGCGACGGTGCCCTGTTGACCCATGACCAAGCCGGGTTTGACGTCTCCGGCCCCGCTGATGACCCCCGCGACCGTCTTGTCGTAGGCGCGGGCCGAGACGACCAGCTTGCCCGGGTTCTGCGGGTCGATACAGACCACGCTGCCCGGTTCGGGATTCCGCGACGATGCGTTGGCGTCCTCCGCCACGGTCGGCAACGACACATCGAACTGCTCGGAAAGATCGCTGCCGCCGGTGATTTGAAGCACGGGCGTTGTGGTGTAGCCCGTGTTGGCATCCAAGGAGATCCGGTAGGCCCCATTGGCGTCGAGGACGGCGATACTACCAGCGCCGCTGCCAGAATCGTCGCCCACGAGGTAGACACGGTCCTCCCCAGCGTTGTTGTGTACTGTGACGAGCCCGCCCGAACCGGCCCAATTCTCGGCATTAAGCGTAATCGCATCGGTGCCCCCATCGCGGACCTCAATCCGGCCCTCTCCGCTCCCGGCGTCACCCACGAGACGAAGGGTTGAATTCGTCAGACTGTTCTTGACGTCGATCAGCCCGCCCACTTGCGTGCCGCCGTTGCGGGCTGCGAATGTGATGCGCTCCGCACCACTATCTTTCAACGCCATCCAGGCGTCGGCGCCGCCGCTAGAACTGGCGCGCATGTCGACTGCGTTGGTGCCGTCGTCCTGGTTCAGCTCGATCCGCCCGTCGCCAGTGCTGTCGCCGACGAGGCGGACAGTGGCGCTGGTCGAGTTGTTCTTGACCTCAATGAGCCCGCCCGCGCCTGTGCTGCCGTTGCGGGCCGCGAATGTGATGCGCTCCGCACCACCATCTTTCAACGCCATCCAGGCGTCGGACGCGACGTAACCCGGACGCAGCTCGATGTTGTTCCCCGCGCCAATGCCCAGTGTGCCGGCGAAATACGCCTCCCCGGTCGCGTCCGCAATCACCAGCACGTTCTGGCTCAGCGTCCCATTAAATATCCGGAACGCGCCCGTGCCGTTCAGATCCGCGTCCCAGCCAACCACGAACCGCTTGTTGCCCGCCGCCCGCAAATCGATGTCCGCGTCCCCGCCCGGTCCGGCGTCGGTAGACTCGATGCGCACGCGCGCCAGGCTAGCACTGTTCAGCACATGCAAGCTGCTCTGCGGGTTCGTCGTGCCCAGGCCGACCGCCCCGGAATTGGCGAGAAACAGCGGATCATTGAAGTTCACCCCGTTGTCGCTCGACATTCTGAACCGCAGGCCGGGAGGGCCGCCACTGCTACTAATGTTGAGCGTGGCCTGCGTATCTACATAGGCGCCGTCATCGCGCTCGATCAGAACCCCCGGCGTGCCTTGTGTGTCCAGTTCGAGCCCAGCGCCCCTGAACACGCCCAGCGGGTCAACCGCGGCCACGGTGAAGCCCCCCAGTCCACTCCGCCATTCCTGGAGGTTGGCCGTGGAGGATACACTGTAGTTCCCCACGATCAGGGCGATGTTACCGGGCGCGCCGGCGCGCATTTGTTGCGGCCCGAGCGAGAACGTATTCGCCGCGTTCCGCAGGGCCACGTTGGCGGACAGGCGGGCGTCCGCGAGTGTACCCGTGTTGAGATGGCCTGCATCCTGATAGAACTCGCCTTGCTGACCATCCAGCAGGTCGGCATCCAGGCTGTATAGCCCGTACGGCGCCGCCGTGAGGGGCTGCCGCGCCGCCAGCGGCTGGCCGTTGACGCTGATCTGGAGCCAGCGGGCCTGGCCGTTGAAGGCGTCCGGGCCGAACTCGCCGGTGGCGTTCAGCAGCGCGGTGAACAGCCCCTCTGTGACCGGGTGCCCGGGCAGGCTGACGAGGTTGCCGATCTGGCTGCCCGCGTTGGGGTCGTCGAACAGGCGAAACTCCAGGTCGGCCGTGGGGCCGGCCAGCGGCTGGCCGTTCTGCTGAATCTGGCCCTGGTAGGTGAAGCCCGCGCCGATTGGCGTTTGAGCCGACGCGAAACCCACCGTCAGCCCGATGACGACCCAAACGCAGCTTGGCACGACAATCGCGGTTCTCATGGTTCGCTCCTGTTTAGCGAGGCGTTGGTCCTGGCGGGTCTCGGCCCGAGACACGTGCTCTCTCTTGGTCTGGCGGGGCACCCGGCGGCTCGCGCCCGCCGAGTTGCCCACCCCTAGTCGGCGCCTCCGGCCGCAAACCTGCCGCGCAAATAGAGAATTTTTTTCGGTCAGCGAGCGCGGGACGGGTCTTACCAGCTTGCTCGGGGGCAGGTCACGTGGGCAACCCCGGTCACGACAGCGCGGGCCCGGGACCGCCGGCAGCACGAGCAGACGAGGTGTAACGCTAATGCACACAATGGGTCGGAGCGCATCCCCAGGACCGGACAACACGGGGGTCGGCGCCGACACGTCGGACACGGAGGTCCGACGCTACTCCTCGGCCGGCGGGACGACCAGCGCCCGGTACTCTGCGGCCCGCTCGGGCTGGCCGCAGGCGTCGTGAAGCTCGATCACGCGGAACAGGACTTCGCGCGTGCGCTCATTCACTTCGTCCGTATCTTCTCGCAGCGTGTCCAGCGCGTTCACCAGCAACGGCTCGGCCTCTGCGCAGCGCTGCAAGTGAACCAGGCACTCGCCGAGCAGGCTTTCCAGGTAGGCGGTCAGCCAATGATCCGGCCCAAGTTGTCCGGCGCGCAGAACGGCCGCCTCGCGCAATAACGCCTCGGCCGCGGACCAGTCGCCCTGGCCCATCCGCAGCGCGCCGAGAGCCAGCCCTGCGCCCACCCGGTCGGAGTTGCTCTCCGGCAGGCCCCGCTTTTGGCGGTACAGCTCGGCGGCCGGCTCCTCCAGCGCGGCGGCCCGCGCACCGTCGTTCTGCGCGTGCAGCCGTCGTATCAGGTTGTACAGGTCGCCGAAGTCCACCGTTCCGGCCCGCAGCCGCTCCTGCTGGAAAGCGAACATCTCGTCCAGGTACGGCTCGGCTGCGGCCAAGTCGCCGGCGGTCTGCAACGCGCGGATAAGGTGAGACAGCGTGACCTGCGTATTGTGGTCCTCCGCCCCCAGGCGAGCGCGCTGGGCGCGCAAGCACTCCGCATACAGTTCCGCCGCCGCCGCCGCCTGGCCTCTGTGCAGCAGCAGCGTGGCCAGCGCTTTTCGCACCTCAGTCACCTGCGGCGAATCCGCGCCGCGGATCGTTACCAGGATCTCCAGCTCCGCCCGGCGATCCGCCTCGGCTTCAGCGTAACGGCCCATCTTTACACGAAGCAATGCCCGTGACCTCAAGGGCGAGCTGGTCTGCACGGAGCGTCCGCCCACCCGCGCGCGCGCGATCTGGAGCGCTTCCGTGAGGCAACGCTCCGCCTCCGCAAAGTCCTTCTTCTTCGAGTAAACCGCCGCCAAGTTCTCCAACGCATTTATCGAGCCAAGATCGGCACCCAGCGTCTGACGCCGAGACTCCAGGGCTTCCTTAAGAAGCGTTTCCGCCTCGTCGAGCCTTCCCTGGCGGAGCAATACCGCGCCGAGCGTGTCGACAGAACCGATGACTGGCAAGCTGTGTGGTGGCCACAACTGCCGGGCCACTTCCAGCTGACTGCGGGCCAGTTCTTCCGCGGCGGCGTAGCTGCCGCGGTCGCTCAGCAGGCTGGCCAGAGCACTCATCGTCCCAAGGGTGACCGGGTGCCCCGCGCCGAACAGGTCGCGCTGCATGGCTAGTGCATCGCGCAAGATGGCTTCGGCGGTGTCAACGTCACCGCGCAGCCGCAGCGTCGCGCCGAGCTCCAACAACGTCAGCCCGACGCGCGGGTGGCGTTCCCCGTAGCGCTCGCGGCGCTGGGCGAGGACTTCCCGCAGCAGCTCCTCAGCGCCTCCAAGATCGCCCGCGCCCCGCCGCACCGAGGCCAGGCGGACGAGGGTGTCGTTGACGTCTGTCTCCCGGTCGTCACTTGCCTTCTGAAAGGCCGCGATGGCCTGCTGGAGGAACTCCTCGGCCTCAGCAGTTGCTCCCCTGTTCGCGATCACGTTACCCAAACGCAGCAACAGGCCGCCCTCGGAGACCTCCCCGGTCGGGCCGCTGGTCTGACAGATGCGCAGGGCTTCGCGCAGCATCCGCTCGGCCGCCGGGTAGTCGCCGCCCGCGCTGGCCCAGTTCCCCCAATGGCACAAGCCCGCGCCGACTTCGGGGTGGTCGGGGCCCAGTATCCGGCGGTGCATGGCAACGCTCTCGCGAAGCAGCGGCTCGGCCGCCGCCAGCTTGTGCTGTCCGGTGAGCACGGAGGCCAACTGCCGCATGCAGTGCGCCACCTGGGCGTGCTCGTCGCCGAAATGCTCGCGCGCGATCTCCAACGCGCGGCGCGCGAGCTCTTCCGCCGGCCCGTAGCGAGCGCGATTGAGGTTTACGCGCGCCAGCGGAAGCAGGAGCTCAATCTGGGTTTCCGGCTCCTTGTCGAGTTGGTGGAAGATGGTGGCGGCGGCCCGGTCCAGGATTTCCTCCGGCGCCGGGCTTGCGCCCAGCACGATCTCGGCCTGACCCGACCCGAGCGGATCCAGCGCGCCAAACAGCTCCATCAGCGAGCCGGAGACGCGCGTGGCCGTCTCAGCCCGCGCCCGGGCCTGGCGCTCCGCGGCCTCGGCCTGCGCGCGGTTCTGTTCCGATCGCAGGTAGAGCAGGCTCACCAGGAAGGTGGCGGTCACCAGCGCGGCCAGCAGTGTCGTCAGCAGCGCCGCAACCGCCCGGTGCCGGACCACCAGCTTGCGGACCTTGTACATCAGCGTCGGCGCGCGGGCGGTGATCGGCTCATCACTCAGATACCGCCGGATGTCCGCCGCCAGCTCCGCCGCGGACTGGTAGCGCCGCTCGCGCTCCTTCTCCAGCGCTTTGAGCGCGATCGTCTCCACGTCGCCGCGCAGCGCGCGATCGATGGTCGAAGGCCGGACCGGGGGTTGTTCGCGGATGATCTGCGCCGCACGGGCCAGGGCGGTGCGGGTGATCGGATAGGGCAGTTGGCCGCACAGGAGCTCGTAAAGCACCACCCCCAGCGAGTACACGTCGCTGCGCGTGTCCAGCGCCCGCGAGTCGCCGGCGGCCTGCTCCGGGCTCATGTACGGCAGCGTGCCGACGAGCTGGCCGACATCCGTCATGATTGTGGTGGCCTGGAGGTCACAGTCGGTCAGCCGGGCCACGCCGAAATCCAGCACTTTCGGCTGGCCGCTGGCGTCCACCAGAATATTGCTCGGCTTCAGGTCGCGGTGGATGACGCCCTTCTGATGCGCATGCTGTACGGCATCACAAATGCGCGCCATCAGTTCCAGACGCTGACGCGTGCCCAGGTGCGCTTCCGCGGCGTGCGTCGTCAGGCGCCGGCCGCGGACAAACTCCATCGCGAAGAAACGAATGGTGCCTTGGACGCCCTCCCCCGTCCCGGCCTCGAACACGGTGGCGATCCCCGGATGCTCCAGCATCCCCAGGATGTGGGCCTCGTGCTCGAACCGCCGCACCGTCTCCGCCGACAGGACCGCCGAGCGAATCACCTTCAGGGCCACGGTTCGTCGCGGCGACTGCTGCTCGGCCTCGTAGACCACCCCCATGCCGCCTTCGGCCAGCTTGCGCACGATGCGATAGCCCGGCACCATCGCCGCCGGCGGCTCGCTTACTCCCTCCGCGCCTGCGGCGGCAGCCGACGAACCAGAAGGAGGACGGTTCGGTTCGATCGCACCGGCCGCGACGCCGGCGCGGAGCACGTCCAGCAGCTCCTCATCGGCACGCGCCTTGCCCAGCCAGGCCTGGCACGGGCCGCACGTCTGGACGTGGACGGCGATGGCGGCGGGACGTTCGGAGCTGTCGCCCGCGGTCTGGGGCACGAACCCTCCCAGGCCGGCGAAATAGCGTTCTAGCTCGCCTTCGGACGGGCAGGCGGTAGTCGCCGGGTGCCGGGGCATGACAGCTCCTTCGCCCCGGCCACACCGCCGGGGCCGCCGCAACAAGTCGGCGCGGGCCGGCCCGAATCTGCCGCGCGATTTGGTATTTCGTGCCGCCCGCGACCAGGATCCCCCAGGCCGCGCTTACCAGGTCTGTTCCATGGCCGGAACCAGCTCTCGCAGGCGGCTGAGAACTCGCCGTTTGGCGCCGAAGACGGCGTTTACGGAAATGCCCAGCCGCTGCGCAACCTCGTGGGCTGGAAGTCCTTGCAGAGCAAAGAGTTCGAACGCCGCAAAGGTGCTGGCCTGCACCTCGCCACGCACGGCCGCCAAGACGTGCTGAAGCACGGCGTGCCCCCACTCCTGCTCCCACGCAGCCTCCTCAGCCTGATCGATCGTCTCTTCTCGATGCTTTTGGTTCGCGACATCGGGTAGGTGCCTTGCGCACTTGCGGCGCCAGTTCCTCACTTCCACCCGAACGATGCCGAACAGCCAGTCGCGCAGCCGGCCACGGGCCCGCTCGTACCTGCCGTCCTGGTAAGCCCGCGCAAACGCGGCCAAGGCACACTGCGCCGCGTCCTCACTGTCCTCAGTGCTCAGGCCTTGGGTACGCGCGAACCGCAGAATCGGCTGGCGATAGCGCTGGACGAAGAGAGTCCAGGCCGCGCCGTCGTTGCGGTCCTTCAGCGCGTTCAGCAGCGTGGTGCTGGTATGCGTGGTTGCGCACGCGCTTCCGGACAATGGGTCGTTCATGACTTGCTCAGGAGATGGCCACAGGCTGCGCACCTGGAGCCGAACACCGACAAGAACCGATTCTACCACTCTGGACACAGTCAATACAAGCTGGGCGCGCAGGCTGTCGTGCTTCGTGCTTGGGTGTGACCACGCTTTGTGGCGGTGGGTAAGATCCGCGGGCAGAATAGCTTGCGGTTTCGAGATGGGTTGGTTTGGCAAGGAGGCCAACATGAGCACGGAATCAGGCGATCGAGCGTTTGAGGCCGGGGCCGAGTCGCCGCAGGCGGAGTACGACGCGTTCCTGCGGCAGACCTGGGCGGCGATGCAGGCCGCGCGCAAAGGGCACTGGATCGCGGACACGGAGGAGCACGTTCGGGAGGCGGGCGAGTCGTTTCGGCAGAAGGCTCTGGAGAAGCTGCTGCAAGCGAAGGTGGCCGAGGGGCAGGGGTCTTTTTCCCCCTCCACGCGGCGCCGGTTGGACGAGCAAGGGTCTGCGGAGGGTCACGCACCTGACGGCGGTGGGCCACGTGGTGGTACAGCGTCGGGTGTGGCGGCGGCCCGATGGCGGCCTGGACGTGCCCGCGGATGAGTGGCTGAACGGGACAGCCGCCCGGATCAGCGTTGGGGCGCGGGAGGCCGCGACCATCGCGTGCATGAGCGGGTTCGGTGCAAGTGCTTCCAGCTGCTCCTCGACCTGCTGGAGCGAAAGGAACCGAATCTCCGGCGCCGCTTCGTGCTGGCGCTCGACGCCGTCAGCCGGATTCGGATACCGCCGATCCCGCGCCCGAAAACCGTGATGCTTCGTGGCGTACACGAAGAGCCGGTGCAGCACCTGCCGCGTGCTGTTGGCCGTCTTCGGCGACCAGCCGTCGTCGCGAATTCGCGTGGCGATGAACTGGTTGATCGTCACCGGTGAGACGTCCTCGAGCAGCTCCACCTTCACGTGTGCGTCGGCGTACCGGTCGGCTGGCCGCTTGGGCGTTTTCGTTTTGGACCAGCCTCCGGCGATGCCGAGTTCAAGCGCTTCACAGATCGGCCCAAAGAAGACCCGTAGCCGGCTCACGTCGTTCTTCCGGGACTTGAACGTGCGGGTGGCCTGCAGGTGCTCGCAGAACTGCTGCAGGACGGTGCCGATGGGCAGGTGGCTGGCGGCTTGCAGCTCGCCGATCGACAGCTCGTACTCGATCTGCTTCTTTTTCTGCTTCGCGATCCGTGCGTCGTTCGTGCCGAGTGCTCGCTGGACGTGCTCGCCGTTCGCGTAGTACGCGATCCAGAACCACTCTCCTCGCCTGTACAGGGACGCCATGACAGCCTGCTCAGATCGGAAGAGC
>CAYMXT010000131.1:0-11914 GCA_964394415.1 uncultured Planctomycetales bacterium
GAATCTTGATCGCGGCCGCCGCGTTTGTCGAGCCTTCGTAGCGTTGTAGTATTAGTGGACGTGCGCCAAAACTACAACGCTGCCTCGTCGGCCAATCGCCGAACCGCCAAGGCGCAAAGATCCGCCAAGAACGCCGGGCAACACGCGGTTTCGATCTAGGTACGGGCGACGGAGCGGCCGCCGTCGAAGTGCCCCCAACGGTTGGCGTGTCGACGCCTCGCCCGCGGCCCGGATCCTCCGGCCCTTCCGCCGCTTGGCGTAATTGGCGGACCTTGGCGACTTGTCGGTTCCAGCGTTGTAGTACTACTGAACGGCGCCTGTCCGAACCGCGCGCAAGTTCGCGGACCAACTTGCGACCGCTCGCGCGGTCGGCTCGGATCTGCGCCGCCCATTCGCGCACGGTGATTCAGTGCGCCGGCGGCACCGCCGTGCTGCGGTCGTAGTGCTCGCAGAAGGTGTGCTTGTAGTACACGAGCAGCGCGGCGAAGCCGAGCAGAAACACCACCGCACACAGGCCGACCAGGGCCTGGGTGCGCTTGGCGCGGTGCAGCGCCGCCACCAGGTCGTGGGCGTAGTCGGTTTGCTGCGCGACCGACTCGATCGACCGCGCCAGCTCGTTGATTTCCCGCAGGTTGAAGCTGTGAAACACCCGCCGCAGCCGGGAGTGCGTCTCGGCGGTGTGGTGGTGCATCTCGCCCAGCGCCAGGTTGCGGTAGCCCAGACCCTCCAGCCCCGCGAACGTCTGCGCGGAACTGTCGATCCGCTCCGCGGTCTTGCCCAGCAGCTCCTTGATGTCCGCGACCACCTTCATCGTGCTTTCCTGGTGGCACGGCGAGCAGCGCCCGCCCTCCGTTCGCGGCCGCGGGTCAATCAGCTCCAGGTTGGCATGTCGAATGGCGTGGCTGCCCTGTCCGTGACAGAACAGGCACGAGGGGTCGCCGAAGTTCCCATGCGGACTACCCAGGTGCTTTTCCATCACCTCGGTGTGGCAACGCCCGCAGAAATACGAAATGCTCCGGCCGCGCGCCCGGCTGACAAAGCGCCCTTCGTTCCCCCGCAGCATCAGAAACTCGGGGTTGCGCGCCAGGTGGGCGGCCTGCTTGAAGGCCAGTTCCGTGGGGAATTGCGCCCGTTTCACCGTGGCGTCGCCGCCGTGGCAACCGTCACAGGCCACGTTGTTCTGGTAATGGACGCTCTGGGTCCACTCTAGATCGACGATCTCGGCCGAACGCCCGGCCAGGTTGCGATGGCACTGCACGCAGGCGTTGTCGGCGTACTGGTCGGTCGGCTGCGCCAGCGCCAGCGCTGGAAACACCAGCAGTCCCGCGAGCCAGCCGTGGACGGGTCTCATCGCCGGGCCTCCTCATCGTCCCCGAGCACCCGGCGAATCGTGCGGTGCTCGTGCCAGAGCAGCGCGTAGAACAGGACCAGCGTCCCGCCGAAGAAGCAGGTAATCAGCAAGTGCGGCGGCCAGATGGCCCAGAACGTCAGGGCCAGCGAGGCCAGGATCACCAGCGTGACGAGCAGGTTGTGCAGGCGCCCGGGCCGCCGCGTGGACCACCGGCGGGCCCAGTACGGGACCAGGATGATCGCCAGAATGAACGGCCCCTGCGAAAGTACACCGATGGTCTTGCCGGAAATGCCGAGGAATTCCTGGGGCGGGAGCTTCAGGTACTGGTAGACAGCCAGGAAATACCATTCGGGCCGGATGTGGGCCGGCGTGGTTCGCGGATTGGCCGGTTCTTCCGCTTCGAGCAGTTCGCCCAGCCCAAGGTACTCCAGCCCGACCGGCAGGATGACAAACGCCATAATGACCGCCAGGGTGCAGAGCACCACGACCAACATGCGGAGGATCTCGTTGGGCCAGAAGGGCTCGAGCTGCTGGGGGGTGTATTGGCGACGGTAGTCAACAGCCATGATCTTGCCTCTGCCGCCCTACAGCGGTCTGGAAATCCCGGTGCGGCGGATCATCGCGAAGTGCAGGCCCATAAACGCCACGGCGGTCGCCGGCAGGACCCACACGTGGGCGGCGAAGAAGAACCCGAGTGTCTCGCCGGAGATCGCCGGCCCGCGGCGGGCCCAGGTGACGATCTGGTCGCCGATGAAGGGGACCGCGCCGGGGATTTCGGTGCCCACGCTGGCGCCCCAGTAGCTGAGATTGGTCCAAGGTAAGAGGTAACCGGTGAATGCCAAGAACATGGTCAGCCCGAGCAACACCACACCGGAGATCCAGTGTAGCTCGCGCGGCGCGCGGAAGATCTTGAAGTACGCAATCCGGGCCATGTGCATCAGGACCATGGCGATCATCATGTTGGCCCCGACAGCATGAATGCGCTGAATGAGCCAGCCCATCGGGACGTTGCTCTTGATGAACGTGACCGAGTCCCACGCCCGCTGCGGGTCCGGCTTGTAGTAAATCAGCAACAGCGTGCCTGTGAACACCTGGATCATGAACAGCAGGAAGGCCAGCCCTCCGAAACAGGCGCTCCAGCCCAGCGTACGCGGAACCCACTTCCGCGTGAGGTTCTTTTCGATCAGCGGCGTGATCTGGTAGCGCTCGTCCAGGCCGCGATGTATGGACTTCAGTACACTCATCCGGCGTCCTTCCAATGCCCATTGCACACAGGGCCGGCCACGCCAGCGGCGAGCCGCCTGGCCCCGCACTTGCGTGCGGGGTTCGGATACGCGCTCCTATGACACCTTCAGAACTCCATCCTTGATCGTGAATTCGACCTGCCGCAGGGGGATGTTAACCGGCCCGGACACCGGTTCGCCCGTGTGGCTGAACGCGGCGCCGTGGCAGGGGCACTTGAAACTGCGGGCGGCCCCGTCCCATTGGACGACGCAGCCCAGGTGCGTACAGGCGCCGTCGAACGCGCGCACCTCGCCGCCCACCTTGATCACCACGATCTGCCGCCCCAGGTGTTCGCCCCACGTGGCGGCATCCTCCGCCAGCCGGTCCACCGGCACTTCCATCGATTGTTCCGGCTGCTGGGCCTTCGGGAGCCCCAGAAACGTCAACACTGGGTAGCCCACCGTGCCGACCGTGACGACTGCCATGCCGCCCACCGCGGCCTGGCAGAATCTTCGCCGACCGGGGTCCGGCGGACCGCTGTGTTCGTGGTTGGTGTTCATTTGACTAGACTCTCCGGCTGCCCCGACAGGGCCAGCTCCGCGGCCCGTTTGTAGTTTCCCAGCGCACCATTCGAGTCGCCCGCTTTCTCGGCCAATACGCCGAGCAGGTACGCCACCCGCGCATCATGGGGGCGCTTGCGGCCCAGGTCGCGGAGCGTTTCTTCCGCAGTCTTCAGTTCGTCGCCGCCGCGGCGGGTCTGAATCTGGGCCAGACCGAGCGCGGCGTCGGCCGAATCCGGCGTGTGAGCCAGCACGTGCCGGAAGTGCGCTTCCGCTTCGGCCAGTTCCCCGCGCCGCAGCAGGCCTTGACCGAGCCCCAGGCGGGCCGGCAGACAATCCGGCGCGATCGTTACGGCCTGGTGGTAACTACTGAGCGCGAGCTCCTCGCTGCCGCGCCGGACAAGCTGCTCCGCCAGCATGGCCAGCCGTTGCGCACGGACCGCCGGGTCGGAACCCGCCGGTAAGTCGGCGCCGGCCCGGCGTCCGCGGTACTCCGCCTCCGAAAGCTGGCCCGCCGCCAGCGCCAGCGTGTCGGACACCAGATCCTGGAAGTCCAGTGGGTAACCCGCGCACGGCAGAACGATCCGTCCCTGACCGTCGATTACGAGCAGGCTCGGCAGGACCGTCACGTTGCAGGCCGCAAACGCCCGCCGCTCGGGATCGGTCAGGATCGGCAGCATCACGCCGCGGCGCTCGGCCTCGGCCCGCAGCGCAGAGGCGGTGGCGCGCTGGGCGACGATCAGGAACGCCGCCGCCGGGGCGCCAGTGGGGGCCAGCCGGGAGAGGACGGTCGCGACATCCTGGCTCGCGGCGACCGAGTTGGCGTTGTACAGCTCGCCGAACAACAGCAGCACGACGCGGCCCTTCAGCTCGGACAGGCGCACCGTTTGGTCGGTCAGCGACGTAAGCTCGAAGCTGGGCGCCGGATTGCCGGGCTGCAAGAGGGAGTCGCCGGACGCGCTGGACGCCGGAAGGGTGAGCAAGAGGCAGACCGGAAGGAACGCACACCCCGACTTGCGACGGCTCATGTTCACGGCTTGTCTCCCGCCTTGGTGCGGCTGTAGGTCTGCGCGTCGTGGCAGCCTGGGGCGCAGCGTCCGCCGCTGTCGAGGGCCTCGAAGTTGATCTCGATCTCCCACCCGCCGGCACCGAACGGAACCTTCTCGCGAATGTGAAACGGGCGCTGCGAGGCGTGGACTTCGTGGCACGCGCGGCATGTGCGACCCTTGCGTTCGTTGTTCACGTGGACGAAATGGAGGTTGCGGTCGCCGTCGCGGAAGCCGGTCACGCCCGGCCCGCGTTCCGCCGTCACCAGCTCGTTGAGGTGGCAGGTGAAGCAGAGTTCATAATTCCGGGGATCGAACGGCGCGTAGAAATCGGCGGGGTACGCCGCGGTCAGCAGACGGTAAATCGAGGAAGCATGGGGATTGTGACAGGCGGTGCAGTCGGCCCGGCGGATGGGGCCGTGGTGGTTGGGGTTGGCCCGCAACAGGGTCGCCATGTCGGCGATGCGTTGACCGTCCGGCGCCGTCACCGGCTGGCTGTGACACTCGAGGCACAGGCTCAGCACCGGGCGCGTCAGGAGCTTGGGCAGAGACGTGCCGTGTCCGCTGTGGCAGGCGAGGCACGACTGCTCGGACGTGACGGCCCCGTGTACCTGAGCCGCGCTGTCCAGCCGGAGCTTGAGCGGCGTATGCGCGTGGCACGAGAGACACAGCTCGCCGGGCGGGGCGCGCAGTTGGGCCGCGTACGCCGAAGCGTGTGGCTCGTGGCACACGGTGCAGCGGCCCTCCGCCGCCGGCGGATGCGGATGTCGCACAAGTTGCAGCCGGTCGAAGACCTCCGCGCGATGACACGACGCGCATAGCTCGTCTTCGGCACGCGTGAGCAGCCGCCCGTGCCACGACGAATGCGCCTCGTGGCAGACCAGGCACGCCCCGGCCGCGACCGGCCCGTGGACGTGCGGCCGGTCCTGGAACTGGGCCACGGGGTGACAGCGGAAACAGAGGTCACCCGCCGGATCGCCGCGCAGCAGCAGGCGATGTTCGCTGCCGTGAGGGTTGTGGCAACCGAGACAGTCGCCGCGTGCGACCGGCGAATGGACGACCGTGCGTTCGGTCTGCACGTGACAGAGCGTGCAGAGCTGGTTGCCGTCGGTCGGCGTCGTGAAGCGATGCGCTTGCGGATCGGTCAGGATGTGGCACGCGGCGCACTTCTGTTCCGCGGCCGGCGTGTGCAGCACCTTGCCGGCGAGCACGTCCGCGTGGCAGTCCGAAGTCACGCAGGTCTTGACCGGGCCCAGCGACGGAGACACTTCCGAGCCGGCGTAGAGCAGGCTGCCGTGCAGCAAGAACACGACGGCCGCGCTGTAGCGTCTCAGGAGAACCCGAACGTCATTGCGTGGGGAGCATGGGCCTCCGGCCCGTGCGCACGGTACTGAGTACGGGCCGGAGGCCCATGCTCCCCGATTCGACACGTGGCATTTGCGGGTCAACGCAGCGGCGCGAGCGCATTTGGAAGCACGATTTGCTGGCTCAAGAGACATGTCGTTGATTCTCAGTTCCGAGAACCAGATGCGGATATGCTCCCCGTCAGATTCCCGAATTCGAGAACCGCGAGGGCTATCTTCGGCACAACGTCACGTGTGTATCTGTGGCAGCAAGTTGTGTGCCCACGCGCGGCGGTACGAGTACCGGGACTGCCCCAATCCTCCGGCCACCCCAGCGTACCGGCGCGTCGCCAAACGCCGCTTGCGGTGTGCTTGCGGGTGCGGCACACTGATTGCCGCTTTTTGATCCGGACAACGGGAGCCAGGCCACCGCCTCCGCGCGAAAGCGGCCCGTGGCCGGTCTACCCACTGAGTACCGCTGGCGTACGCGACAGCCCCCGGCGCGCGGATGGGCGTGTCAGGTATCGCCTCTCTGGGCTGGCTAAGCGGCGGCAGGAGAAGCGTGGCGACCGACAGTTATCCGACGTTCGATGCAATGTGCCGGGGAAAGGCCGCGCGCACTCGCGACGGCCGCTCCCAGCGCGCCGGGATGGGTCGGCCGCCACAGATTCTCGTCGCGCTGGCGCTTTGGCTCGGGGCGGGCGTGTCTGCGGCTCAGGAGCCACGCGACGCCGGCGCCCGCCGCTGCCTGAATTGCCACGGCCAGCCGCGCATCACGTCGCTCGCCGAGGACGAACGGGCCGCGATGGTGTCGACGCCGTTGCAGCCGCGGACGGATTTGCAGGGGCTGTATTTCGACCAGGAAGTCTTCGCCCGTGGCGTTCACGCCCGGCTGAGCTGCGACGACTGCCACCCCGGGTCGGACACGCTGCCGCACCCGGCGACGTTGCCGCCGCCGGGCTGCACGGGCTGCCACCCGACGCAGGCCGACTTGTACATGCGCGGGATCCATGCGGAGGCCCTGGCCGCCGGGCGAGACGACGCGCCGCAATGCTGGGACTGCCACGGGGCCCACGACATCCGACGGGCGACGGAGCGGGACGCGCACACGTATCCGCTGAACGTCGTCAAGATCTGTAGCGTATGCCACGAGCAGCACGGCGAGACGCCCGACGTCGCGGTCAGCGGGCGCGATCTCGTGCAACGCTATCTCGACAGTGTCCACGGCCGGGCCGTGCAGGAAGCCGGCCTGACGGTCGCGGCGGTGTGCCCCGATTGTCACCGATCGCACGACATCCGCCCATCGCGCGAGCCGGAATCGAGCGTGCACCGCAATCACGTCCCCGAAACGTGCGGGCGCTGCCACGTCGGCGTAGCCGAAGTTTACGCCGACAGCATCCACTCGCGCCTGCGGCACGCGGACGAGCACTCGGAGCGCGTGCCGGTGTGTACGAGCTGTCACACCGCCCACCGCATTGCGCGCGTCGAGACCGCCTCATTCACACGCGACATCGTGGAGGAGTGCGGCGTTTGCCACGCGAACCTCTATGCCACGTACCGCGAGAGCTACCACGGGCAGGTCAACCGCCTGGGGCACCGCCGCGCGGCAAAGTGCAGCGACTGCCACGGGGCCCACGACGTGCGGCCGTCCAGCGACGTGCGGTCGCGGCTGTCGGCGGGGAACAAGCTGACCACATGCCGACACTGCCATAAGGGCGCGCCGGTGCGCTTCGCGCAGTTCATGCCGCACGCGGACCATCGCGACCGCAAGTCCCAGCCGCTGCTTTTTGCCGTCTGGCTGTATTTCATGATCCTGATGACCGGAACGTTCAGCTTCTTCGGGATCCACTCGGTGTTGTGGTGGATCCGGGCGTGGATCGAGCGGCGCCGCAACGGCGCCGGCCACGGGCATGCGGGTCCGCACCCGGAGCGGTTCTTCGTGCGGTTTCGGCGGATCGACCGTGTGACGCATGCGCTCACGGTGACCAGCTTCATGGGGCTGACGCTGACGGGGCTGCCGCTGAAGTTCAGCGACCAGCCCTGGGCCCTGCACCTGGCGCAGGCCCTGGGGGGCGGCAACGTGGCGGGGTTGTTGCACCGCATGTTCGCGGTCGTGATGCTGGCCTACGTGTGCATCCATGTGGTGGCGGTGGGACGCTGGATTCGCACGCGGCGGCTGACCGGCCAGCGCCGCGGCACAGACGAATCGTCTGCGCTCCACTGGCTATTCGGTCCCGATTCGCTGCTGCCGCGCTGGAAGGACCTCGCGGATATGGCCGGCATGTTCCGCTGGTTCTTCGGCCGCGCATCGCAGCCGCGGTTTGATCGCTGGACGTACTGGGAGAAGTTCGACTACCTCGCCGACGCGGCCGGCACGTTCATCATCGGTGGCTCGGGCCTGGTGCTGGCGTTTCCCATCGTCGCCAGCTACGTGCTGCCCGGCTGGCTGTTCAACGTGGCGATGATCATCCACGGGTACGAGGCGCTGCTGGCCGTCGGGTTCATCTTCACCATCCACTTCTTCAACGCCCACATTCGCGTGGAGAAGTTTCCCGCGGACACGGTGATCTTCACCGGCCAGCTCAGCGAAACAGAGCTGCGGCACGAACGGCCGGAACAGTATGAACGGCTGCTGGCCAGCGGCGAATTGGACGAGCTCCTGGTGCCCGCCAAGCCGCGCTGGCGGGCCCGCGCGGCAACCGCCGTGGGCGTCGCGCTGCTCGTCGTCGGGATGACGCTGGTGGTGCTGATTATCTGGGCCGGTTTGGCGAGCATCGGGACGTAGTGATGGGTGCGTCCGGCGACTGCCACTGGTGGGGAGCATGGGCCTCCGGCCCGTGCGAACCGCACACGGGCCAGAGGCCCATGCTCCCCGCGATGGGCAGCGCTTGCCGGGCGAATCGTAGTTGCGCGCGGACCGCGGTGCTGCGGGGCGCCGACGGCGCTTGCAGGAAGTTCGAGTGAACGTCAACGAGAGCAGTTTGACGGGGGGCGCGGCGACGCCTGAGCCGCCCCGGCGGTCGTGGCTGTGGCGTGTGCTCGGCCTGCGCCGGCGGGAAGGAAAGTGGATCGGAATCGGGCTGACCGTGTGGGGCTGGTGCGTGCTGACGGCGGTGGTTGTGCTGGGCGGCGGCACGTGGTTCGCCGAGTACAGCATGGAGCCGGAGTTCTGCCGGTCCTGCCACATCATGGAGCCCTACTTTCAAGCCTGGCACCGCTCGACGCACAAGAACGTGCCGTGCCAGGACTGCCACTTCGAGCCCGGCTGGCGGAACACGCTGAAGGGCAAGTATCAGGCCTCGGCGCAGGTCGCGAAGTACCTGACACGCACCTACGGGAGCAAGCCGCACGCCGAGATTCAGGATGCGAGCTGCCTGCGCAGCGGGTGCCATGAACAGCGCATGTTGGAGGGTAAGGTGCGCTGGTCGCTCACCGCCAGCGACGGACAGCCGATCGAGATCGCGTTTGACCACACGCCGCACCTGGGGCAGCTTCGACGCGGCAAGGAGCTGCGCTGCGTAAGCTGCCATTCGCAGATCGTGCAGGGCGAGCACCTGACCGTGACGGTCGGCACGTGCTTCCTCTGCCACTTCAAGGGCCTGCGGCACGGCCGCGACAGCGAGGTGCTGGGCGGCTGCCGCTCGTGCCACGACGCCCCGAAGCAGATCATCCCCACCGAGCTGGGGCAGTTCAACCACCAGGAATACGTCCAGCGCGGCGTGGCGTGCGAGAATTGCCACAGCGACGCGATCGCCGGCGACGGGCAGGTGCCCAAGCAGGTCTGCGGCAACTGCCACAACGTGGCGGAGCACCTGGGGCGCTATGGCGACACCGCGTTCATCCACCGCAATCACGTGTCGGAGCACAAGGTGGACTGCGGCAACTGCCACCTGGACATCGAGCACCGCCTGAGCGCCGTGACCGAAACCACCGGCGGCGCGTGCGGGGCCTGCCATGAGGGCAGCCACGGCGGCCCGGCGGCGCTCTACCGCGGCACCGGCGGACGCGGCGTGCCCGACCTGCCCAGCCCGATGTCGCGGACGCAGGTCGATTGCATCGCCTGTCACCGCCACCGCGAGCTGCCGGCCGGCGAGGCCGCGGTCGTGGGGCAGACCTTCGTCGCGGCCCGCGAGAGCTGCACCTATTGCCACGGCCCGAAGTACGACGGGCTGCTGGAGCACTGGAAGCAGGACATGGCCGAGCTGCTCGACAAGACCGCTGCGGCCCAGGAGCAGGCCCGCGCCGCCGTCGCCGCTGCGGGGCTGCCGGCCCCCGCGCAACGCCGGGCCGAAATCCTGCTGGCGGATGCCGACCACAACTACCGGCTGGTGAAGTTCGGGCACGGCGTCCACAATGTGAACTACGCGCGGGCAGTTCTGAACGCGGCGGTCGAGTTCTGCCGGAAGGTCGAGGAACTCTGCAAGTCGTCCGGTGACGAGCGGTGAAAACGCGGATGGACACAATTCGCGGAATCCGGCGCGCGTTGGCCCGCGCGCGTGTCCTGGTTGCGCTTCTGGCGCTGGCCGGCTGTCGCTCCGAGACGCCGCCGAACGAAGCGCAAGACAACGCCGCGTCCGCTCCCGCAACGGCACAAATGAAACGGAAGCCGGACAGCGCGCCCGCCAGCGCCCCGACGTCCGCGCCGACAGTCCTGAACTACCCCCCCGGCGGCTGCGTGTCGCCGATGTGCCATGCGGACCTGGCGCGGGTCGCCTATCGCCACGCCCCGGTGCAGGCAGGCGCCTGTGATTCCTGCCACGAACCCGAGCAGCCGGAGCACAAGTTCCCGTTGAAGCGCTCCCTCACGGAGACCTGCACGTTCTGTCACCAGGTCACGGGCCATCAGCCGCACGTTCATGCCGCCGTGGAGAAAGACGGCTGCCTGTCCTGCCACAACCCGCACGGCTCGGACACGAAGTTTCTGCTGACCGGCGCCAGCACCGAGCTGACCTGCCGGCGGTGCCACGATATTGAACGCAAGGGGCATCTGCACGGCCCCTTCGCCGGCGGCCACTGCACCGCCTGCCATCGGCCGCACGAGAGCGACAATCCGCACCTCCTCGTCGGCGGCGCCGGGACCGACCATTGTCTGCTCTGTCACCGCAGCAAGCAGCAGCAGCTCCTGGCCGCGACCCATTTGCACGAACCGCTCAAGGAGGGCTGCAACCGTTGCCACACGCCGCACTCGTCCGACTACGGCCACCTGTTGAAAAGCCCGGTCGAGCAACTTTGCTTCGAGTGCCACGCGGACGTGCGCGAGCAGGTCGCGGAGGCCCAATCGCCGCACGGGGCGGTGCTGATGGATGATCGCTGCGGGAATTGTCACGATCCACACGCGGAAGGTCGGCCGCATCTGCTGCGGGATGAGCTGCCCGCGGTCTGCCTGCGCTGCCACGACAAGCCGCAGCAAGCGCATGACGGCCGCACGATCCCGGACATGCGCCCGGTGCTGCGCGACCGCAAGAGCCTGCACGGCCCGGTGCGGGCCGGGCAGTGCAACGCCTGCCACGCAGTTCACGGCTCGCAGAACTCGAAGCTGCTGCGGAAGTACTTCCCGCCGGAGTTCTACACCGCCTTTGACCTGAGCACCTACGCGTTGTGCTTCGAGTGTCACAGCCAGGGCGTCGTGTTGGAAAAGGAGACGACCACGCTCACGAATTTCCGTGACGGCGACCGCAACCTGCACTACGTCCACGTAAACCGCCCGCAGAAGGGCCGCACGTGTCGAAGCTGCCATGAAATTCACGGCAGCAACCTGCCCCGGCACATGGCCAGCGAGGTGCCCTTTGAGGGCGGCGGGTGGTCGCTGCCGATCAAGTTTGAGCCGACACCCGCGGGCGGCCGGTGCAGCCCGGGGTGTCATGAGGCCAAGGAGTATCGTCGGACCCTGGTAACGCCGCCTCCGACGCGCGGCGGCGCCGGCCCGCCGGAGAAGAAGGTGACGCCGTGACGATGAATGCACAAGCAGCGATCAGCAGTCGGCGGTCAGTGCTCGGCGTGGTGCTGGCGCTGAGCGCCCTGCCCGGGAGCGGCCTGGCCCAGGCGACGCAGCCCGCCCGCGGTGAGAAGCCCACGACCTCCGTTCCGCGCGGCGGCTGCGTGACTGCGGAGTGCCACGCCAACGTCAAGGCCAACCCGTTCACGCATGGCCCGGTCGGCGTCGATGCTTGCGATGCGTGCCACAAGGAGGCGGACCCCACGCGGCACACTTTCGAGATGCTGCGGCCCGGCGAACAACTGTGCGGGTTCTGCCACCAGCTCGACCTCGGCCGCCCGTACGTCCACCAGCCCGTCTCCGAAGGCCGCTGCGCCCAGTGTCACGATCCGCACGGCGGGCAAAACCGCTACCTGCTGCGTGGCGGGAGCGGGGCGGAGAGCTGCAAGGCGTGC
>CAYMXT010000132.1:0-11879 GCA_964394415.1 uncultured Planctomycetales bacterium
GCCCCCGCCTGCCCACCACTTGCGTGGTGGGTTCGGATGGGCTGTGCGCGTCTTAACCGAACCCCGGACGCAAGTCCGGGGCACGCCAGCCCGGGGTCGAAGTCATCCGAAAGTTATCGGCTGTGGCCAGAGAATCGCAAAAAAAAGAGGGCACCAGGTGCCCTAAGGCGTCCCGGTGCTCTCCGGAGGGGAAAGAAGCCTGGTACTTCTGACCTCGCAACGCAAGGTCCGGTATAATATCCTCTTCCAGAAGTATAGCGCGTCGTTCACGCGCGTCAACGGCCACGGCGCTCCCATTCGTCACGCCGTCGTAATTCTCTCATCGGCGCTCGGGAGAACTGGACATTAGGGATTGAGTTACAAAAAGTCCTACTGGCGACGTCGCATCCCTGGCTGTCGTAAGTACTTGTAAAACAACTATTTACCGACGCAGAACTGCGCGAAGATACGCCCGAGGATTTCTTCGTCGAGCGGCGCAGAACTCGCGTCGGCGACCAGTTCGCGTGCCAGCCGCAGCTCGAGCGCGACCAACTCCGGCGAGGACACGATCTCGCCGGCGCGCGCCAGTGCCCGTGCGCGATCCAAAGCCGCGGTCGCCCCGGCGAACTCACCGTGCGCGGGGGATGTCGGCGCGAGCGGTGGCAACCCCGCGAGGTGCGCGCGAATCGCGCTGCGCAGCTCGGTCAACCCGCACGCCGTGCCGGCATTCACCGGCACCTCCGCTTCAAACAGTCGTGGCACGCGCGCCCCGCGTGCGTCACTGACGAGATCGCATTTCGTGAGCACGAGCAGGCGGCGCGCGGGCGCGCTGCGCCGCACGGCGGCCTCCTCGCGCTCATCCCACGCAGCGTTACAGGCGTGGACCCACAGCACGAGGTCCGCCTGCTCCGCGGCCCGCTCGCTGGCGAGGTGGGTCGCCAACTCCAGTTCGTCCGCGCTGCCGCCCAGCCCCGCGCAATCCTGGAGCACGGCGCGCACGCCGCCGAAATCCAGTTCCGCCGACAATACGTCGCGCGTCGTACCGAGCACCGGCGACACGAGCGCCCGCTCGTAACCAAGCAGCGCGTTGAACAGCGTGCTCTTGCCGGCGTTCGGCAGGCCGACGAGCGCGACGTGCGGGCACGCCGCGCGCGTTTCATGTCGCTGCGCCGCACCGAGCCGCGCGAGCGATGCGCTCAGCCCATCCAGCGCCGCCACCAGCTCCGGCCCCGTGACAAACCGCACGTCTTCTTCGTCGACGAAGTCGATCCCGGCTTCCACGCGGGCGAGCAACTGCGTCAGGTGCTCGACGATGTCTGCCAGCTCCTGGCGCCGCGAGTCGCGGGTCGCGCGGGCCGCCTGCCGCGCGGCGCGCTGCTCGGCCGCTTGCAGCAGCGCGAGCACCCCGTCGGCCTGGCGGGCCTCCAAACGCCCGGTCCGCACGGCCCGCGCGGTGAATTCGCCGGGCAGCGCGCGACGCGCCCCCGCCGCGATCAGTTCCGCACACAACTCCCGCAAGAGCGGCAGACAGCCGACCGTGTGGATTTCGACCACGTCCTGGCCCGTGTAGCTGCGCGGCGTGGGGAACCAGAAGAGCGTGGCGGGCAGAAGGCCGCTACCGGACAGCGCGAGGCGCGCGGCGGTCCACGTGGGTTGGGACGGCGCGGGCGGCAACACGCCGAGCGCGCGCAGCAGATCGAAGCAACCAGGTCCGCTGAGGCGCACGATGCCGAGCGGGGCCGGCGTCCAGCCGGTGGAGACGGCGACGATGATGTCGTCGAGGAGCGGGAGAATCACGGCAGCGCGGGATTGTAGCCGGGGGCGGCAGGCGTCAGCCGCCGGGCGCCGTCGTCGGCGCGCTGGCGGGCGCGCGGGCCGGAACCAGCTCGAGGCCCAAGATGCGCCATTCGTCGCTCGCGCCGCGCTGGCAGCGCACGTGCAGCAGCGCGGTGTCGTCCGGACCGCGGGCCGGCACGACAACGTTGGCCGTCCGTGACGGCGCAACTGGCCCAACCGCTTTGAGTTGGTCGAGGGCCAGGCCATCGGCGTAGTATGCGATCGCCGCCGCCCATGTGTCGACGAGCTTGTTGAACAGCTCCGTCCGCTCCGCGGCCGTCATCTGTGCGGCGCCGGTAACGTGCGGCTCAAGCTCCGCGCGGGCGACAAGCTGGTCCAGCGCAAGCTGCCGCAGCCGCGCGACAGCCGGACGGTCCTCCCGGGCGGCGGCGTGCAGTTGCGCGCGCAGCAGCGTGAGCAGGCTCCGCGCCGCATCTTCGGGCGTTTTGGTTGAGACGGACGGCGCGGGTGCGGAGGTCGGGACGGGCGCGGCGCGCTGGCACGCGAGCGGTAGCACGAAGACGGCGACCCAAGCTCCCAAGACGGTCAGGCGGTGGGTCCGTGGCGAGCACCCGCCGCGAACGCCGTGCCGGTGGTTGGTGACGGCGTTCACGGGCGCGGCGCTCCTGGCTCGAGCTTGGCGAAGAGAATCTGCGGCGTGCCGAGCGCCGCTCCGGCGACCGGCGGCGGGGGCGGCTGCCAGCGAATCGGGGCCTCCGGCACGTTCAACATCGTCAGCATCTTCCGCGCTGCGCCGGGCATGAACGGGTACGCCATGATCGCCAGGTAGTGTATCGCGTGGATGCACGTCGCAATGGCGGCGGCACAATCCGGGAGGTTGTCCTTGCGGGAGGTCCACGGCGCCCGCGTGTTGACGTACTCGTTGCACGCGCCCGCGAAAGCCAGCAGTTCATCCAGGCCGGCCCGGAACCGACACTCGGCCAGGCACGCGCCGACTTTGCCCAGGGCCGCCGCGGCCAGCGCCACGTGCCGCCGGTCGGCGTCGGTCCGGGCGGCGGCGTCCGGCACGCGGCCCTCGAAGAAGCGCACGCCGAACGACAACGCCCGGTTGACGAAATTGCCGAGTGTGTCGGCCAGCTCGCTGTCGTTGCGGGCGACGAACTCGGCGGGGTCATACGCGGTGCGGGCGGATTCCGGGGCGGCCCGGGTCAGGTAAAACCGCAGGCGGTCGGGATCGAGGCCCTGCTTGAGGTACTCCTCGACCCAGACCGGCGCGTCGGCCGAGGTGCTGCTCTTGCTGATCTTGGCCGTCTCGCCGGCGACCTTAAGGTTCATGAAGTTGTTGGCGACGACGGCGTGCGGAAGCTGGTACTGGCCTTCCGCCATCAGCATCGCCGGCCAGATGAGGGCGTGGAAGACGGTGTTGTCCTCACCGATGAAGTGAACAATGGCCGTCTCAGGCTCGGCCCACCATTGTTCGTACGCGGCCCAATCGCCGGCCTGCCGCGCGCAGTACGCCGCGGTGAAGGAGATGTAGCCGATCGGGGCGTCGAACCAGACGTAGAGCACCTTGCCGTGGGCGTCGGGGTCGTCGAGCGGGACGGGGATGCCCCAGGCGAGGTCGCGCGTCATCGAGCGTTCGGGCAGGCCCTGCTTGATCTGTCCGAGCGCGAAGTTGAGCACGCTGGACCGCCAGTGTCCCTGCTTCGATTCGAGCCACTCCCGCAGCGGCCGTTCGAAATCGCTCAGCCGCAGATACCAGTGCGTCGTTTCGCGGACCTGCGCGGGCTGGCCGCTGATGACGCTGATGGGGTTCTTCAGCAACAGCGGTTCGATCATCTGGCCGCAGGCTTCGCACTGGTCGCCGGTCGCGCGTTCGAACCCGCAATGGTGACACGTGCCGCGGACGAACCGGTCCGGCAGAAAGCGGTCGGCCTGCGGGTCGAAAAGCTGCCGCGTCCGACGCTTCGTGAAATAGCCCTTTTCGTGGATCCGGCGGAAGAAATTCTGGCTGAATTGCTCGTGCAGCTTGAAATAGTCCGGGTGGTGCGTGCCGCCGTAGACGTCGAATTCGATGTTCAGCCCGGCGAAATCCTGGCATTGGCGCGCGTGATAGTGCCCGCAGATTTGCTCGGGCGTGGTCTGTTCCTTCAGGGCCGAAATCTCGATCGAGACGCCGTTGTCGTCGCTGCCGCAGACGAACAGGACTTCGTTTCCGCACGCGCGCAGGTAGCGTACATACGTGTCGGCGGGCAGGTACGCCCCGGCGATGTGCCCGACGTGCAACCGGTTATTGGAATACGGCAACGCGGCCGTGACGAGATAGCGTTTCGGCATTGCCACGGGCCTCCCAGGCTCGGCAAAAGTGCGGATGTTACGGGTGCCGCGCGCGGGACGCAACGCGGGCCTGCCACACGACGGACGCGGTCAGCCGGGGCGTGACCACATTGGGCGGCAAGTGGCGGGAGCCGGGCGCGCCTGCCTTCCCCGGCTAATCGGGTGACCGGGTACGCGACAGTCTCGGCGGGCGCCCCAGCCGGCTTCAGCCGGCCGGCGGTTGCCGCCGACTTCAGTCGGATGTACCGGCAACCGAGGCAGTGCTTGGGTTCGGGGGCCGGCATTACTTACACCATCGACGCTCCGCTGCTTGGAGCGGTTCGCTGCGCGCGGGGAGTGTCACAGATCCGGCGCCGCGATTCTCCGCTGCTTACGGCGGGGGCTCGAGCGTGCCGGGCAGGATCGCGCCTGCAAGTTCGGTGTGGATTGCCACCAGCACGATCATTAGAGTCAAGAAACTCCACAGCGCTGCCGCGCGCCGCGCGAAACTGCGCAGGCGCGCCTGGGCTGCGAGATTCCACACGACAGCCACGAGTCCCGGGAAACCGCACAGCGGGACGGGAATTCCGGCGGATGGAGCGGCAAGCGCCGGCGTGACCCAGAGCATCAGCAACCCAACGAGTATCCAAATGCAACTGCTGGGCAACCAATGCCCAACCAGCCGCAGCATGGGCCGCCCGCGTGTGCGGCCCCAGCACACCGCCGGGACGAACGTGGCGCACACGCCGGTGAGACCGCTAATTGGCAGAGCCAGCGCCAGCACCCGCGGTGACCAGGTACACGCCGCAAACTTGAGCGCCGCGTAGGGGCTCGCATCCGTGTGCAGCACGGACGCGAACGCGACGAGCAGTGTGCAGAAGAAGTACAGCCAGAGCGTGCCAAAAACGAGCATCAGTCCCGCCGGCCACAGCGGGCCGTGCAGGTCGAGCTTCGTGAGCACCCAGCCAGGCCGCAGGCCGCAGCGGAACAGTTCGTACAAGCTGCGAATCAGCACTTGGTGCGGTTGCCACGGGTCACACTGATCGAGCCAGGTCGGGATGTGCTCGCGCAGCAAGCCCGTCCGCCACTGCTCCTCCGGGAACGTGAGCCCGCATTCCGGACAACGCGGCGTGGTCAGGCCACGCAGGTTGTACCGGCAACGGGGACAGAACAGGTCGCGGTCAACGTCCGGAGTCATGGCGGCTGGTGCAGGACCTCACAATGGCCGCGGCGTACGGGGAGCATGGCCCGCTGGCCCGTGTGCAGATCGCACGGGCCAGAGGCCCATGCTCCCCACACAGATTCGAGGCGGTATCCCTGAGACATCGCACTAACGCCGCCGGTGGGCCGCCAGCGCCGCGACCCGGCGGATGTGCTCCGGACCGCTGCCGCAGCAGCCGCCGATGATGTTTGCGCCCGCGTCCAGAAGCTGCGGCACGTAGCCGCCGAACTCGTCCGGCGTTTGCTTCCACACCGCGCGGCCGTCCTCCAGGTCCGGCAACCCCGCGTTCGGTTTGACCCACAGCGGCAAACCCGTCCCCGCGCGCAGCGCGACGACCGCCGGCAACGCGAACTGAATGCCGCCGCCGCAGTTGCACCCGACCGCGTCGGCGCCGGCATCTTCGAGGGCCGCGGCACAATCGCCGGCCTGGGCACCCATCATGGTGCGGGTGCGTTGCGGACCGGAGTCGAAGGACAGGCTCGCGATCACGGGCAGCCCGGTTGCGTCTTTCACGGCCCGTACAGCCAGGACAACCTCCGCGATTTCCGAAAACGTCTCCAGGAGGATGAGGTCCGCGCCGCCGTCCCTGAGCGACTGGGCCTGTTCAACGAACACCGGGACCAGCTCCTCCGGCTTGATCTCGCGCACCGCGAGGATCTTGCCGCTGGGGCCGATCGAACCAGCTACCAGCGCCTCCCGCGTACCGACGGCCTCGCGCGCCAACTCCGCCCCGCGCGTGTTCAGCTCGGCGACCGTCTGCGGAATCCGCCGGCGCTCCAGGTTCAGCCGGTTGGCCCCGAAGGTGTTCGTCGTAATGAACTCGGCGCCCGCGTCAAGGTAGGCCCGCCCGAGTGCCACCACGACATCCGCGTGCGTGAAGTTGGCGACTTCGGCCATCGCGGTCGGCGGCACGCCGCGCTGGTGAAGTTGTGTGGACCACCCGCCATCAGCGACGTACACGCGGGTCTTCAGGGCCTCGCGATCGAATTTCATTGCTGCTCGCCAGGCGGCTCGCCCGCCCGGCGCGCGCCGGCGACATTATCCACCGGACCCGCGGCGCAGAACAAGACCGGCACGCCCGAGGCGCGCCGGTCCTGCGCGAGGTCGCTCAGCCCTCCGGCAGAGCACCCTTGGCAATCGGCTCCCGAATCAGGCCGGCGGTCTTGCGGCCGCCGGCACGGCTCCGCAAGCAGTATTCAAAACACCGTCGCCCGACACCAACGACTTCCGGGGGGAGTCCAGCGGGAATCCGAGATTTCGCGCCCCGCTGGTCCGACCCGCCGGCGGGGGCACTTTTTCCCGCCCCAGGCGCTTGCAGCCCGTTCACAGTTGCTATAATCCGCCCCCTGTTGCAATGTGGCCGCCGCGTGTTGCTCGGCAGCGGCGTCGGAGCGGCGGACCGACCTCTGTCCCACCCATCGTCCGATCGCGGACAGGAGGGCGCGGAGTGGAGCTGATCGTCCCCAAACGTGTGTTCTTCACCCGCGGCATGGGCAAGCACCGGCACAACCTCGAGTCCTTCGAGGCCGCCCTGCGCGACGCCGGCATCGCCCAGTGCAATCTGGTCAAAGTGTCGAGCATCTTCCCGCCCGGCTGCAAGATCCTCTCGCGGCAGGTCGGACTGAAGGCGATCGTGCCCGGCCAGATCACGTTCTGCGTCATGGCCGACGCCCGCACCGACGAGCCCAACCGCCTCGTCTCCGCCGGCATCGGGCTGGCCGTGCCCGCCCGCGGCGACCAGTTTGGGTACATCTCCGAGCACCACGGCTATGGGATGACCGAAAAGAAGACCGGCGATCTCGTCGAGGACATGGCCGCCAGCATGCTCGCCACCACGCTTGGCATCGAGTTTGACCCGGGGCTCGACTACGACGCCCGCCGCGAGGTCTACAAGATGAGCGGGCAAATCGTCAAAACGCGCGCCGTCGTCCAGACCGCCGAGGGGGACAAGAACGGCGTGTGGACGACGGTGGTGGCGGCGGCGGTGTTCCTGTTCGACTAGTCGTGGCATCTGGCACTGGCGCCTGAATGGACGTGCGCGAATGGGCGGCGCCCGTCCTGGCCGCGAGCGCAAGCTCGCGGACAAACTTGCGACCGCTCGCGCGGTCGGTTCGGATCAACGCTGCCGAATCGCGCACGGTGATTTCGTTGTGGCACCGGCTTCCAGCCGGTGAAACTCGCAGCCGGTCCTCGAAGCCATGTCAACTGCGCTCCTCGACAACTTCCTCGGCCTGCCTGCCGCACAGTCGGACTACGCGACCGCGCGCTTCGCGGTGCTGCCGATCCCGTACGACGCGACCACCACCTTCGGCGTGGGGACGCGCGACGGCCCGCGAGCGATCATCACCGCTTCGCAGCAGGTCGAGTTGTACGACGAGTATCTGGGCCGTGAATCGCACCGCGCCGGCGTCGCCACGCTCCCGGCCGTGGAGCCGGACGCCCGCGGGCCTGAGCACATGGTGGCACGCATCTACGCCGCTGCGCGCCCGCTGGTCCGCGCCGGCAAGTTCCTGATCGGCCTGGGCGGCGAGCACAGCATCACGGCGGGTCTCGTGCGGGCCGTGCGAACGCGGCACAAGCAGCTCAGCGTGCTCCAGATCGATGCGCACGCCGACCTGCGCGACGAGTATCAGGGTACGCCGCACAGCCACGCCTGCGTGATGCGGCGCATCCACGAAATGGGCGTCCACGCGGTCGGCGTCGGCGTCCGCAACTACTCCGCCGCGGAGGCCAAGTTCATCCGCGCCGCGAACAAGCCGATCTTCAGCGCCCGCACCTGCCGCACCGGCACAACGTGGATGGAGTCCGTCGTCGGCGAGCTCACGGACCAGGTCTACGTCACGATCGACATCGACGGCTTTGACCCGGCCTATGCGCCCGGCACCGGCACGCCGGAGCCGGGCGGGCTCGACTGGTATCAGGTCACAGATCTGCTGGCCACGGTCGCACGCAGGCGGCAAATCGTGGCGGCGGACGTGACCGAAGTGCGCCCCCTACCGCCGGGGACGGTGACGGAGTTTCTAGCGGCGAAGTTGATTTACCGTCTGATCGGGCTGGTCGATCGGTAGGGCGCGTCGCACCCGCGTATGCGGCGGCGGCCACGCCTCGTCAGGGGCGGCGGAAGGACGCGCGAAGCGCCGAGAAAAACGCAACTTGGCGCGTCAACCGCGGGGGTAGACTCGTCTACTGAGTTCCAACAGGGTCGTTCGAGCAGCGGACCGCGGTCCAAGTCGCGCGGTCGCGCCAGGCCACCAATTCCAAAAGGAGAATCGCCGTGCCGCTTCAACGCACTGAGGTTGCCGTACGCCGATGGACTGAAGGGACTGTCGACCGGGGAGCGGGTCAAACCTCTGACCAGGGACACCACCGCCGCGTGTGGGCGCTGGCCGGCGCCGTCGTGGCGCTCGCGTGCGGCACGGCGACCCATGGCGGCACCTGGGGCGAAACCGGCAATTCGACTTTCACGGCCAACGCGAACGGCTGGTACGACGGCTGGCGGCCGTGCATGGGGCCGTTTGTCACCTGCGCCAACGCCGACAACGCCAACTTGCTGCCGCTGCGGCCGGGCTTCAAGAAACGCGACCTGGGCCGCGGCGTCAATGCACCGTGCGACGCCAACGTCTTTCTGTGCCCGCTGCTGGGTGAGGGCAAGGCGTGGACGAGCATCAACGGCCTCAATTCCAACACCGTCACGGTGCAGTGGCTGCTCTTCTCCCAGGGCTACAACAACTGCGAGTGCGCGGTGCCGCCATACGCGGACGCAGGCGGCGACGCCGACCTGAACGCCGTGCTCGAGCTGCGCGTGCAGACAACTCCGCCGGGGAAGTTCGTGCGGATCGACCTGACGTGGTGGGCGCTGATCGTCCTGTGGCCCGACCCGGAAGCCGGGGCCGAGGACACGGCGAACCTGAGTAACGCGACCCTGGAGGTGCTCGGGCAGAACCTCATCCCGGCGCGGTTCCGCAACATCAACAACGTGGCGACGGTCGCGCGCCCGACGGGCGGGCGCGTGATTTACGCGCGCGGCGGCGACGTCATCACCGTTCGCGTAGCCGGCGCCGTGGACGCGCAGATTCAGCCTCCGCCCGTTGAGCGCATCTTCAACGAGGACCTGGCCGATGCGTCGTACCAGGGCGCGCTGACGATGCGCATCACTGAGCCGGGCGACCCGCCTCCGCCGCCGCTGCCGCCGATGGAACCGGTCTTCTCCCTCGACATCGGCTCCGATGCCGAATTCAGCGACAACACGCAGGATGGCAACGAGGTCTTCGACCCCGGTGACATGTACTTCTGGCGCGGCAGCCTCCCGCTCGGCGGGGCGGACGGCGTGGTCGATGACGCGCAGTTCTTCGCCGTCGACTACTGGCCGGCGGCCCCGGACGGTCCGCCGGCGGTGACCGGCGCGCAGACGTGTATCGGCCTGACGCCGCCGGACATCCCGGCGGTCCTGGACGACCGCTTCGACCTGGATGGGTTCGATGCGATCAACATTCGGCTCAGCCAGGTGCTGTCGCCGATGGCACCGCTGAGTTCGCCGTGGGACGTTCAGCCGAGCGTCTGCTTGCCGCTCGTGGAACACCTCGTGGTTTCGTTCGACGACGACTGGTCCGGGCACTACGCGGGCGGGTTGTGCGAAATCCCGGTCGAGCGCAGCTCGCCCATGGGGCGGACGTACGGCACGACGATCGAGCAGGACGAGCTGTGGGGCGTCGAGTTGGACGAGGATCCCAACGCGCTGCCGGGCACGCCGCCGTTCATCGCGCTGCTGGGCTACCCGGTCACGGACGAGGAGTTCCTGCATGCGAATCTCGCGCCGAACCCCGACGGCGCGCAAGGTGCGGACGACGACGTGGACGCGGTTGACATCGGCTTCGCGCTCGCCGACTGTCAGGTTGGACAGTACATCTCCGTCGACCACGAGGCGGTCGGGCAGCACGTGTGGTTCGGGGCGCTCGACCCCGGCGTGATCTATGAGGTCGTGCCCCCCCCGGGCTGGGGTCTGATTCCCATGTTTGATGCGGTCTTGAATCTTGGCCTGCTGCCTGGGACGGACATCGACGCCTTCACTTTTGCCGCGCTGGCGCCCTGCGACGGCTGCCCGCCGGCTCTGGTGCTGTTGTTCAGCGTGGCCGACGACGACTACCTCACGTTCGGCGTGGACGAGTCCGGCGGACTCGACCCGGCGATGATCTACGCCTCGTTTCTGACGGGCACGTCGTTTCCGCTGCTCACTCGCCCACTCGCCGACGACATCGATGCGATCACCGCGACTGGCCAGCCGTTCGGCACGCCGAGCTGCAATCTCCCGCCCAACGTGCTGCTCTGGGCGGATGACTTCGAGTCGTACGCCGCGGGTTCCACGATCTCCGGCCAGGGCGGCTGGGTGCTCCAGACCGGCGATCCGACCCGTGACGCGGTGGTCAGCCCGGCCGTGGCCTCCAGCGGTCTCCAGTCGCTCGAGGTTGAGGGCCGCGACTGGGTCTCGCAGCCGTTCAGCGTCCCTGCGCCGTCGCGCTACACCGTGCTCGGCCGCGTCTACGTGCCATCGGGTCCGACCGGCCGCGTCGACGTGTACGTGCAGAATACGTGGACGCCGGGCGGACCGCCCGCCGGCTGGGTCTCGGCGCGCGTGGCGCTCGATCAGACCAGCGGCGTGGTATTTGACGCGGCGGCCATGGCGCCGGTTCCCGTCCCGCTCATCCGCGACGCCTGGACGCCGATCCGGGTCGATATTGATCTCGTCCGCGACCTCGTCAGCGTTTACTACAACGGTCAGCTTCTCGACCGCCGGGCCTGGAAACCGGCCGGCGGACAGCTCGCGCTCGCAGCCGTGGGCCTGCGCAGCATCAATGGTTTCGCTTTCTTTGACGACTTCCAGCTTTTCGGCCTCGACGACTGCAACCTCAACGGCTACGACGACGCCTGCGAGCTGGCCCTCGGCCAGGCGGCCGACTGCAACGGCAACGGCGAGATCGACACGTGCGACATCGCCACCGGGATTTCGCTCGACAACAACGCCAACGGCATCCCCGACGAGTGCGAGACCGACTGCAACGGCAACGGCGTACCCGACGCGACCGACATCGCCAACGGCACCAGCGCCGACTGCGATTCCAACGCCGTGCCGGATGAGTGCGACATCGCCGGCGGCGCGCCCGATTGCAACGGCAACGGCGCCCCGGACCTCTGCGACATCACCAACGGCACCAGCCTCGACAACAACGTCGACGGCATACCGGACGAGTGTCAATCTCCGCCGCCCTGCCCGGGCGACATGAGCTGCGACGGGTACGTTGATTTCAGCGACATCCCGCGCTTCGTCGAGGCGTTTAACTACCCCGGCGGCATCGGCTGGCCGTATCCGACGTGCCCCTGGTTGCGCGGCGACTGTGACGGCGACGGCGACGTGGACTTCAGCGACATCAACGCCTTCGTCGCCCGCCTGGGCGTGATCTGTCCGTAGCTGACGCGCGTCGCCCCTCAGAACGCGCAGCGCCAGCAAGCGATTCAGAGCCGCGCAGCGCCAGCGAGCGATTCCGAGCCGCGAAGCGTCAGCGAGCGATTC
>CAYMXT010000133.1:0-11705 GCA_964394415.1 uncultured Planctomycetales bacterium
GCTGGCGGTCGCGGCTCGGGCGCTGCGCGAACGCGCGCTTACGCGTCGCGGCTCTGATTCGCACCGGCCGGAGGCCGATGCTCCCCATCGTCGCGGCTCGGAATCGGCCGCTACATCGGGGCGGATTCCTCGCTCGCGCGGGCGGCTTCTTCCGACTCCTCCCGGTCGCGCTGCCCTTTCATCGCCGCCCACTCGTCCCGCGTAACGAGCACCTCGCGGGCCTGACTGCCTTTGTACTCGCCGACCAGACCCGCGGCAGCCATCTGATCGATCAGCCGCGACGCCCGGCCGTAGCCGATCGTCAGCCGCCGCTGAAGCAGGCTGACCGAGCCGCGGGCGGTCTCGAGCACGATGTCCACCGCCTGATCGAACAACTCGTCACGCTCGCCGCTGCCGGCGTCGCCGGCGCCGGGCAGGCGGACCAGCTCGGGGTGGAAGTGCGGCTCGCGCTGCGTGCGGCAGTGCTTGACGACGCGGCGCAGTTCGTCGTCATCGACGAACGTGCCCTGCGCGCGGATCAGCTTCGAGCTGCCCGGCGGCAGGAACAGCAGGTCGCCCTGCCCCATCAGCACTTCGCCGCCGTTCTGGTCGAGGACGATGCGCGAATCCAGCCGCGACGAGACGCGAAACGCGATGCGGCTGGGCAGGTTGGACTTGATGAGGCCGGTGACGACGTTGGCCTGCGGCCGCTGGGTCGAGACGATCAGGTGGATGCCGACGGCGCGGCTCTTCTGGGCGATGCGGCACAGGTAGAACTCGACCTCCTTGCCGGAGGTCATCATCAGGTCGGCCAGCTCGTCGATCATGATGATGATGTAGGGCAGGCGGACGGGGACGGCGGCCATCTCCTCGTCGGTCGCCTGGAGCCGCTCGCGCAGGCCCGCGTAACCGAGGCGGTTGTACGAGCGGATGTCCTTCACGCCGGCCTCGGCGAGCAGCTCGTAGCGTTCATCCATTTTTGTTGAGGCCCAGTCGAGGATGCCCTCGGCCTTGGCGACCTCGGTGACGATGGGGCACATCAGGTGCGGGACGTCCTTGTACATCGCCAGTTCGACGACCTTCGGGTCGACGAGAATCAGGTTGACCTCGTCCGCCGAGCGCGTCATCAGGATCGACATGATGAGGCTGGTGATGCAGACGCTCTTGCCGGAGCCGGTGGTGCCGGCGATCAGCAGGTGCGGCATGCGCGTGAGGTCGGCGACCAGCGGCTGACCCGAGGCGTCCTTGCCGAGAAACAGCGGCAGGGCCTGATGTTCGTAGCGCGCCGCGGACATCTCCATCACGTCGCGCAGCCGGACCTTCTCCTTGTCGATGTTCGGCACCTCGATGCCGATGGTGCTTTTGCCGGGGAGCGGGGCGACGACGCGCACCGCCGGGGCCTTCAGCGCCCGCGCCATGTCGTTCGACAGCGACACGATCTGGCTGACCTTGATCCCCGGCGCGAGCTTCAACTCGAAGACCGTGATGACTGGCCCCGTCTCGATCGCGACCACTTCGACCGCGAGGCGGAACTCGTTCAGCGTCTGCTCCAGAATGAACGCCTTCTCGCGGCAGAGATTCTCCAGGGCGGTTTTGTCGATCGGAATGGAGCGGTCGAGCAGGTCGAGCGGCGGAAGCTGATAGTCGTCGTCCGCGGCCCGCGCGGGGGCCGGCGCCGGCGGTTTGGCCGGCTTGGGTGCGGGCTTCGTTTCGATGCGCGTCTCCGCGAGCAGCGGCAGGGGCCCGATCGGGATGGACTTGGCCGGCGGCGGGGTCGGCTGGACCGCGGCGACCGGCGCCGAAGCCACGGCCAGCGGACCGGTCGCCACGAGCGGCGGCCCGGCCGGTTCGTCCTCTTCCTCCTCAAGCACCGGCGGGCGCGGCTTGGGCGTTGCCGGGGCAGGCCGGGGCGCGGGCGTCGCCGACCGGGGCGCAGGAGCAGGTGGGTCTGCCGGCACGGTGCTCCGGTTGGCCGCAGCCGGCTCCGACGGATGTCGTGCCCAGCGCAGCCAGCGGAACAGGCCGACAAAGACGTTGTCGGCGGCGAGCAGCAGCCCCACCAGCCCCGCAAGTGCCAGGAGCAGGACCGTTCCCAGGTAGTCGCAGTGCGCCAGCAGCAGCGTCTTCATCGCGGCGCCCAACACGCCGCCGGGGCCGCTGATGAGAAAGCGATCGGAGCCTTCGAAGATGAGCGTGCCTGCGGTCGCAGCCGCCGTGCAACTCAGGGCGGTGCCGAGAAACCGCAGCCAGAGGTCGTTCAGCCGGCCGCGCTGCGACGCGGCGATGACCGCGGCGTGGGCCAGGAACACGAGCGGGTAGACGCCGACCCCGAGGTAGCGAAAAGCGTGGAACGCGAGCCAGGCCCCCAGGCCGCCGCACCAGTTCCGCGGCGGGTCGTTTGTCGGCCAGACGGTGGTCGCGGGCGGATCGGCGATGCTGAAACTCAGCACCGTGGCCCAGGCGAACAGGCACGCGAGCCAGCCGAGCGCAACCAGGCCGAATCGCAGCGCCGTCCGTCGCTCTTCCGTGCGCGCTGTGTCGGCCATCCGTGCAGGCTCCGCTACGGGACTCGGGATCCGGGATGGGATTCGGGATTCGGACTAGGCGCGGGCACGCTGCCGAGCCCCGAGTCCCGAGTCCCGAGTCCCGCCTCCGCGAGATCATATCGCTTTCCACACGGGTTTGCGATAACTTTACCGCACCCGCTATGCCCCAGCGCAACGTCATCACGCACGCGCTCGACCGGCTCGGGGCCGGCACGCTCGGCCGGGCCGAGCGGTTCATCGACAATTTCGGCCGCTTCTGGGTTTTCAGCGGCCACGCCTTCGAGTTCATCCCGATCGAGCTGCTGAGCCTGCGCGGTTGGCGGCGGCTCCTGCCGCAGTGCTTCTACATCGGCACGCGCTCGGTCCCGGTCATCATGCTCACCGGCACGTTCATCGGCATGGTGCTGATCGTGCAAGGCTGGGCCCAGTTCGACGCCGCGGGTTTGACCGACCGGCTGGGGGCCATCGTGGTCACGTCGCTGTGTCTGGAGCTCGGGCCGGTGCTGGCGGGCGTCATGCTCGCGGGCCGGGCGGGCGGAGCGCTGACCGCCGAGCTGGGCACGATGAACGTGACCGAGCAGCTTCTGGCCCTGCGGTCGATGGGGGCGGACCCGATCCGGCACCTGGTTACGCCGCGCTTCGTCGCGTGCGTCACGCTGTCGCCGCTGCTCACGTGCTATGCCAACCTGATGGGTACGCTGGGGGCGTTCGCGGTGTACGCCGGCATCTACGGCGGCGACAGCGAACCGTTCTGGTACTGGATCACGCAGACGGTGCAGGTCTGGGACCTGGGCAGCGGGCTGTTCAAGTCGATCTTCTTCGGGGCCGCGATCGGCCTGGTGAGCTGCTACAACGGCTTTCATTGCAACGCCGGGGCGCAGGGCGTCGGCCAGGCGTGTACGCAGAGCTTCGTCATCAGCTTCATTCTGATCCTGATGCTCGACCTGTTCCTCGGGCTGATGTTGAACGGTCTGTATGACGTGTGGTACGGGTTCCGTCCGCTGCTTTGAGGGCCACGGCGTGCAGGGGCGCGATCACCCCATCATCGAGCTTCGCCGGGTGAGCAAGTCGTTCGGGCGGCAACACGTCCTGACCGAGATCGACCTCGCGGTCGAGTGCGGCAAGAACACGGTCATCATCGGCCGGTCGGGAACGGGCAAGAGCGTGCTGCTCAAGCACATCGTCGGGCTGCTGAAGCCCGACCACGGCGAAGTGTACTTTGAGGGACAGCGGATCGATCGGCTCGGCGAAAAGGACTGGGTGCCGATTCGCCAGCAGATCAGTTTTGTGTTTCAGCTCAACGCGCTGTTCGATTCGATGTCGGTGCTCGACAACGTGTCGTTCCCGATGACCGAGAACCGCCGGGGCAAGCTCGACCGCGGGCGGATTCGCGAGCTGGCGAGCCGCTGCCTGGAGATGGTCGGCCTGGCGGGGTTCGAGAAGAAGTTCCCCGCCGAGCTTTCTGGGGGCGAGAAGAAGCGGGTCGCGCTCGCCCGGGCGATTGCGATCGAGCCGGCCCCGAAGGTCATTCTCTATGATGAGCCGACCGCCGGGTTGGACCCGCAACGCTCCGACGTCATCAACAGGCTGATCCGGCAGATGCAGGAAACCGTGCATGTCACGGGCATCGTCGTGACGCACGACATGAAGACCGCCGCCGAGGTCGGGGACCGCGTCCTGATGCTGCACCACGGCCGCTTCCTCGCGGATGGCACGCCGGAGGAGGTCCTGCGCTCGGACGACCCGCGTGTCCGCCGCTTCGCGCTCGGCGTGGCCGAGCCGAGTGACATCTCCAGTCTGACCGCGGAGTCCGACACGGACTGACCGAGCGCGCGCGGCTGTGCGCTGCGGATCAGAACGCGCAGCGCAAGCAAGCGCCCTGCACGAAGGCGCTCGCTTGCGCTGCGCGTTCTGAGACGCGGCGCCGAGTTGCGCACGGTGGTTTACGTGGGGGGCGGCGCGCGACGCCCGATATGCCACGCATCCGGGTGGGCCGGGGCGACGTCTGAGAATCGCGCCTTGGTTCAGGGCGGGCGCGCCGCTTGGCGGCAACAACTGTTGAACGCGGGGCACGCAGCCGATACCACCGGGGAAGTATCCCGCGGCGCATCACGTGGTGCGCAGGCGCCGCGCGGGGCCCAGGAGGAAACCATGCGCAGCATTGCCGCCAAGTTCCTGTTGCTCACAGGGCTAGTTGTGACGCTTCTGGCCGGTTTTGTCCTGTGGCGCGCCCGCGCCACGACGGCGCGACACCTAGACGAGCTGGCGCACCGCCAGGCGCAGATGGCGTTGGAGTTCAACCTCGCCATCCGTGACTACGTGGCGCGCGAGATCCGTCCGGTGGTGGAGAAGCTGGCCGGACCGGACCGGTTCATCCCCGAAGCGATGTCGACGTCGTTCGTCGGCCGCCGTATTTTCGAAGCGGTGCGTCAGAAGTTCCCGGACTACATGCTGAAGTACTCGGCCAAGGACCCGCGCAACCCTGCGAACCAGGGCGGTCCGGCCGAGCTGGACATGATCGACTACTTCGCGGCGCATCCGGATGTGAACCACTGGGAAGGCGAGATCGAGCTGGACGGTCGCCCGTTCCTGGCCCACTTCGACGCGCGGCGGTATGAACCGAAGTGCCTCCGCTGCCACGGCGACCCGGCCGATGCGCCCGGCGAGATGCTCGAGCGCTACGGCTCCACGGGCGGGTTCTACGGCGCGGCCGGACAGGTCGCGGCCCTGGACGGGGTGGGTATTCCGTTGCAGCGCATCCAGGCGCTGGCCGCAACGGAGTTCCGCGGGAGTCTGTTCGTGCTGGGGATCGGCGCCGCGCTGTGCTTCGGGGCCTTGGCGCTCACGTTTCATCGCATCGTAGCCGGCCGCCTGTCGGTGATGAGCACGCATTTCCAGCGCCTCGCCGACTCCCCGCACAGCAGCGAGCTGCGCCCGCTGAACATGGCCGGCAACGACGAAATCAGTCGCTTGGCGGCCGGCTTCGACCAACTGGCCGCCAAGCTGCGCGAGGCGTACGAGTCGCTGGAACGCAAGGTTGCGGAGCGCACCGCCGACTTGGCCGCGGCCAACGTCGAGCTGCTGTGCGCCAAGGAGGCCGCCGAGGCGGCGACGCGGGCGAAAGGCGCATTCCTGGCGAACATGAGCCACGAGATCCGCTCGCCGATGTCCGCCATTCTCGGCTACACCGAGTTGATGCTCGATCCGCAGAGCACCGAATCCGATCGCCTCAACGGCCTCCAGACGGTGCAACGCAACGGACGGCACCTGCTCCAGCTCATCAACGACATCCTCGACATGTCCAAGATCGAGGCCGGCAAGCTGGACGTCGAGCGCGTCGCCTGCCCGACGCGTCGCGTGCTGTTCGACGTCGTCGAGCTGCTGAGGGGCAAGGCCGAAGAGAAGGACCTGACGCTGCGGATCGAGAGTGACGGGCTGATTCCAGATACCATCATCAGCGACCCCACGCGGCTCAAACAGGCCCTCATCAACTTGGTGGGCAACGCCATCAAGTTCACCGAGCAGGGCACCGTGCGCATCGTTGCTTCTTGCGACCGCGCCCGGGAGCTGACCCGATTTGCAGTCGTCGACTCCGGCATCGGCATGACGCCGGCGCAGATGGAAGGACTTTTTCAGCCCTTCGCGCAGGCCACGACCTCGACGACGCGCCTGTTTGGCGGCACGGGTCTCGGGCTGGCCATCACCAAGCGAATCGCAGAGCTGCTGGGTGGCGATGTAACCGTCACGAGCGCGCCGGGGCAGGGCAGCACATTCACGCTGACCGCCGCCACCGGTACCCTGACGGGCGTGCAGATGGTCAGCGCCGTCGACCAGCGGCCGACGGCGGTCGAGTCGCCCGCCACTGCGAAGACCCTGCCGCGCATCGACGGGCGCGTGCTGCTGGTCGAGGACGGTCCGGATAACCAGCGCTTGCTGAGCACCTTCCTGCGCAAGGCCGGCGCCGACGTCGTCCTGGCGGAAAACGGCCAGGAGGCTGTCGACCGCGCCTGGGCGGCCCGCTCCGCGGGGCAGCCGTTTGACATCATCCTGATGGACGTGCAGATGCCTGTCATGGACGGCCTGACCGCGACCCGCGTGCTGCGACAACGGGGCTACACTGGTGTTATTATCGCACTCACGGCTCACGCGATGAAGGGCGAACTCGAAAAGTGCCTCGCCGCCGGATGCAACAGCTACCTCTCGAAGCCGATTGCACGCGACACGCTGATCCGCGAAGTGGCCGCGCGCTTCCGACGCGCGCCCCAAGTGGCGTGCGGCCCTGCGGCGCCGTGATGGCGTCCAGGGTAAGACCTCCCGCGCCGCGGTTCTTCTTGAACTTGCGGTAAAGCGCGTCGGCAATTCGGCCGATAGTACTGATTGAGCGAGGTTACGGCGTGTCCTCATTCGCCGATGGAGCGGCGGATGGCGCGCGCCGGGATGTACTTTCCGCCAACTTGGAGGGCGAAACGACCACGCGGTGCCGTGGCACCGACGGTCCTAGGAGGCTGCGGTCAGGCATGAACACCAACGGAATACAATGCGCTTGTCAGTCCACACCGCTCCCGTCCGGCCAGCCGCGCGCGACAGCGACGCCGTCCGGCTCGGCGGATTCGGCCAATGGATCGCTTACGCCGACACTTGACCGGGTCGAGCTGTCCCCCGATGCGCGGCCCGCGTCGGAAACCGACCCCGCGGGTTTGGACGCCCGGATCGTCGAGCTGCGTCGTCAGATTGCAGCGGGCACCTACTTGACGTCGGAGAAGCTCGACATCGCCGTCGATCGGCTGCACGCGGAGCTGCTTCAGCGCCCCGCGCAATGAGATGACGCGGCTGGTCTCGCCGTCCAACGCGCTTCGCCGCGGTTGGCTGCCAGCGGCCTCCGCGGCGGTCCAAGAGACGGGAAGGAAAGGGGAGGAAAAAAGGGGGGGGGGGGGAGGAAAAGGGGAGGAAAAGGGGTCACTACTGATTTAGGGGGATGAAAAGGGGTCACTACTGATTTAGGCAATGCCAATAATGAGTATGAGTAGTGGGAGGAAAAGGGGTCACTACTGATTTAGGCAATGCCAATAATGAGTAGTGTCCCCTTTTATCCTGCGGAAGAGCCCTTTTATCCGCCTGTGAGCAGGGCGCAAGCTGGTGGGCATCCGTCTCCGCTCACCGCGGACGGATGCGCACCACGTTGAACTACTTCCGATAAGGGGCAGAAACCGGCTTTTTTGTCAGAATCTCCCCGCCGCCGGATACAGACTGGTGTCCGCGGAGCGTGGCGCTGCGCGGCGTTTCGCGGAAAGGAGCATTGCGACGATGACCATGACCAGTAACCTGCGACGAGTGGCGATGGCGGCTTTGGCGACGGCGGCGCTGGCCACCCTGTGCGGTTGCGACCTGGGCCTGGGCGGTCTCGGGGACACGTCCCTCTACGACGCGACCGGCGTTATCCAGTCGGTCAACGACTATCGGCAGGACGTCTACGACAACGCCAACGCGGCGTGGGACGAGTACATCCGCGGGTAACGGACGAGAAAAAGGGGTCACTACTGATTTAGGCAATGCCAATAATGAGTAGTGTCCCCTTTTACCCGCAACGCGGCGTGGGACGAGTACATCCGCGGGTAACGGACGAGCGAGGGGATACGAGGGCCGGTGCCGTGGCGAGCAAGCCGCGGCCCGGCCCTGTTTCATGCGTGGAACCATACGGCACCCCACGCCACAGACTGATGGTCTGTGCTCCACTCGCCGCCTCGTTGCCTTGTTGCCGTGTGCCGTGCTATCGCACGTTGAAGTAGCGCGCCGCGGGGTGATAGGTGACGATGGCGCTGGTCGATTGCTCCGGGTCCAACTGGTATTGCTCGGATAGCGCCACGCCGATGCGGTCGGATTGCAGCAGCTTCACGAGCGGAGCCTGGTCTTCCAGGTTTGGACACGCGGGATAACCAAAGCTGTACCGCGACCCCTGGTAGCCCTGCTGAAACAGCCGCTGCAATTCGCGGGCGTCCTGGCCGGCGATGCCCAGCTCGACGCGAATCTGCTTGTGCAGGTACTCCGCCAGCGCTTCGGCCAGCTCGACGCCGAGGCCGTGCAGAAATAGATACTGCTGGTACTGGTTCTGCTCGAACCACTGCCGGGCGACATCGCTCACGCGGCGGCCCGCGGTAACCAGCGCAAACGCGACCACATCCACCACGCCGCTGCGCGCCGGCCGCCAGAAATCCGACAAACACCAGTACGGCGGCTTTCTCTGCCGCGGAAAACGGAAGCGGGCCAAGACGCGGCCGTGGTGCTCGGGCCGGTCGATCGTGCCGCCGGGCGGCTCGAAGACCAACAGATCGTCGCCGTCGGAGTTGCACGGCCAATAGCCGTACACCGCCTGCGGCCGGAGGATGCCCTCGCGCTCGCAACGCTGCACCAGCGCCCGGTAGATCGGCCGGATTTCCTGCTCGACGTACTTACGCCACTCTTCCGGCGCCCGGCGTTTGCGGCGGAAGCCCCACTGCACCTGAAAGAGCATCGTCTCGTTGAGGTACGCCAGCGGGGCGCGCAGATCAATCTGCTCAAGAACGCGAACGCCCCAGAACGGTGGACGTGGCACGGGGTGCTCGTGACCGAGGTCCGACCGCGGCGCGGCGGGCAACGCCTCGGCCGGCGCCTCCGCCGTGACCGCCTCGCGCAGCGCGACCTCCGCTTCCGCCCGGCGAGCCCGTTCGGCGGCGTCGGCCTCGACCGGCTCCAGCCCGAGCCGCTGCTCCGCCAGCCGTTGCACCTGCTCCGGCGTGGGCGGTTCGACCGGCGGACCGGGTTCCTCGATTCCCGCCGCGGGCTCCGCCCCGCGGCTGATCTGCGCCATCAGGTGCAGACCGTCGAAGGCGTCGGAGGCATAGTACACGGAGCCGCGATACACGCTGCGCAGGTCGTTCTCGACGTACCGTCGCGTGAGCGCGGCCCCGCCGAGGATGACGGGGGTGGTGATGCCGTGCTCGTTGAGCACTTCCAGATCGTCGCGCATCACGACGGTGGATTTGACGAGCAGGCCGGAGAGCCCGATCGCGTCGGCCTGGTGTTCCCGCCAGGCGTTGATGATATTGCCGATCGGCTGCTTGATCCCGAGGTTATAGATCGTGTAGCCGTTGTTAGTCAGGATGATGTCCACGAGGTTCTTGCCGATGTCGTGAACATCTCCGCGCACGGTGGCGAGCACGAGCCGGCCGCGCGACGGTCCGCCGGTGCGTTCCATGTGCGGCTGAAGGTGGCCGACGGCGGCCTTCATGGTCTCGGCGGCGCGGAGCACGAACGGAAGCTGCATCTGCCCGGAGCCGAACAGCTCGCCGACGGTCTTCATGCCGTCGAGCAGGAATTCGTTGATGATGTAAAGGGCCTGGTACTTCTGGAGGGCCGCATCGAGTTCGGCTTCGAGGCCGACCCGCTGGCCGTCGATGATCCGCTGCCGCAGGCGCTGCTCGACGGGCAGGTCAACGAGCTTCGCCTTTTCGGCGAGTTGCTCGCCGGCGGTGAAGAGGCCGATGAAGTGCTCGAGCGGCGTCTGGGCGCCACCGGGGGCGTGCCGATCGTGGATCAGATCGAGGGCCGCCTGCCAGCGCTCGTCGCTGATCTGGTTGCGCGGCAGGATTTTTCCGGCGTGGACGATCGCCGCGGTCAGGCCACGCTGGCAGGCTTCGTGCAGCATCGCCGAGTTGAGCACGACGCGCGCGGCGGGCTGAAGGCCGAAGCTGACGTTGCTCACGCCCAGGATCGACTGGCAGCGCGGGAATTTCTGCATCACGCGGGCGATGCCGTCGAGCGTCTCCAACGCGAGCCGGCGGTCCTCCGGGTTGCCGGTCGAGATCGGAAACGTGAGGCAATCGAAGAAGATGTCCTCTTCGTTGAGCCCGTACTTGCGGGTCAGCAGGTTGTGCAGGCGCGTCGCGATGGCGAGCTTGCGGTCGGCGGTCTTGGCCATCGCCTCGCGCGGGTCTTCATCGATGGTCAGCGCGACGACCGCGGCCCCGTATTGCCGGAGCAGCTTCGCCACGCGGGCCAGCTTGTGCTCACCGTCCTCGAGATTGACCGAATTGACGATGCACTTGCCGCCGGTCAGCTTCAAACCCGCCTCGATTACGTCGGGCTCGGTGCTGTCGAGCATCAGGGGGACGTTGAGGTCGCTGCCGAAGCGGCTGATGACCGCGTGCATGTCGGCGACGCCGGCGCGGCCCACGTAATCCACGCACACGTCGAGCACGTGGGCGCCCTCGCGGGTCTGCTCTTCGGCTAGGGCAACCAAGCCGTCGATGTCTCCCGCGGCCAGCCGCCGCTTGAACTCGCGTGAGCCGTTCGTGTTGCAGCGCTCGCCGACCAGCAGAAAGCTCGTCTCCTGCCGCAACGCGACGGCGGAATACAGGCTGCTCACGGCGGGTTCGTGGACGGGCTGCCGCGCCCGCGGGTGCAATTCGCGACACGCCGCGACCACCGCGGCCAGGTGGGCGGGCGTCGTCCCGCAGCAGCCGCCGACGATGTGTACGCCGTCCACCGCGACGAATTCCCGCAGCCAGCGGGCCAGCTCGGCGGGCGTGAGCGGAAAATGCGGCTGGCCGTTCACCACCTGCGGCAACCCGGCGTTCGGCAGCACGCTCAGGTAGCGCGTGCAGCACTTCGACAGGTACCGCACGTGCTCGCTCATCTCCTGCGGTCCGGTCGCGCAGTTCAGGCCGATGACCGCGACCTCGGGAAACGCCTCCAGCGCCGTCACGACCGCCGCGATTTCCGTACCCATCAGCATCGTCCCGGTCGTTTCCATCGTGACCTGGCACATCAGCGGAACGGTGCGGCGGCAAGCGTCGAACGCCTGCCGCGCGGCCTCGATCGCGACCTTGGTTTGGAGGATGTCCTGGCAGGTTTCGATCAGCAGCACATCGACACCGCCGTCGAGCAGTCCCCGGGCCTGCTCCAGGTAGCTGGCCAGCAGCGTGTCGTAGTCGATCTGGCGGAGCGAAATCAGCTTCGTGCCGGGGCCGAGGGAGCCGACGACAAACCGCGGCTGAGCCGGGTCCGTGAACTCGACACACACGCCGCGGGCGAGCTCTTTTTGGAGGATGATGACCTCTGCCCCGGATTCCAGAATAAGTTCCAGGTTCTCCTCATCGATCACGATATCCCGTTCGAGGATGATCTCGTTACGTTCGATGGTAA
>CAYMXT010000134.1:0-4619 GCA_964394415.1 uncultured Planctomycetales bacterium
GCCGCGCTGCACAAGCTGGTCATAGAAATGACTGCGGTCGCCCTCGAAGATCGACCGCCCGGCCCGCCAGCGGCGGAACATCGCCAGGGCGGTATCAAACCCTGGCAACGCGAAAATCATGAGTGCGCCGATCACCCAGCGGAAGAACCCGCGTTCGGCGAACAGCAGAACCAGCATCCCGCAGTTGTAGCCGAGCAACATACTGCCCGCGTCGCCCATGAAGATCTTGGCGGGGTTGAAATTCCAAGGCAGAAAGCCGAGCGCGGCGCCGAGCATCGCGATGGCGAGCGTGAGACGTACCGGGTCGCCAACGTCGCTGTAACCCCACACGGCCAGATGCGCCGCGAGCAGGAAGAACCCGCCGGAGATGATCGCCGTCACGCCGGAGCACAGCCCGTCGAGGCCGTCGATCAGGTTGGTCGAGTTGCAGGCCCCCAGCACGACGAACACGCCGATCAGGACCGAGGCCGGCACGGCCACAACCGGAGGGACCACCACGTTCCAGCCCAGCACCTTGTTCGCGCCGGCGACGACGGAATCCACGAGATGAAAACCGATGCCGGTCGTCAGGAGCGTCCCGGCGATGATGAGCGTGCCGACGAGCAGCCGAATCTTCGGCCGGACATTCCGAGCGTCATCGATCAATCCCAGCACGGACATGCCCACGCCGCCCAGCAAGAGTGGGATGAGCGTTCGCCAGTCCGTCACGACGCCCGCGGCAAAAGCCACCACGAGCGCAGCCGCCCAGGCCGCGCAGATCGCCGTTCCGCCGAGGTACGGGGTCGGGCGGGCGTGTGGCTTAAGCTTCTGGTCCGGGATGTCGAGCACGCCGAAGCGGAACGCCGCCCGCATGGCCAGGGGCGTGAGGAAGACCGTCGCGAGCAGCGCGACAAGCCCGAAGGTCTGGTATTGCTTCAGAACGGCGACGAACGCATCCATGCCGCGGGGCAGTATACCGGCGAACGGTGGCAAGCGCGCCGCGCGTTCGCTAGAATGAGCTTATTCGACCGGCCAGAATGGGCCGTTGCGCATGACGGCGACGGCGACTGGTCAGGACCAGGTATGCCTACGATCTTCCGCTGGCTCGGATTCCGCTTTCACTTCTACAGCGACGAAGGTCACGAGCCACCGCACGTCCACGTCCGCCGCGGCGAGGATTCGTGCAAGTTCTGGCTCCAGCCCGTCTCTCTGGCGTGCAGCGACGGCATCAATGAACACGAGCTAACGCAGCTTCGCGAGGTCGTCGCAGAGCATCGCGAGGAGTTTTTGAGGAGGTGGCATGAGTACTTTGGCTAGCGGCGTGGGCGGCGCCCGGGCGGTGCGGGTCTGGATCGACGGCCGCAAGGTGCATGTTGAGCTGGACGACGGGCGCGAAATCGCGTTTCCGGCTGACAGGTTCCGCCGCTTGCGCGGTGCGTCGGAAGAGCAGCTCCGCCAAGTGCGGATTGAAGCCCGCGGCCGCGCGCTGCGGTGGGAGGGGCTCGACGAGGACTTGACGATCGACGGGGTGTTGGCCGGCCGCTGGCTGGCGTGACGCGCCACTGAAGGCGCGGGGCAGTCCCGCGGGCCGACCACGAGCGGAGGCGGGGCTTCCGCGGGCTGGTGTGCGAGACGAGGTTCGCCCACGAGCGCCGCGCGGGGGTCGGGTGGGTTCCGACCCCCGCGGTCGCGAGGTTGTCAGCCGCTATCCTTGCAGCAGGAGCACGAACCGGTTGATGTCGTCGAAGTTGACGACGCCGTCGGGCTCGCAGTCGCCGTTGCGCCAATCGCAGTCGGGGTACTGGGCCTGCCACGCGGGCAGGTCGGTCAGCATGAGCACAAACGCGGGGATGTCGTCGAAATCGACGACGCCGTCGCAGTTCGCATCGCCGGCGAGCACGGTGGCGGGGGCGTAGCTCCGCACCTCGACGTCGTCGATGTTCCAGCCGCAGAACCGCTTGCTGCTGTTCGCCGCACCCATCGTCCACCGCACGTAGACGGCCGGCTGATCGTCGGCGTAGGCGCTGAGGTCCACGGTTTGCACGGTCCAGCCGTTGTCCGTGATGTCCGCGTCGGGGTTCTCCCAAACCGTTGTGAAGCTCACGCCGTTGGTGCTCACCCGGATGTACGCGTGGTCCTTGGACGATTTCTCCACGCCCAGCCAGCGGCGGAAGCGCAACCCGACGTTCCGCAAACCGGAGCAATCGAACGCCCCGGTCGTTACGTGCCGCTCGCCGATGTTGTTGGAGTAGTCGCCGTAGAGGTTATAACCCAGGACCTTGGCGCCGGTGAAGGCGCTGTTGGGGTCTTTGAAGCCGTTTTCGCCGCCCTGGCCCTGCGGCACGCCATAGCCCCACAGGCCGGTGCGCGTCCAGCCCGGATCGGTGTCCAGGTTCCAACTGTAAACGGTCTGCGGACCGCCGACGGTCACCAGCACGCTCGCGATGTTCGAATCGCCGCCGTCCGGCGGGACGCCGCCGTCGTTGGCCTTGAACGTAAACGTGTCGTAGCCGTCAAAGTAGGCGTTAGGGGTGTAGAGGATCTGGTTGCCGTTGTTCAGCAGCGTGTACGGCACGGCGGTGATCGCGTCACCCTGCGGATCGCGTAACTGCCCGTGCGTGGGCTTCGAGACCACGATGTAGCTCAACATGCCCGGCGGGTTCGGCTCGCCGTCGTCTTCAGCCGTCACGGTGATGGTCGCGGCGGTGTTCACGCCGGTGACGGCTTCGACGTCTTGCGCCTCCGGCGGCTTCGGTCCGCACAGGCTGATCGCCATCAGCACGGCTTCGTAGGCATCGACCATGCCCCAGCCATAGCTGTTGTCGTTGCCGGTCGTGCCGAGGTCGTGGGCGGTCGCGATGAGAATCTGCTTGTATTGCTCGACCGTCAGATCTGGGCAGGCCTCTTTCATCAGGGCAACCACGCCGTTGACGTGCGGCGACGCCATCGACGTCCCGCTCCAGCCGCCCTGGTAGCCGCCGCCGGGGACGGCCGAGCGCACGTCCACGCCCGGCGCGGAGACCTCTGGTTTGATGGCGGCGCTGCCGTCGGGCGTGCAGTGCGATGGTCCGCGGGAAGAGAAGCTCGCGATCGGCCAGGAGGACTGGTTTCCATCGACCGCCCCGACGGAAAACGTCCGATATTCGTCGGTCGCGCGGTCCGGCGGACGGCCAATGGTCTCCGCGCCCGGCCCTTCGTTGCCGGCCGAGAACAGGATCACTGTACCGGCCGCCTCGACGGCGTCGAGGTGGGTCCAGAACGTCTGATCGCACGGCGGATAGCCGTGCCCGGTGACGAGGCGCCAGGAATTCGAGCAGACCGCCGGCACGTCGTAGTCGGTGTTGGGGTTGCCGTCGGGATCCACCATCCACTCGAAAGCCGCCAGCGCATCGGCGACGGTCTGGGAAATGCTCACGCGATCGATGACGGCGGCATGAATCCACTGTGCGCCGGGCGCAACGCCGATCTGGTCGCCCGGTGCGCCGCCGCAGACCGTCCCCATGGTGTGCGTGCCGTGCGCGCCGAAGGCCGCGGGAAAAGTCGTGTTCGTCACTGGATCGAACCACGCCCACTGCGGGTGGCCCGCGTAAAGTGGGTCGAGGCCGCGCCAACGGCTGGCCAGCGCCGGGTGGGTGCCTTCGACGCCCGTGTCGAGCGTGGCCACGAGCACGCCGTTGCCCGTATATCCCATGGCCCACACTTCCGGGGCGCGGATCGCCACCAGACCAGGTTCGGGTGTACGGGGACCGTCGGTTTCGTCGCCGGCCGCGGGCGAAGCCGCCGGACGCTCGAGCTCAATCTCGTAGTTGTAGTACACAATCCCCACATCGTCGCGCGCCGCGAGCGCGAGGATCTCTGCGACCGGCGCGTCCACGCGAATGGCATTCGACAGCCAGTAGGCGTGCCAGTGCGACACGCGGCCGGCCTGCTCCAACTCGTGCAGGTGGTTCAGCAGCGCGCCCTGGCTCGACCAGGCCGCGGCCTGGAGCGTGGTCACGACCACCTCATGCCGGGCCCGGGCGGTCATCCGCGGACTGCGCAGCTCGGCGTTCAGCCGATGCACGTCCACCTGGCCTTGCAGAAAGACGAGCGTCGAAACCTGCTCGTCGGGGGACTTTGTCGCAAGCAGCTCCTCAAGGCTCTGATCGATCGTTCCAGCCACACCAGACCAACTACCGGCCAGCAGCGCCAGCGCCGCGACGCTGCGGCACGTCCAAGTTCTGTACATACAGACCAGCTCTCCTAATCAGCCCCTGGTACCAGATAATTACACGCTGACCGCACATGGCCTCCGCGTGGTCAGCGACGCGCTCTCCACGGCCCACCAGCCAGTCTAGTCGGCAAGGCGCGGCGATTCAACGGAAATCGACGTGCATTCGATGTGATTCAGGGCGTGTAAACTTGTCTGCGCCGCAAAAGCCCTTCGCGGACCGAATCGTCACGTCCCAATACGCGGTGCGAGTTGCGAGCAGATGTCGGAATTTGTCCACGGGGCAGGGGCACACGCTCGTCGTGCGGCGCTAGTGTACTGCCTCAGAAGAACGCACACGTAACCGCCCCGGGGAGCATCGGCGTCCCGCCGGTACGACGGGCTTTCCACGGCGCCGCGTGGGGCTTCTCGCACCGGAGAATGCACACGC
>CAYMXT010000134.1:4719-11690 GCA_964394415.1 uncultured Planctomycetales bacterium
CGTCCCGCCGGTGCGACGGGCTTTCCACGGCGCCGCGTGGGGCTTCTCGCACCGGAGAATGCACACGCAACCGCCCCGGGGAGCATCGGCGTCCCGCCGGTGCGACGGGCTTTCCACGGCGCCGCGTGGGGCTTCTCGCACCGGCGGGACGCCGATGCTCCCCGCGAATACGCCGCGTCTATGGCGAGACACGACACGAGCGCTGGTCGAGCGGGCCCACCTTCCGCGGGGCCGGGCCGTTGTAGCGGCTCAGCGGCCGGATAATACGGTTGTTCTCGTGCTGCTCGATGATGTGGGCGCACCACCCGCTGACACGCGACGCGACGAAGATCGGCGTGTACACATCCAGCGGCAGGCCGAGCAGGTAATACGCCAGCCCGCACGGGTAATCGACGTTCGGGTGTAGCTTCTTCTGCTCCCAAACCGTGTCCTTGATCGCATGATACACGTCGATGCGCCACGGCTCGTTGCGCAGCCGGGCCAGCTCCGGCAGATAACCCTCCAGGATGTGTGAGCGGTGATCGCCATGCTTGTAGACGCGGTGCCCGAAGCCGGAGACCTTCTCCTTGCGAGCCAGCGCCGCCGTGGTCCAGGCCCGCGCCTCGTCCGCGGACTTGAACTGCGCCATCAACCGCATGGTCTCTTCGTTCGCCCCGCCGTGCAGGGGGCCCTTGAGCGTGCCGATCGCGGCGACGACGGCGGAGTAGAGGTCGCTGAGCGTGCTCGTGCAGACGCGGGCGGCGAAAGTCGAGGCGTTAAACTCGTGCTCGGCGTAGAGGATCAGCGTCAGGTTGACAACCTCCTCCTCAATCGCGGTCGGCGCACGCCCCAGCGCAAGATAGAGAAGCTGCGCCGCGTGCGATAGACCGGGTTTCGCGGTCAACGGCGGCTGGCCGGCCTGCATGCGCATGCGCGCACCGATGATGCCAGGCACCTGCGCGAGGACGCGGATGGCCTGACCCACGAACAGCTCCCGGCCCTGCCCGCCGCCCGGATCGAAGTGGGCCGTCATCGACAGGGCGGTCCGCAGCACGTCCATGCCGCCGACCGCGGGCGGAATCCGGCGGATGGTCTCAAGCACGGCCTCGGGGATTGAGCGCTGCTCATCCAGACGCCGACGAAACTCGGCGAGCGCCGTGGGGTTCGGCAGATCGTCGTACAGCAACAAATACGCACACTCCTCGAACGAAGTGTGCTCGGCCAGGTCGGCAATGTCATAACCGCGGTAGGAAAGCCCGCTCTGCTCGACCGCTGCGACGGAGGTTTCGCCGGCGATGATGCCTTCCAGCCCGGGACGATACAGAAGTTCGGCCGCTTCGCTCATGGTCACTCCTTGGCCCAAAATGAGCACTCCGCACTCAGCACGTAGCCGCCGCGCTCGCTAGCGCTTCGCGTTCTGATTCCCTTCGTCGCTTCGTTCGTCCCGGCGCGCCGGGATCGCTCCGTCGCTGGGGTCGTAGCCCAGCAATTCGTACAGCTCCTGCCGCGTCTGCATGCGGTCTACGAAACCTCGCTGCGTCCCCGTCGCGCGCAGCTCACCCAGCGCGTCCAGCACCGCCTTCAGCGCCACGCGCTGCAACGTCACCGGGAAGATCACCAGCCGGTAGCCGAGCGCCGCGAACTCGGCGACCGTCAGGTACGGCGTCTTGCCAAACTCAGTCATGTTCGCGAGCAGCGGGACGCCGGGCACGTCGCGGGCGAACCGCTCCAGCTCCGCGCGGTCCTGGAGCGCCTCGGGGAAAATCGCGTCGGCCCCCGCCTTCAGATACGCGTGGGCCCGCGCGACGGCGTCGTCGTACGACGTGACGCCGCGGGCGTCCGTGCGGGCAATCAGCAGGAAATCCGGATCGCGCCGCGCGCCCGCCGCCGCCGCGAGTTTCTCGCAGAACTCGGCGACCGGCACCAACTGCTTGCCGGCGAGGTGCCCGCAGCGTTTGGGAAACTCCTGGTCTTCGAGGTGCAAGCCGCTCAGCCCGGCGCGCTCGAACTCCGCGACGGTGCGGGCGGCGTTCTCGGGTCCGCCGAAGCCCGTGTCGGCGTCGGAGATGATCGGAATCGTCGTGACTGCCGCACAGCGGGCCGCGTGGTAGGCCGCCTCGGAGAGCGTGGTCAGTCCGATGTCGGCCACCCCGACCATGCTGTTGGCCAGGGCCGCGCCGGAGAGATACAGCGCTTCGAAGCCCGCGCGTTCGATCGCGCGCGCCGTCAGCGCGTTAAATGCGCCAGGCAGCACGACCGTGTGGTCGCGGACGAGCGCCCGCAGGCGGGCGGAGCGGGATGGTTGCGTCGCCATCATGTCCCTTCGGCCCGTGCGTGTCGCCCGTTATTTCGCCGCGGGTTGGTTCGCCGGCCGATCGCCGCGGACCGCCAGCGGGACGTAGTGCCGGATCGTTGGCCCGTTGTACACCTGCCGCGGGCGGTAGATGCGCGCGTGCGGGCTGAGGTGGACCTCACGCCAGTTGGCGATCCAGCCGGGCAGGCGGCCGATCGCGAAGAGCACTGTGAACATTTCCACCGGGATGCCGATCGCCCGCATGATGATGCCGCTGTAGAAGTCCACGTTGGGATACAGCTTGCGCTCGACGAAATACGGGTCTTTCAGCGCCACCTCTTCAAGCTGGAGGGCGATGTCCAGCAGCGGGTCCTTGATCCCCAGCGCGTTCAGCACGCGGTCGCACGACGCCTTGATGAACTGCGCCCGCGGATCGTAGTTCTTGTACACGCGGTGCCCGAAGCCCATCAGCCGGGCGTGCGCCTTCTTGTCCTTGATGTGCGCGATGAACGTCGCGATGGACTCGCCGCTGCGGCGGATGTTCTCCAACATCTCGATCACCGCGACATTGGCCCCGCCGTGCAGCGGTCCCCAGAGCGCACAAACGCCGGCCGCCACCGAGGCGTACAGGTTGGCCTGCGACGAGCCGACCATTCGCACGGTCGAGGTGGAGCAGTTCTGCTCGTGGTCGGCGTGCAGGATGAAGATCTGGTCCAAGGCCCGCTCAACGGCCGGGTCCGGACGGCAAATCCGGTTCGGCTTGCAGAACATCATGTGCAGGAAGTTGGCGGTGTACGACAGGTCGTAGCGCGGGTAGATGACTGGGTCGCCGATCGACTTCTTGTACGCCGCCGCCGCGATCGTGCGAACCTTGCTGATGAGCCGGGCCGCCGAGTCCCTGAAGAGGGTCTCATCTGCCGGCTGTGACAGCACCGGGTCAAAGCAGCCGAGCGTATTGATCATGGCGGACAGAATCGCCATCGGCGGGGCATTCGGCGGGAAACCCTCGAAGTGGTGCCGCATCGCCTCGTGGATGAACATGTGTTCGGCGAGCTGATGGCGGAAGTCGGCGAGTTGTTTTTCGTTGGGCAGCTCGCCGAAGATGATCAGGTACGCGGTCTCGATGAACGTCGAGTGTTCGGCCAGTTCCTCGATCGGGTAGCCACGGTATCTGAGAATGCCCTGTTCGCCGTCGATAAACGTGATGTTGCTGACGCACGAGCCGGTATTGCTGTAGCCGTCGTCCAGCGTGATGAGGCCCGTTTGGGCACGCAGTTGCTGAACATCGACGGCCGGCTCCTTCTCGGACCCGATCATCACCGGGAACTCATGGGTTTTGCCGTTGTACGTGAGCGTGGCCTTGTCTGACATGCTTGCACCTGCCGCTAGGGGTCTCATCCGCGCATTCTGGATATGCGGATGTTACTATCATACCCGCTGTGGTCCTGAAATGCACCAGGGGCGATCGAACGTTCGAAAGGTCGCCGGGGCCAGAACCCTTCCGAACCCCCCACGCAAGTGGGGGGACCCGCGGTGCGGGGGGCCGGTAAGCCGACGTGCCCCGTCCCGGCGCGCCGGGATTGCGTCCGGGGTTCGGATCGCCGCCCATCCGAACCCCCCACGCAAGTGGGGGGCGGCCGGCCAACGTGCCTCAGGTTGTCTCAAACTCCAGCAACGGCGAAACATCCACCAATTGGTCCAGATTCAGGGCCGTTTCCACGATCCGCCGGGCGGTCGCCTCGCTGACCACCCCCGTCGCCTGCCCCATGAACTTGCGGACGACCTCGTCGTCGGTCATCGGGTTCCCGGCGTGGCCGCGGGGGTACTTGACCAGCTTCGTCAGCGTCCGGCCGTCCGCCATCCGGATAATCATCTTGTTGGGGATGCCGTCCGGGTAGCCGGCGTTGCACTCCGCCGTCTCGACGATCTTGATCTTGTCGAGCAGCGCGAGCGTACGCCGGTCGCGGATGCGCTCGTCGTCGAACGACGCCTGCGTCACGTCGCCGTCCTGGAGCGCGACCGCGACGCAGTAGCCGAGGCTGTGGTCCGCCGTTTCCCGGCTGGTCGGCCGCCACTTCTCCGGCTCGCTGCCGATGATGCTGACCGCGGCCTCGAAGCTCTCGATCAGGATGCTGTCGATTTTCGTCGGGTCGCCGACCTCCGGGCGAAGCTGGAGGGCGGCGTCGATCGCCGACTGCGAGTGATACTCGGCGGGCCAGAACTTGATGTAAGTCTTGCGGATCATCCAGTCGTCGGCGTCGCGGGCCCACGCCAGCTCGAACGGCCCGGTGATCATCTTGAACAACCCTTTCGGGCCTTCGAAGATTTCGTTCGGGCCGGTCATGCCCAGCCGGGCCAGGTTGGCCGCGAACACCCCGTTGCGGCCCGCGTTCGAGAACGCGCACGCCTTCCAATCGGCGATCTGCCCGGTCCGCGTCTGGCGCGTCGCGAAGTTGCACACGCCGGCCAGGCCGAGGGCGTGAACCGTCTGCTCCGCTGTCAGCTTGTACAACTTGCTCGCGAGCAGCGCCGTCGAGAAAGCCCCGTAGCACACGTGGTCCCAGCCGTGGGTCCGCAGCGACGCGGCGTCGCACAGCCGGCACTGGAGCTCATACCCCAGCGCGATTGCGGTGATGATGTCCCGCCCGTGTGCTCTGACGGCCTGCCCGACAGCCAGCGCGGCAGGAATGTTGTCGCTCGGGTGGGCCGGCTCTTTGCTCAGGTACGTGTCGTTGAAGTCGAGATAGCGGACCAAAGCGCCGTTGCTGAACGCAGCCAGGTCCGGCGTCGTGCGGTGCTTCGAGCCGAACAGGCTGGCACCGCCGGCCATCGGCACAGCCTGGGCGACCGCCCGGGTAACCTGGGCCGGCCGGCTCTGCCACGCCCCGAGGGCACAGCCGATGGAATCGAGCACCCGCCGCTTGACTTCGTGGACGACGTTTTTGCCAAGCCGGTCGCAAGCGGCGGCTTGCGCCCGCTCGGCGAGCGTATGAGCGAGAGTGGGCATGTGAACTCCTTCCGGGCGGAAAACCCGCGGAGATTCTGGCGGAGCCGCGCGTGTTTCGCAACGGTCACCACCGCGCGGATCGAGGTGGACACGCGCAGGCGGTCGTCGCCGCGTCAGCTTCCCGCCACGCCGCGCCGCGCATAACATCCGCAGGACGCCGCCCCGGCGGCCCCGAAAGGACCACAGCCGTGCCAGCGCAACACCTTGGCGAAGCCCTCCCGAAGCTGGTCGCCCGCATCGTGCAAAGTTACAACGCGGACGGGCGGACCCAGCACATTGACCGCGAATTCCTGCCCTCCCGCAAGATCATCATCGAAGTCTGCAACCTGCTGCTCGAGCTGACCTACCCCGGCTACATCGGCCGGCGCGGCCTGACGCGCCACAACATCAGCTTCCACGTCGGCGAGCTGTTGCCACGGCTCTGGGAACTGCTCGCCGGCGAAATCACCCAATGCCTCTGTCAGGAGCGCGAGACGTCCGAGACTCCCGCCGAAGCGTCCTGTGACGAATGTCGCTCGCAGGCCGCCGACTTGGCCAGCCGCTTCGTCACCCGCATTCCCGACGTGCGGGCCATGCTGGCGGACGACGTGCAGGCGGCCTACGACGGCGATCCCGCCGCGACCGGCACGGCGGAGGTGATCCTCGCCTACCCCGCGATCCTGGCGATCACGATCTTCCGCTACGCCCACGAGCTGTACGCGATGAACGTGCCGCTCATCCCGCGCATCATGACCGAGCACGCCCATTACCTGACCGGCATCGACATCCACCCGGGCGCCCGCATCGGCCGCTGCTTCTTCATCGACCACGGCACCGGCGTCGTCATCGGCGAAACGACCGACATCGGCGACCACGTCAAAATGTACCAGGGCGTCACGCTCGGGGCCCTGTCGTTCCCCAAGGATGAACGCGGCCGCCTGATCCGGGGTTACAAGCGGCACCCGACCATCGGTCACCACGTCACGATTTACGCCGGCGCGACGGTCCTGGGTGGTGAGACGCACCTCGGCGAAGGCTGCATCGTCGGCGGGTCCGTTTTTCTGACGCGCAGCGTCGAAGCCGGGCACCAGGTCTCCCTCAGCCCGCCCGTGCTGCGCGTGCGGCCCCCGCGCACCGCCGACGCCCAGCCGCAGCCGGAAATCGTGGACGATTTCGCGATCTGAGTTGCCCCCTGCCAACGCCACGTTGCCGCCCGCTGCTGCGAGAGTCCCTTCTCGTACCCCCGGTTGCCCAGTTCATTCAGCGGTCGTTGTACATGGACGCAATAGTGGAGCACGAGTACCTCCTCTCCAATAAAAGGGGGACATTCCAAAAGGTCTAAAAGGGGGCTCTTCCGCAGAATTTGTGGGTTGATTCTGGTGGAACCAGACATAAAAGGGGGACATTCTGGTTTGGGTCAAAAAGGGGGACATTCTGGTTTGCGCCGTTGAGCAAACAAGAGGGGGACATTCTAACAAGAGGGGGACATTCTGGTTTTCTCCAACAAGAGGGGGACATTCTGGTTTTCTCCGTTGAGTAAGGTAGAATGTCCCTTTTTCTGGCACTTCAGGCGGCTTTGTAATAAAAGCGGGACATTCTGGTTTTCTCCGGTCTAAAAGGGGGACATTCTGGTCTAAAAGGGGGACAGGTCTAAAAGGGGGCTCTTCCGCAGAATTTGTGGGTTGATTCTGGTGGAACCAGCTCCGCAGGTTC
>CAYMXT010000135.1:0-9512 GCA_964394415.1 uncultured Planctomycetales bacterium
GGCCCGCCCCCCCCGTCCCCCGCCGGGCCCCGGAGGCGCGGCGCGGTTCGCGCCCTGCCGGCCGCGGCTCGGATGCGCTGCGCGGATCGCTCCCTGCCGGTCGCGGCTCGGATGTTAGTCCGCGCCGCCGTTCGATGCCTCCGGCTCAACGTCCTCCGGCTTCGCGTCCGCGATACCGGAGTTTTCGTCTTCCGCCTCGCCGATGGTGTTGACGATCTTCGCCACCGCGGCGACCCGGTCGCCTTCGTCCAGCCGAATCAGCCGCACGCCCTGCGTCGCCCGCCCGATCTCGCGCAGGTCCGCCAGCCGCATCCGCAGCAGAATGCCCTTCTCGGTCACCAGGATCAGCGCGTCGGCGTCCGTCACCGACCGCAACGCGACGACCGGCCCGTTCCGCTCCGTCGCACGGATATTGATCACGCCCTTGCTGCCGCGGCGCGTCAGGCGGTATTCGTCAATCGCGGTTCGCTTGCCGTAGCCGTTCGCGCAGACCGTCAGCACGCTCATGCCGGGCTGGATCACGACCATGTCCACGAGCACGTCGCCGCTTTCCAGCGTGATGCCGCGCACGCCGCGGGCCGTGCGGCCCATCGCGCGCACGTCGTCCTCCTTGAAGCGGCACGCCATGCCGAGCCGCGTCCCGAGCACGATCTCGTCCTGCCCGCTGGTGAGCGACGCTTTGACGAGCGAATCGTCCGGGTCGAGCAGGATCGCCTGGATGCCGGTCGTGCGGACGTTGGCGAACGCGGTCAGCGGCGTCTTCTTCACGACGCCCTTCTCGGTCGCGAAGAAGATGTACTGTTCCTCGAAGGCGGCCACCGCCAGGATCGCCATCGCCTGCTCGTTGGGCTGCATCGTGACGGCGTTGGCGAGCGACCGCCCGCGGCTGGTGCGCGCCATGCTCGGGATGTCATAGACGCGCAGCCAATACACGCGTCCGCGGTTGGTGAACACGAGCAGATAGTCGTGCGTCGAGCAGACGCGGACATGCTCGATGAAATCGCTGTCGTTCTTGTCGGTGCCGCGCACCCCTTTGCCGCCGCGGCCCTGGCTGCGGTACGTGTCGATCGGCACGCGCTTGATGTAGCCCTCGTGCGAGATCGTGACGACCACGTCCTCGCGTTCGACCAGTTGCTCCATTTCCAGCGTGCCGACCGGGCCGGTGATCTGCGTGCGCCGGGGCTGGCCGTACTTGTCCTTCAGCTCGCGCAAGTCCTCGGCGATGATGTCGAGCACGCGGCGCTCGTCGCTCAGGATCAGCTCGAAGTCGGCGATCTGCTCGACCAGGCCGGAGTATTCCGCCGCGAGCTGCTCGATTTCCAGCCCGGTGAGCCGGCGAAGCTGCATCGCCAGGATCGCGTCCGCCTGCGCGCGCGTCAGGTGCTGGTCCGCGGCGGTCGTCCGGGCGACAAACGCCCCCGGCAGCAGCTTCCGCACCGTCGCCGCTTCGCTCAGCCGTAGCGGCTTGGCCAGCAACCCGGCGCGGGCCGCATCCACGTTGGGCGACTGGCGGATGATGCGGATGATGTCGTCGATGTCGGCGACCGCCAACAGCAGACCTTCGAGGATGTGCGCTCGCTGCCGGGCCTTGCGAAGCTGGAACGCCGTCCGCCGGCGGATGACCTCCACGCGGTGGCGGACGAACTGCTCAATGAGCTGCCGCAGGTTGAGCGTTTTCGGCACGCGGTTCACGAGCACGATGTTCAGGGCGTGGATGGCGCTCTGGAGCGGCGTGTATTGCCAGAGCTGGTTCATCACAACCTGCGCGTTGGCGTCCTTCTTCAGGACGATCACCAGTCGGACCAGTTGCGCGCGGCCCGACTCGTCCCGCACGTCGTCGATGCCCTTGATGGTGCCCTCTTCGATCGCGTCGAGGATGCGGTCCTTGACGGTTGGGAGCAGCACGCCGTAGGGGATTTCGTCCACGATGATGTGGACGCGGCCGGACTTGGTGTCCTCCAAATGCATCTTGCCGCGGACCACGAGGGCCCCGCGGCCGGTTTCGTAGGCGTCGCGGATGCCGTCGGTGCCGCAGATCAGGCCGCCGGTTGGGAAGTCCGGGCCGGGCACGATCTTCATCAACGCGTCGGTGGTGATCTCCGGGTTGTCGATCGTCGCGATGGTGGCGTCACAGATTTCGGCCAGGTTGTGCGGCAGCACGCGGGTGGCCATGCCGACCGCGATGCCCTCCGAGCCGTTGACCAGCAGGTTCGGGAACTTGCTCGGCAGGACGACCGGCTCCTGGCGTGTGCCGTCGTAGTTGTCCTCGAAGTCCACCGTCTCCTGTTCGAGGTCGGCGAGCATCTCCTCCGCCGGGCCGGCGAGGCGTGCTTCGGTGTACCGCATGGCGGCGGGCGGGTCGCCATCGATGCTGCCGAAGTTGCCTTGCGGGTCCACGAGCAGGTGCCTCATGCTCCATTCCTGGCCCAGGCGGACCAGGGTCGGGTAGATGACGCCCTCGCCGTGCGGGTGGTAGTTACCGCTCGTATCGCCGCAGATCTTGGCGCACTTGCGGTGTTTGGCCCGCGGGCTGAGGTTGAGGTCGTGCATGGCGACGAGGATGCGGCGTTGGGAGGGTTTGAGGCCGTCGCGCACGTCCGGCAGGGCCCGGGCCATGATGACGCTCATGGCGTACGTGAGGTACGACTCCTGCATCTCCTCCGCGATGGGCGTGAGGACGTTCTGGGTGCGTGGGGCGTCGCTCATGTCGGCTCCGTGGGACCGGGTCTTTCCACGACACTAGCTCCGCACGCCGTCCGAGAACCGCAGAGACGCCGAGAGCGCAGAGGTCGCGGAGCAGAGCAAGATGTCGAGACCGACCAAGCTGCTGCCGGTTGGCCTGCCGATCATCTGACCGTCGTACCTACCGCGCACTTCGTTCATTCCCTCTTCTCCGTGACCTCTGCGCTCTCCGCGTCTCTGCGGTTTCCGTCGTCGGAGCCGGGGAACGGCGGGATTTTACGCGAATTGCCTGCCGGCCGCACCGGGGGGAGAATATCGCCGCCGCGGCGTCGAATTCCAGGCTAGCGACACCCGCGGCGCGCGGAGACAGAGATGGTCCGCTTCACCATGTTCAGCGGTCACGAAGGGCCGATCGGCCCTGGGCGGGACATCTACGTCACGTTGTTCGCCGGCTCGGAGTTGCGGCGTCCGCCGTTCGCCGGGCTGGTCGCCCGTGCGCGGCAGCAGCCCAGCGCTGAGAAGACGCCGTACTACACGTTTCTCACGCTCTTCGGCGGCACGGACCTGTCGTGGCCGACGTTGTCCGAGGAGTGCGTCGCGTTGCGCGAGGCCCTGGCAGCGCGGACCATCACGCTCGAGGACTGGGACCGGGCGCTGGGTCGCTTGGGCGACGATGGGGGGCTGCGGGTCAATGCCCTGACGCTCTTCGCGGGCTTCGACGCGAACGCCGTGCCGTCCGAGGACAAAGAACTCGAGGACCTCGCGCTGCACCGGCATTTCGGTCATCTGTCCGAGGCGGCGGTGGAGGCGCTGTTGCCGGCGATTGGGCAGAAGGGTGTGTTTCGCCTGGCGGCGGTCCGGCAGGCCGTGGTCGCGGCACTCGGCAGCGCCGGCCAGCCGCGGGCGTGCTGAGGCAGGAGAAGGGGGGTATCATAGAAATGTGCCAGTCAGACCGCTAGACGCCGTCGTCTTCAAATGGCCCGACCGTGACACGGTGCTGACCGCGGCGCGCACCTGGGCAAACGAGCTGCGCGCCGGCGACGCCGACGTCGAGACGGTCGGGTGCGTCGGCTCGTATCCGCGCGGCGATTGGGGCGTGGGCAGCGACCTCGACGTCATCATCATCCTGTCGCACAGCCCGCTGACCCCCGGCGAGCGGTACTGCAAGTATGCCCGCGAGCAACTGCCGGTGCCCGTGGACATGTGGGTCTACACGCGCGAAGAATGGGACCGTATGGCGGTCGATTCGCCGGGCCTGGCGAAGCGGCTGCGGGGCGAATGGCTGACGCTCGCATGACGGCGGCCGGCGGCCGGCCTGCGTCCGCCTTTCCGCTGTTCACCGTCGAGCACTGGGCGGCGCTGGGGGGCATCGCGGCGGCCACGTTGGTGCTCTCCGCATTCCTGCGGCGCACCGGGCACGGGCCAAACGCGACCGCGGTTCGCCGCCTGGTCTGCTGGTCGCTGGCGGGAGTGCTGCTGGGCGGCGCGGTCCTGGCTGAGGTGCAGCGTGTTCGCGCGGGCACTTGGACGCTCCGTGAGTCGCTGCCGCTGCACCTGTGCGACATCGCGGTTCTCGTCGTCGGCGCGACGCTGCTCGTCGCTGGGTGGCATACGCCGGATGCGCTGCTGCGAGGCGCGACGACTGCCCGGCGGCCCGGCGACCCGGCGCGGGCGTGGCACCGGCTCTACGAACTCGGGTACACCTGGGGTCTGGGGGGCACGCTCCAAGCGGTTCTGACGCCCGACGCGCCCGCCCGTTTTCCCGAGCTGGAGTGCGTGCGGTACTTCGTGCTGCACGGCGGGATCATGGTGGGGGTGCTGGTGATGACGCTGGGCTTGCGGCTGCGCCCGCTGCCCGGGGCGCCGTGGCGCGTGTGGCGCGTCACGCTCTCGCTGGCCGTCGTGGTGGGCGGCGTCGATTGGCTGCTCGGTGCGAACTACATGTACCTGGCGGGCCCGCCCGCGAATCCGACGATCTACGATCTCTTCGGTCCCTGGCCGTGGGCGCTGCTCGCGCTCGTCGCGGTGGGCACCGCACTCATCTACGCCTGCCACTTGCCGTTCTGGCGACCAGGCCGCGCGCAAGTGTGCGGACTGGGCGCAGCGAAAGGGTAGGCTGGGCGCAGCGAAGCGGAGCCCAGCCCAGCCCACCGGCTGGCTCGCCGGGCTGCGCACGCTGCGCGTGCTCCGCCCAGCCTACTCGTGCTCCTACTCGTGCTCCGCTGCGCCCAATGCGTTTATGGGGCATGGGCGCAACCGGTCACGGTGCGTGGCGGCACAGCCTGATAATCGCCGCGCTGCAAACACCGCGCACCGATTTTCAAGAATGTCTTGACAAGCACGTCTGAAGTTGCTTGTCGCGCCAAAGCAGGGGTTCCTAGCATCTGGTGAGTTGTACACGCCAGCCTGTGGCCCCATGTGAGGGGCAATCGCCGTCCGGGCTGTCCGCATCACAACGGCCTCGTTGGCCAGGACCGACGAAAGGCAGGTGCTCTCCGTGCGCTCCAAACTTATCTGGACGGCTGGTCTGATCGTCGTACTCATCGGTCGCGCCGCGGCTTCTTCGCTGGTCAGCGCGACGATCGCGGCAGACGTGCGGTACGCCGTCTACGCGGGCGCCGCGGACGGGTCCGACTTGTCGCTGATCGGCCTGGGCGGCGAGGGGGGCGACGGGCTCGACCGGTTCGAGTTCGAGACCGAAGACGATCGCTACATCTACATCGTCGCCTGGGGTCACCCCGCGACACCGCAGGGCTTGCTGGGCGAGTTCGTCTTCAACGGACTGGTCGTGTTTAGCGGCGATCCGGCGTGGGAAGTGTATCCGACCGTATTCGAAGGTCTGTCGGGCGCACCGGGGCCTGGCGAGGTCACGCTGCGGATTCGCAAGGCGAACCGCCGGTTCGCGTGGCAGAAGGCTGCGAGCTATCTGCTGAATCGGACGGAACCGGGTCAGACGGTCGAGGGCATCGGGGGCGATGCGGCCTGGATGTGGCTGGCGGCGGGTGAGAGCGCCGCCGGCCACGCCGCTTTGCCGGCGGATGGGGCCGTGATCTTCCGCATCGCGCCGAACAAGCTGTGGCCCGAGATCGAGTTGTGGCACGGTCGCAACGCCGGCCGGGGACCGATGAGCGGCGCGACGATCAGCGGCTTGGGCGGGTACCGCTACGTCGGCGGGGGCGGCATCGGCGGGGGCAGTGGCGCGGGCGGCGGGCCGCTGGCCGGCGGCGGCTACGCCGCGCCGTTTGTCCCTCCAGCCCTCGACGCGGCACCGGAAGGTTCCAGCCTGACGCCGGCTGAGGCGATCACGCAGGAGCCGGTTACGCCGGTGCTGCCGGCGTCGCCGCGTGACGAAACGCCGCCGTCGCTGGACCAGGAAGGTCTCGACAAGCCGCCGGCGCCGCCGGTCGAGCCGCCCGTCAGTCCGCCGGACACCCCGGAAGTGCCGGAACCCGCGACGGCCGCGTTGCTGCTGGCCGGGATCGTTGTACGGCGGAGATAGTCGCGCGGCCGCGCGTTGGTCAAAGGTCCTGTCGGCCAGGGCTGGCCAGCAGTGCGGCACCGATCAGGCCGGCGTCGTCGCCGAGCTTGGCGAGCGAGATCTTCGGTTCGTCTGGCGCGATCGTCCAACTCAGCTTGCGAAAGTGCGTCTGCACGGGGTCGAGCAGCCGCGGACCGGCGTTGATGAGCCCGCCGGCCAGCACCACTAGCGCGGGGTTGAGCACGTGCTGGATGTTCACGATCCCGACGGCCAGGTAGTAGCACGTTTCGTCCCAGATGCGGGCGGCCAAGGCGTCGCCGGCGTCGGCCGCGGCCAGCACGTCGCGGGCGTCAATCGGCGCACGCCCGGCGAGCGTGGAGGATTCGCCGGCCGCGGTCGCCTCAGCAAGCCGCTCCGCGACTGCGTTTGCCGACCCGTACCGCTCGAAGCAACCGCGCTGTCCGCAGGGGCACGCGCGCCCGCCGGGGACAACAACCATGTGCCCCAGCTCGCCGGCGTTGTCGAAGTCGCCGCGCCATAGTTGACCGTTGAGCACGACGCCGCCCCCGATCCCCGTGCCCAGCGTGAGCATGACCAGGCTCTTGAAGCCGCGGCCCGCGCCCACCACGAACTCGCCGAACGCGGCGGCGTTGGCGTCGTTTTCGAGCACGACGGGGAAGTTGACCAGCTTCGCGAAGCGGTCACGCAGCGGAATATTCACCCAGCCTGGCAGATTGGGCGCCCCGTAGATGACGCCGCGGGCGTGCGACATCGGGCCGGGCGCCCCCACGCCGACCCCGGTGACGTCGGCGGGACGCACGCCGCTTTCGTGGACCAGGTCGCGGACGAGCTTGGCCATTCGGGCGAGGACGTGCTCCACGCCGCCGGCGGCTTGCGTCTCGATGCTGAGGCGGCCATGTACGCGACCGTGGACGTCGCAGATGCCGCCCTTGATGTTCGTCCCGCCCAGATCAATGCCGATCGTATGAGTCCCGGTCATCCTATCTCTCGTCGGCAGCGCCTTCGTGCCTCAGTCCACTTAATGGACGTGCGCGAACGGGCGGCGCCTGTCCGAGCCGCGAGCGCCAGATCGCGGACAAACTTGCGACCGCTCGCGCGGTCGGCTCGGATCTGCGCTGCCGAATTGCGCACGGTGACTCAGATGCATCCGCCCGCCCACCATACAGCCGCGGATGCCAATGTCCAACAGCTCCTCCGACGGCACCGCCAGCGGATCGGCGTCCCAGATCGTGATGTCAGCCGGCGCGCCGATTTCAAGTGTTCCGGGTCCGTTGAGTCCGCTAATCGCGCGGGAAGCGCCTTGTGTGAAAGCACGCAGGGCAGCGGCAACGCCCAGCTTCTGTCGGGGGAACCAACCGCCTGCTGGGTCGCCCTGCTCATCCGTTCGCACGCACGCCGCGAAGAGGCTGCGGCGCGGGTCGAGCGATTCGATCGGTACGTCGGAACCGGCCGCCAACGTGACGCCGGCCGCCGCCAGATCACGCAGCGGGAAGGCGTACCGGCGCGCCCGCGGCCAATGCGTGTCCGCGTTCGCGATGTCGCCGAGCAGATGGCACGGCTGAACCGAGGCCACGATCCGCGCACGGGCCAACCGGCGGATGTCGAGCGGGCGGACGCACTGGGCGTGTTCGATGCGGTGCGGCAAGCTGTCCGGTGCCGCGCCGTCGGCAGCGCTGAGCGCGGCGACGGCCTCGCGCACCGCGCGGTCACCGATCGCGTGAATCCAGGCTGCCCAACCGTGCTGAGCGATCTCGCGCACCGCGTCGCACAACTCGTCACCCGCGATGACCGGCACCCCGCAGTGCCGACCGCGTCCAGGGTAGGGCGCTAGCATGTACGCCGTCTGTGAGCCGAGCGCGCCGTCCGCGAACAGCTTCACGCCGCCGAGCCGTAGCCACTCGTCGCCCAAACCGCTGCGCAGACCGAGCTGTCGCACCGCCTGGAAGTCGCGCCACGGCACGGCGTGGACAACGCGGAGGCCGAGCAGCCGACGGGCATATTGATGCTGGAAGTGAAACAGGGACGCAGCGTCGTCCATGCTGTGTACGCCGACGATGCCGAAGGCCCACGCCGACCGATATGCGCTGCGCAGGGCGCGGCCGACCTGCTCCGCGGCATCGGCGTCGCGGCGTCGGGCGAAATCCCGCAGGGGGTTGGGCAGCGTGTCGATCGCCGCTTCTTGCACGATCCCCGTGGGGCGCCCGCGGTGGTCGCGAACATAGCGGCCGCCAGGCGGATCGGCGGTCGCGGCGTGGATATTCGCAACCTTCAGCGCATGGGAATTCAGCCACGCGGTGTGCCCGTCGCGGCTGGTAACCAGGGCTGGGCCATTTGGCACAGCCCGATCGAGGTCAGCCGCGGTGGGCAGACCGTCGGTCCAACGGTTGTGCTCAAAGCCGCGGCCCAACACCCAGCCGCTCAGAGTGGATGTGCGTGTCGCGCTGTGCAGTTGCTGCAACACGGCGTCGCGCGTGGGCAACGCTGATACGTCGGATACATACTCGCGAGACAGGGCCCAGTAGAGGAAGTGCGTATGGCAATCGACCAGGCCCGGCGTAAGAACCGCACCGCGCAGGTCGTGGACGCGCGTCCCGCGGTGCGTCAACCTCACGATCTGGCGGCGCGATCCGAGCGCAACTACTCGGCCATCCGCGACGGCGAGCGCCTCGTGTGTGCCCGCGCGCGCGGAAAAAGTATGGCATCGCCGCGCGAGAAGGACGCATTCTGGACGCGGTTTCTCAGCTTTCACGGGGCGATTATCGACGGCGGCCGCGCGTAGCTCAACTGCTAAAAGACGCTTGATTTCGGCGGGCGGGGAGAAAAAAGAAGCGGAGCAGGCTGCGACGACCGGGGTGTTCGGGCCGAAGGGAGGGGGGAGGCCGCCGCGTTGGTGCCTGCTCCGTTTTCTGTCTGAATTATACATTGCAAGACCCGTGCCGTCTAGAGCATCGTGATTTTTATTCACAGAAGTGGGGTGGCCACCAGGCAGACGTGCGAAGTTGCGCGGTTCTTCCGCAGCGTGGTGGGGAATCTCACACGGCGAGGTCCAAGTTTCGCGCTGCCGTGCGTGCGCGGCACCCGAACCCCGCACGTCCCGGCGCGCCCGGACGGGGCAGGCGGCTGTGCGGGCTTCGCGCGCGCGAGTGTGGCGTGGTTGGCGGACGTGCCCCGGACTGGCGTCCGGGGTTCGGATGGTCCGCCGCGGATGTGCGCGGCACCCGAACCCCGCACGTCCCGGCGCGCCGGGACGGGGCAGGCGGCTGTGCGGGCTTCGCGCGCGCGAGTGTGGCGTGGTTGGCGGACGTGCCCCGGACTGGCGTCCGGGGTTCGG
>CAYMXT010000135.1:9612-11549 GCA_964394415.1 uncultured Planctomycetales bacterium
GGTTGGCGGACGTGCCCCGGACTGGCGTCCGGGGTTCGGATGGTCCGCCGCGGATCTGCGCGGCGTTGGAACCCCGCACGTCCCGGCGCGCCGGTACGGGGCGGGCGGCTGTGTGGGCTTCGCACGCGCGAGTGTGGCGTGGTTGGCGGACGTGCCCCGGACTGGCGTCCGGGGTTCGGATGGTCCGCCGCGGATCTGCGCGGCGTTGGAACCCCGCACGTCCCGGCGCGCCGGTACGGGGCGGGCGGCTGTGTGGGCTTCGCACGCGCGAGTGTGGCGTGGTTGGCGGACGTGCCCCGGACTGGCGTCCGGGGTTCGGATGGTCCGCCGCGGATCTGCGCGGCGTTGGAACCCCGCACGTCCCGGCGCGTCGGGACGGGGTAGGCGGCTGACAGGGCTTTGCACGCGCTGGACGGGCCGTTGCGCCGGCCTTGATTCGAGAGCGGATCGTTTCTAAAGTGTGCGCAAGCCCGTTGGGGCCGACCCGCCGATGTAGCTCAACGGTAGAGCACGGCTTTCGTAAAGCCGGGGTTGTGGGTTCAAATCCCACCATCGGCTTCGCACGACGAACCAGGCACGAGGGGACCACGGCTGATTCAAGCACTGGATGGCGCGTGCGGAGGCGATCTGTGCCGCTGCCGCGCGGCGTCCTGAAGAGCACACTTCAGCGCGCGCGGCGCGCGATCTGCGCGCGACATCTCCGAGAACGAGGCGCCACCGCACGTCTGAGCGGCGCCCGACACGACCGGGTGCGCGGCAAAGTTTTTTTCAAAATGCTCTTGCAAAGCGCCCCGTGCTTCGCGCAAGATTGCGTTGCGCGCAAAAGTACGCAGCGCAACAAAGCAGTTGGCGGCCGCGCCGCAGGCGTGGTCGTTCACAAGATGGAAGGTCCCAGACGCGCCACGGCTAGGCCTTCCATCTTTGTTTTTCAGGGGTTTTCAAGCAGTCCGAGCACCTGGTCGACGAGCTTGCGGATGCCCTCGAACACCGCGGCCGGCCCCGGACCGAGCATGTACGCCGGGGTCGTCACCACCTTGTGATCGCGGTCCACGAGCGCTTCGGTCACCGCGTGGTCCTCGTGCAGGCAGCCCATCGCCACGATCCCTTTGGCGGTGCTGGCGTCATTGCCGATGGTCAAGCGGGCCTTGACGCCACGCTGCCCGGCGACGCGCGCCAGCAAAGCCGGGGCGATGCAGATAGCCCCGACGGGCTTGCGGGCGGCGAGGCAGTCGCCGACGAGGCGCGCGACTTCCGGGTGAACCGTGCAGTCCGCACCTTTCGCGGCGAAATCGCACAGGTTCTTGGCCGCTCCGAAACCGCCGGGCAGGATCAGCGCGTCAAGGTCCGCGACCTTGACGGTGGCCACGTCGCGGATTTCGCCGCGCGCGATGCGGGCGGCCTCGGTCAGGACGTTGCGGTGCTCGCCGGTCGGCTTGTGCGTCCGATGATCGATCACGGCGAAGTCGACGTTGGGCGCGCAACAGATCGCGGTCGCGCCGCGCTGGTTGAGCGCCAACAGCGTCAGCACCGACTCATGGATCTCGGCGCCGTCGAAGACGCCGCAACCTGAGAGCAGGACTCCGATCTTGGACATGACTGATCTCCTGGCCGGCCGGCCGGCGGCGGCGTCTTTCAGCGTTTCTGAAACTTCGGAAGAACCTGTCGGACCCGCTGACGCCGGCCGCGCCAGGGCATTATATTGCCCGTCGGGCGAGCGCGCGAATCAAACCGCGGAACGGTCGAATGGTGCTGCGACTCGGCGTCGTTTCTTTTCTGAATGCCAGACCGCTGATCGAGGGGCTGCGCGGTCGGACTGACAGCGCGTGCGTGTTCGACGTGCCTGCGGCGTTGCCGGGACGGCTCGAGCGCGGCGAGGTGGACATCGCGCTCGTGCCGCTGATCGACGTGCTGCGCAACGCCGGCCGCTATGAGATCGT
>CAYMXT010000136.1:0-11488 GCA_964394415.1 uncultured Planctomycetales bacterium
GGACGGCAACGGCTACTACCAGGTCACCAGCGGCGACGAGTTCAAGCGCTGGGAAATCGCGAACCCGGACGGCGCATCCGCGTACGACCGGCTGTTCGTGGCCGAGTTCGTCGACGACGGCGCTGGTGGGCTGGTCGAGCGTATCCGCTACGAATACGACGGCGCGGTCGGCAGCAGCGATTGGACCCTGACGACGAAGGACACGCAGGGCGCTACGCTGCGCGTCGAGACGGTCGAGTGGGTCACGCTCTCGAATGATCCGCAGGGCCGCGCGCGGCGCGAGCGGCAGTACGTCGTGACCGACTCCGGCTCCAACGAGACTTATCGTGAGTACGAGCAGTACACGCAGTTCGGCTGGGGCTGGCGGCGCACGCAGCGGCGCGTCGATCCCAACGGCGCGGACCTCACGACGACCTGGACGTGGAAGAATGAGTCATCTGTGGGGCTGGTACTGGAATCGGTGCAGCGACCGGACGGCTCGTGGACCTGGTACAACATCGGCCCGGTACAGGGCGGCGACTGGGTCGTAGAGCAGATCAGCGGCTGGAAGGATGCGACCTACCCGAGTTCGCTGCCGTCGCCGAGTAGCAGCAGCGTGCGGGCGGTCACGCTCACGTACGACGGCAGCCAGAGCTACCGGCTCGCGTCGGTCCGTGAGCAGGCCGCCGGCAATCTCGTCCGCGCCGCGGACTATACGCACACGTACAACGGCTCGACGCTGCTGAGCACGCTGGAGGAGCGCTGGCAGGACACGAGCGGCAGCTCGACGCTGGACGCGACCTGGGGCTACTGGAACGGCGATCAGAAGCGGATCGACTACGTCAATTATCCTGACGGCCGGCGTGACGACTTCGACTACGACGACGTGATCTCGTTCACCCCGGGCAGCCCGCCCGGCACGCCGCCGTCCTACAACCTCGGCGGCAGCGATCCCGATTACCGCTATCGCGAGGTCGTGCGCGGCGTGTATAGCGGCGGCTCTACGTCGCTGGTGGACGGCAAATCCACCAAGCGGACGGTCGTCATCGACGCTGGGGGTCTGCCCCTCTTCGAGGAGACCTGGGCCTACGCCGGCAGCTCGTGGACGCGCATCGGCTGGACCGCGCGCGTTTATGACGGCCAGGCCCGGCTGACGGACGTCTATCGCCACGACGGCACGTACGAGACGATCGATTACTCGTCCTGTTGCGGGCGCACGGTGACCGATGCCGGCGGTGTGACCACGCAGTACGAGAATGACCTGCTGGGGCGCATCGCCACGATCACGCGCTATCAGGTGGCCAGCTACGGCAGCTACCCGGCCCAGCCGGCGATTACCACAACGTATGACTACAGCGAGCCGCTCGAGGAGACCGTCACCGTCAACGCCGGGAGCGGGGAGGGGCAGGTCACGCAGACGACGGTGCGCACGTTCGACGGTGCGCAGCGCGTCACCAGCGTGACGACGGGGTCGGGCGACGGGGCGCTCAAGACGCTGTACGAGTACGGGACGACCTCCGGCGGCGGGCGCAAGGTCACGGTGTATCGCGACTACGCCTCGTCGGCGACGCAGGGCTCATCCGGCGTGCGCGACCAGATCAGCGAGTACTATCGCGACGGACGCGTCAAGAGTGTCACGGGCTCGACCGTGGTCGGAAGTTACTACGACTACGGCTCGCAGAGCAGTGGTCAGCTCTGGACGCTGGCGGCTACCGGCTCGTCGCTGTCCTCGCCGCGCTACGAGAAGACGTACACCGACATGCTGCGCCGAAAGGACCACGTCGAGCGCCCGGCATGGTCCAGCGGAACGCTGACGAGTACGTACCACTACAGCACCACCACGGGGCTGCTGCTGAGCGTCGAGACGCCGGGGCAGGCTGACACCCTGTACGAGTACGACGCGCTGGGCAGCGTCGAGTTCACCGCGCTGGACGTCAACGACAGCGGCGAGATCGAACTGGACGTGGATCGCGTCACGCGCTCCGAGACGAAGTTCGAGCAGGACGGCGGCGCCTGGTGGCGCGTCTCGCGCGGCTGGGTCTACCCGATCGACGACGATGACACCGCCGTTCCGACCGGCAGCCAGTGGTCGCGACTGACCGGCCTGGGCAGCGGCCTGATCCGCGAAACGCGCTCGATCGACACGTCGGACAACATTACGACTTCAACCACCGTGCTGGACCGCACCAACGCGCTGGTCACCGAGACGACCACGCTGCCCGACTCCTCGCAGGACGCAGAGCGCGTCACGCACGGCGGCCAGTTGGTGGAGACGACCGGCAAGTCCGGCATCAACACGGTCTACGCTTACGACGCCATCGGCCGCCAGACGCACGTCACCGACGGCCGCGGGAACACGACGCAGACCAGCTATGACGCTTCGGGGCGCGTGGAATGGGTCAAGGACGGCGCGCAGAACCAGACCGATTACAGCTATTACGCCGCCAGCGAGTCCGGGACGGGCGTCTACCCCGGCCGGCTGAAGTACGCCGAGAATCCCGCCGACACGCGCAGCTACTTCGGCTACAACGACCGCGGCCAGACCATCCGCACCTGGGGCCACGTGCCGAATCCGACCGAAAACGTCTATGACGGCTATGGCCAGCGCACCACGCTGAAGACCTTCCGCGGCGGCAGCGGCTGGGACGGTTCGACCTGGCCGGGCTCGCCGGGCGACTCGGACGATACGACCTGGACCTTCCACGAGGCGACCGGCCTGCTCAATCAGAAGACCTACGACGACAGCACGTCGATCGTCTACACGTACACCTCCGACGGCATGCTCTACACGCGCAAGTGGGCGCGCAACGCCTCCGACGGGAAAGTCACCACCTACACGTACGACGCTGCCACGGGCGAGCTGACCGACGTCGATTATGACGCCGCCTGGAGCATGGCCGATCTGGCGTACACGTACGACAGGCTCGGCCGGCGCAAGACCGTGACCGACGCGGCCGGGACTCGCACCTTCGCGTACGACGCCGACACGCTCCAGCCCACGACCGAGACGTTCAACAGCGGCCTGTTCTCCGGCAAGATCATCACGCAGGTCTACCAGGACGGCACCGGCGGCACGATTGCCGGTCGCTGGGCCGGCGTGCAGATCGGCACCTCCGGCGATCCCGACGCGGATTACGCCGCTTCGTACGGCTTCGACACGTACGGCCGGCTGAACCACGTCACCGGACCGGGCCTGCCCACCGGCGACGGCACGAGCAACGGCGCCTGGTACGGCTTCGTCACCGGTAGTGAGCTGGTCGACCAGCTGCTCTTCAAGAACTCCAGCGCGACGGTCAAAGGCTGGGTGGACTGGTCGTACGAGGATGATCGCGACCTGGTCACCGCCGTTGAGAACAGCTTCGGCGACCTGAGCACGTATACCACCATCTCGAAGTACGCCTACGGCAACGACAGCCGCGGGCGGCGCGAGCACGTCGTGCGGACGGGCAGCGCGTTCTCATCCAGCCACATGGACCTGTGGCAGTACAACGATCGCAACGAGCTGACGCGCAGCGAACGCCACGCCGGCACGGACCCCAACAGCCCGGGCACGGAAGATACCAGTCTGCGGCGGGTATACGCCTACGATCCGATCGGCAATCGTAGCACCAGCACCGAGGGCACGGGCGCGCAGACCACGTACACGTCCAACAACCTGAACCAGTACGACCCGGTCGTCACGGCCACAAGCCCGCAGACCGGCCAGCGGCTCAAGTACGACCTGGACGGCAACCTCACCGAGGCGTACGTCACCGGCGACATCAACGGCGACGGGAACGTCGACATGTCCGACCTGGGCGCCCTGCTGGCGGCCTACGGCACGTGCGAGGGCCAGCAGGGTTACAACGCAAACGCCAACATCGTGCCCAACGACCCCGGGCCGCAATGTGTGGACTCCGCCGACCTGGGCCTGCTGCTGAGCGTCTACGGCCTCCAGGCCACGGGCGCCATCCGGGCGAAGTTCACGTGGGACGCTGAGAACCGGCTGGTCGGCTGGGAGCCGCTGCTGTTCGTCAGCGGGGCCAAGAAGGTCGAGTTCAAGTACGACCACCTCGGCCGGCGGATCGAGAAGAAGGTCTACACCTACAACGGCTCGTCCTGGAGCCTGAGCGAAACGCGGCGCTTCATCTGGAACAACTGGCTGCTCTTGCTGGAACTCGACGATGACGGCGACGTCCTGCGCAAACTGACCTGGGGCCGCGACCTGAGCGGCTCGCTGGACGGCGCCGGCGGCATCGGCGGCCTGCTGTCGATCCAGGATACCAACGGAACGCCGTCATCGGACACCGACGACCTGCGCTACGTCTACTTCTATGACGCCAACGGCAATGTCGGCCAGGTCGACGACCTGGCCGCGACGAGCGCCTCGGCCTCCATTAAGGCTCACTACGAATACGACGCCTACGGCAACGTCCTCGTCCAGACCGGCGCCTACGCCGCCGCCAACCCCTACCGCTTCAGCACCAAACCCTGGGACGATGAGACCGGCCTGGGCTCATGGGGGCAGCGCTACTACGACCCGCGGCTGGGGCGGTGGACCAATCGCGATCCTGTCGAAGAGATCGGCGGTCAGAATCTTTATTCTTACATAGCGAATGGTCCGACGCTGTTCATCGACCCGCTCGGTGAGCAGAGCGCAGCTTCTCCCGTGAAACCACCCAAGCCACCCAAGGGCCCCCAGAACTCCGAGGCCGTGCTCTGCTGCCGATGGTTCGTGAGCTCCGGTGTTCCGCTGGGACAGCACTGCCAGTTGCGAATAGTCACACGAAAGAATGGCAAGTGCTATGCGAAAGACTATGAGGGTTCTAATCCACTTCCGCCCGGTTGGCCGTGGGGTGGATCTCCTTGTGTCGACCCACCAGAACCGAAGGAATATGAGGTTCCCTGCGAAAACCTGTGCAGCAGTCAGGACGGGGGGAACACACAATCAGGTAATCCAGTGCCCGTTCCGCCGAGCGTGCAAGCATGCCTCGAGAAGGCCAAGGGGTGTGGTGCCGAATACTACCCGCTGGGCAGCAATTCGAACGCCATTCTCGCTTTGATGATGTATTGCTGCAATGTTCCGGCTGGTCCGGGCGGAATCACGTTCCCCGGCGATGCCCCGGGTTGGACCGGACCGTACTGGGGCGGCGGCGCTGGGGGCAAGTGCCCGATCATCTGCGACGATTGCCCCGATCCGAAGGCCCCCTGCGTAGATATGAATCCACTGCCGTTTATCGAGAAGTGCGCCACGTGCGCCGACATCGGATTGCCAAATCCGCTCTAGCGCGCCGCTTCTGGAGAACGAAACAGTGGGTGCATCCTCGAATGGGCGCGCTGTCCTCCACACGCACCAAACGGTGTTCATCATGAGTCTAACCTCGCTTTGCATGACAGTGTGCGCAATCGGCTGTGTAGACGGATCAATTAGGCTCAACGGTCACTCCTTCGGATCGGTTCGGTGCGTTGCCTTCTCACATGACGGTGCCCAACTGGCATCTGCGGCGGACGACGGTCGCGTCATCGTGTGGGACGCGGCCACTGGCCGGAGACTCCACACGCTCCTGCCAAACCGCGCGACGGCGTCATGGCGCGAGGGGCAGGCACTCATCGTGCGCGACGACGGCACGTCGGAACCCCTTGTCTCAAAGGACCAAGTTGCGGTGCGATGGGTCGGCTATCCCAAGGACAGTAGGGCCTTGATCGCCCTAACCAGTGAAGTTGTCACGTATGACACGACCATCGGGCGCGAGATACGCCGCGTCGTACCAGAGCAGACTCACGGTGCCGACTGGACCTTCGCGGCGCCGATCCTCAGCTCAGACGGAAGGTACCTCGTGAGTCTCTGGCGCCAGGCTCAAGATGCGCAACGTCTATTACTGGATGTCCGACACACAGGGAGTCTGCGCGCTAGGATGCAGATTGACGTGTCCGACTTGCTGCCACGTTCAGTTGCAATCGATTCAAGGGGCGGCTTTCTCGCCGCAGCCGGAGAACGTCGTGTGCTCGTTTGGCACATCGATAAGTCGGTCCTTCTGCATGACGATTCTCTAGGGAGCGAGACCGTTCGCAGTATTGCGTTTGGCCAGAGCGATGTGGGCCTGATCACGGTGGACGATTCGTGGAGCGTGACCGCCGTTGACACTCGCACCGCTACAACTACGTGGGCAGCGTCTCTTGCGGATCTGCCACATGCAGTTGCGGCAGGGCGCGAATTCTTTGCGAGTCTCCTTACGGACCGACCTAGGGAGCGCGTCGCGGTAGGGTGCGGCTGGTCGATAGCTGTCCTAGACACGAAGACAGGGCGGCGCCTCAACACGGTGCGTACGGGACTTGCGGGACAAGAACGCCAGATCGCACCCGTTTCACTTGTTGGCTTCGTCAACTCGGATCGTCTGCTGACTGTGGGAAACTCTAGGATTCAGGTGTGGTCGGTTGCGGCTGGCCGTCTCATTTGGGAATCCGCGCTGATCGAAGAAGGTGTCACGGCGGTGGCGATCAGTCCCGATGGGCTGCGAGTAGCAACCGGAGGCGGGTGGGCCAAAAAAGAGCCAACTGTCAGGCTTTTCCAATTACCGAACAACACCGAAGGTCCCGGGACTTCCCCGTGAGGGTGTCTGGTTCGATTTCAGCGCACGATCCAAGCATACGGCAAAACCCGAGCCGACACCGCGCAGGCCGCGAGTGTAATATGCCCGAGTATCAGCGTCGGCCGCCATCCCCCCTACGAGGGCAACGATCGAGGATGGGATGAACACCGCGAGCCAGGTCAGGTTTCCTGAACCGCTTGCGCAGTTCGTGCGCGACCTAGCTGGTTGGGTCAGCGTCCTGCGGCAGACCGGCCTGCGCCGGCGTGATGAGGGGCCGGACGATCTCGAGCAGGCGGTCCGCGCCACCGATGAGTTGGAGCGATACCGGGCGCCAGCGAAGGCGATCATCATCTGGCTTGAGCTGTGCGGCCGCGATGCCGACGCCGCCGAGGTCGACGATGCGATGGCCGGCCTACGCGACGTTGCGCGACACTTCGACACTGGCGAGTTCAAGCCTGTCTTCGTCGAGCGCGCAGACGAGCATCTGTCCCCGCTCGATCTACTGATCCAGGCCGCGTCTGAGGCCGCAGGCCGGCTGGAAGACCTCGACGCCGACATCCCTTCCGAGGTTTGGCAGGGCTTCGGCGATGCGTGAGCCTTTGCCGGAGCACGTCCGCCGCACGCTTGAGGTCTGTCGCCAGAATCCGGCGCGCGACGTGCTCTCGTCGCGCGGGTGGGCGCAGTTGCGAGAGCACTGCGGCGAGTTGGCGGTCGAACTCGACGTGCTGGGGCACCGCACGATCGCGCAGCATGTCGATCGCGACTACGCACGGCTGCATGCGCAGTTACGAGACGCTACCGCGGCGGGATGGACGCCGAACCGTCTGCTGCTTGAGGACGCGGTCGAGGAACTTGCCAGTACGCTGGCTGCGCTTCATCGGTTTCACGCGAGAATTGTCGCCGGCCGCGTGGTCTCGGCGGGCAAGGCTTCGGGCGTCGAGACGGCGGAGGCGGCCGCGATCCTCGCAGAATCCGACATCGCCGTTCCGTCCGTACTCGATCATGCCGGCGAACCGAAGCCTGACCCGTACGACACGCGCAAGGCGGTCTGGTTCGGCAAGCGCATCTACCTGGGCAATGGCTCGCAAGTCAGCCGGCTGTTCTGGTTGCTGGCCAAACCTGTGGGCGCGGCCCACAGTGCGCTGGAAGTGCAGAGGACCATCGATGAGGTCGATGTCGATTGCCATTGCGGCCCGCAAGAGGCGAAAAAGGCCGAGCAGCGCATGCGCAAGGCGTTCAGCAAGCTGCGCGCGGCGATGGAAGAAGCCGGGCTGGACGACCACGTCGTGATCGTGCGCGGCGGGCTACAGGACGACCGCGAGTACTCGATGGTCTGGCGCTACGCGCGCTGATTCTGGCCAGCGCTCTGCGACGCGCGCCAGCGGCCAGACCACAGAGCCCGGGTAGCCAGACGTAGTGGCCGTCAAGGTGCGGCGCACCGTTTGTCGCGTGCAAATTCCTCATCGGACGGACGCGAAAGCAGCCGCTCAACTTTCCCCGCCTGATCCCGCGAAAAGGTCACAGCGTTCCTCCGGATTGTTCACGGAGTTCCCCACATAGACAGGTAGGGGGCCGCGACGGCGGCGGCCGCCCACGTGTGGAGGAATCCGCGATGCAATTGCTGTCCGTGTCTGAAGCTGCGAGGCGTTTGGGCGCGAACCCCAAGGACGTGTCCGACCTGTTCTATCGCCGCCGGCTGCGCGACGACCTGTGCCCGATCGTGGCCGGCCGCCGGCTGATCCGGGAGGACCACCTCGAAATCATCGAAATGGCGTTGAAACGCGCCGGTCGTCCGGTGGGCACCGGGCGGAGGAACTGACGCTGCTGACATGGAGGGTAGCACGATGGAGCGTGCGAAACAGGACGTGACGGAGCGCGTGGGGCCGATCGAAATGACCGTAGTGGCCGCGCCTCCAACGCGGGAAGCGGACGATCGCTGGCAGGAGCGCGCGGAAGTCTTGGCGAACTGGTTGCTCGCCGAGTGGCAGCGCGAATCTCAGCGGGAGGCGGCGTGATGATCACCACCCGCGAGAATGCCCGCGACATCCCACGGCCCGTGACGCTCGGGGAACTACTACGCCAGTATCCGCACCGGATGAGGATCACCGGCTGGGACATCGGCAATCCACCAGAAGTCGAGCGCGCCTTCCGGGTCGGCTACCTGATCGGTGCTTCGCGCTGTGCCGAGGGCGACCTCGAAGCGGCGGCCGATTTCGAGGCGCGATTGCACAAACGACGCGGCGACATCTATCACGGAAAACCGAACGTGGGCTTCGAGCGCTGGTCCGACCGCCGGGCGGCCGTGCTGCGTGGAGCAACGCAGGGCGCGCTCGCCGCAGTGCGCGCCCGGGCCGAGGGCGTCCGCAAGGGCGTGCGGCCGTGGCTCGAAAAGCTGCGCGCTTGGGCTGCCGAGCAACCGGCGCGGCTCGATTGGACCAGTGCGTGTCCACTCGACCCGCCGGAATCGGACGGCCCGCCGCTCGGCCGCGACCGCGTTCCACGGCGATTGTGGGGGCACGTTTTCGGAATGGCCGCGGTGATGGCGCCACAGGTCGGGATGTCAGAGCGCCCGCGCGGACCGCTTATCAAGTCGCGCGAGCAATATGAACGCTACCAGCGGTACGCTTGGGAGGCCGTGTCGCGGCTCGCGCCGCCGGCGAGCGCCGCCGAGCGCAGGCTGATCGAGAACCTGCGTGCAGAAGCGGTGCGCACCCAGGGCGAGGCGCCGGAGGCGGCTGCCGCGCAGGCGCATCTGGAGCGCATCCTGAGCGCGCCGCCCCTCGGCAACATCGAGCGGATGCTGCATCCCGATCCCGCCGTACGACACGCGCCGGCGACGCAGAATGCCAGCCCGGTGCTGGTGCGCGTCTGCGATGTGCAGCCCGAATTGCTCCGCTGGCTGTGGCCCGGGCGTATCCCCCTCGGCAAGCTGACGCTGCTGGCCGGCGACCCCGGCTTGGGTAAGTCGTTCGTCACGCTGGACCTGGCGGCGCGCGTGTCGAGCGGAACGAGTTGGCCCGACCTGCCGCTATTGCCCAATCCGCCGGGCGGCGTTGTGCTGCTCAGCGCGGAGGACGATCTGGCCGACACGATCCGCCCCAGACTGGATGCCGCCCAGGCTGACGCCGCGCGCATCGTCGCGATCCAAGCCGTGCGGCGTGTGCTCGTCACGGGCCAGACGCGGGACGATTACTTCGACCTCACCCAAGACCTGCCCGCGCTGGAAGCGGCGATTGCGCAGCAACCCGATTGTCGCCTCGTGATCATTGACCCGCTCACTGCGTACCTGGGCCAAACGGACTCGCACAAGAACGCCGAGGTCCGCGCCGTGTTGGCCAGGCTGTTCGAGCTGGCGGCCCGCCACAAGGTCGCCGTTCTGGCGGTCACGCACCTCAACAAGGCCAATACGCTGCCAGCGATCTACCGCGCGATGGGGTCGCTCGCATTCGTGGCGGCTGCCCGGGCCGTGTGGGCCGTGGTCCGCGACGACGAGGATGAGACCGGCCGGCGGCGGCTGTTCGTGCCGGTCAAAAATAACCTCGGTGCGGACGAAACCGGCCTGGCCTATGCGCTGGAGCCGGTGGGCAGCGTGGCCCGCGTGGCTTGGGAATCCGATCCGGTCAACATCCGGGCCGACGACGCCCTCGATGGCGGCGGCCGCAAGGCCAAGGTCCAGCACGACGCCCGCCAGTTCGTCATCGACACCATTACCGCCAACGGCGGCGACATGTTGTCGGATGACCTGTCCACAGCGGCCGAGGCCGAGGGGATCAGCGAACGCACGCTGTGGCGAGCCAAGAAGGCGGTGGCCGAATCGTACAAAGAGAAAGGTCGCGGCGGCCGGTGGCGCTGCAAGTTGAAAGGCTGCCAGGAAGATGGCCATGACACCCACTCAAAAAGTTAGGTCATATTTGGCAGAGATGGCAGCCTTACCTCGGGGAAAGGCTGCCAAGTGTGCCAAAGTTGACCATGTCTGCCACGTGGGAAACGTGGCGGCCTTTGTGGCAGGGTTCGCTGGCCCGCTCAAGGTGGACATTCTGTCCTCTCGGCTGGCGGCGGCGGTTCGCCATCGCCCACAAACAAAAACGTGGCGCTCGACCGTTCCCACCGCGAGCGGTGGCCCATCTGGGCGGAAAGGAACCGCGCCACGCCTGTGCATTCTGGGCGGCACGGGTCCTACCTGGCGAGAGCGGCCGGTGAGGCCGCCGGGAACGCGGAACGATCCCGACTGAGTTTATTTGGTACAGGATTTTTCGATGGCCGATAACGGCGACATTTTCGGTATGCCGATCAGCCACGTGCGGGCCATCCTGGGCTACGCCTGCCACGAGGTCGCGCGCACCGGCCGGCCCTTGGGAATCCGGCGCTACCGCGCGATGGACGTGGTGATCGTGCCGCTGACGGAATGGGTACGACTCAAGCGGCTGGAAGCAGAACTGGCGACAGCCGAAGAGACACCCCGGCCGGTCGGCCAGGGTGCATGTGAAACGGAGGCATGTTGATGGCGGCGCTACGCGTTGACCGCGAACAGCCCGCGGTCGGTCTTGCGGAACCGCGACGCCTTGCCCTTGGCGGCGATCTCTCTGATGACGGCCGCGTAAATCGTGGCCCACGGCGTCTTGCCGCCGCTCTTCCAGAGGCCGCGCTCGCTCATCGTGTTGACCAGCTCGCGCGCCCGCATGGGCTGGCCCGCGTCGGCCAAAACCTTCGCCGCCGCGTCGAGCCCGCTGAGCGGCTTGTCGTTCGTTGGCGTCGCGGCCTTGGTGCCCTTGCGCGTCGTGGCCGCCTTCACGGCCTTCGGCGTCTTCGTCGCCTTCGCCGCCTGCTTCACGGTCTTCTTGCTCATCGTTCGTCTCCTGCATGCGTTTTCGCGTTCGCCCAGGCCCGCGCCCGGGCGGCTCGCCATGCGAGCGGGGCAGTCAGTTACCTCGACGGGCGGG
>CAYMXT010000137.1:0-11276 GCA_964394415.1 uncultured Planctomycetales bacterium
TTTGCGCTGGGCGGGCTGTTCGGTCTGCTGCAACACAGCTTCCGGGAAGATTTTGGTGGCCGCGTGACCGACGGCAGCGACGACGGCACCGTCCTCGAATTCGATTTCACTGGCAACGTGCTCAAGCAGAAGAAGTACCCGGGTTTCGTCTACGCCCGGCGGTCGCAGGGGATCGAGCCGCGCCTGTTCCGCTCGAGCGTCGAGACCACCACGGACAACTACGGCCTGACCTGGCAGTACCTCGACCCGAAGATGCCCACGCGGCTCCAGTTCGACTACAACGCCGTGAAGTATCACCCGTTCGCCGGCACCGCCGAGGAATCCGACCGGCGGAACGTGAATTTGCGGTTCGATACGGCCTACAAGTTCAGCGAGCACAACGTGCTCTCGTTTCTCTACGAGCACCAGGGGGTCAAGGAACGGACCGCGGCCGTTACGCCGGTGGAGCTGGATTACGGGTCCGATGAGTTCACGCTCGCGCACCGGCTGGAATTCGGCGAGAAGCACCGCAACCGCCTGGAATCCGAGCTGAACTACTACCGTCAACACGGTTCGCTCGAGACGGACCGGCTGCGCTGGCGCGAGCGGCTGCGCCTCCAGCACACCGACACGCTGCGTTCGTGGTACGAGTTCGAGGCCCGCGATCAGACGCGCGGCAGCCTCGCCAACCTGCCGCCGCTCGAAGAGCGGACTTTTCGGTTTCAAGGTGCGGTGGAACACCGGCTGTTCGAGAGCCTGGTTTCGCAGTTGATCGGATTCGCCCAGCGGCAGGACTTCGAATCGGGCGCGAAGATCGATCTGTGGGGCGTCGAGGGCCGGCTCAACTATCAGAAGAAGAACCCGTTCGGCACGCTGCGGGCCGACTACATGGCCCACCTGGAACAGGAAAGCCGTGAGGGCCGCGAGATGCGGGCCGAAATCCGCGACGAACGCCAGATGTTCCGCGACCCCGATCCGATTGTCCTGACCAACCCGAACATCGACACCGGCTCGCTCGTCATCACCGCCGAGGACGGCATCACGTTCTATCAGCTTGAGCGCGACTACCGGCTGCGCACGGTCGGCGACCGGATCGAGATCGAGCGCATTCCCACCGGCCGCATCGCCGACCGCCAAACGGTACTCATCGACTACATCTATCGCCTGGGCGGGTCGTTCAAGCTCGATACCGTGCGGCAGGAGTTGGGCGTGCGGCAAGATTTCAGCTTCGGCCTGTCGCCGTATTATCGCCTGCGCTGGCAGAACCAGTCGATTTCACCGGTATCAGCAAGCGGGGCGGTGCCGGAGGATATCACCGCCCATATCCTGGGCGTCGAGTTTCGGCGCGGGTCGCTCGACCTGGGGGCCGAGTATGAGGACCACTTCTCCACCATCAACGCCTTTGACGCCCTGCGGCTGCGGGCGGGATACTCCTACCACTTCAAGTTCGGCGGGACCGCCGCCATCCGTGCCGCCTGGACTGATACTTCGTACGACCCGCCGCGCGACCGCGACACGCGCCTATTCACGCTCGAAGGCCGCTACCGGCAGGCCCTCTGGCGCAGCCTGACGTTCGAGGGCGCGGCGGTGTATCGTGACGGCACGGACTCGCTTACCGGCGATCAGCGCGGCATCGACCTGAGCTTCGCGCTCGAATGGCTCATTCGCCAGATCGAGTTCCGGATCACCGCGGAGCAAAAGCAGTTTGACGACAATTTCGCCCGCAACGAATCGACGGCGTTTTTTGTGCAGGTGAGGCGAAAGTTCTGAGCATGAGGACCGAGAAAGCGCCGATTTCGGCGGCGATGTGCGGCGGCGTCATCCGAACCCACCACGCAACTGGTGGGCTGGAGGGCATGCAGCCTCCGGCCCCGGACTTGCGTCCGGGGTTCGGACCGGCGGCGCATCCGAACCCACCACGCAAGTGGTGGGCCGACTGGCGTGCGGGCCCCGCACTGGCGTGCGGGGTTCTGAACCCACCACGCAAGTGGTGGGCCGACTGGCGTGCGGGCCCCGCACTGGCGTGCGGGGTTCTGAACCCACCACGCAAGTGGTGGGCGTTCGGCCCCGGACTTGCGTCCGGGGTTCTGATGCTGGCGCTGGGTTGCGCACCGGCCAGGCCGATCTTCCCCGAGGTCAGCCCGCCGATCGTGTGGCCCGCCCCGCCGGCCGCGGCCCGCATCCGCTATATCGGCCAGCTTCGCTCCGCCGCCGATCTGAACGCCCCGCCGAAGTTGTTTCAGACGCTCGGCGATTGGCTGCTGGGCGCGCCGGTCCCGCCGGAGCTGTACGGGCCGCGCAGCGTCGTCTGCACCGCCGACGGCCAGCGGGTCTGGGTCGCGGACCCCGGCGGGCGGTGTCTGCACCAGTTCGATCTCGAACGGCGCGGGTACCAGAAGGTGGAACGCGCGGGGCCAACGCGCCTGCTGACGCCGGTCGGGGTCTGTCTGGGGCCGGACGAGACCCTCTACGTGTGCGACGCGGAGGACGTGGCCATTCACCGCCTGGCCGCGGATTCCGGAGCGCTCGTCGAATCACTGACGTTGCCGGAGGAGGTTCATCGTCCCGTGGCGGTGCGTTACGACCCGGTTGCAGACGAGTTGTACGTTGCGGACGTGGCCGGGCACGATGTGAAGATTTTGGGGCGTGACGGCGCGCTGCGCCGGGTAGTCGGAACACGCGGGGCCAAGCCCGGGGAGTTCAATTTCCCCTGCGATGTCGCGCTCGACGGCGACACCGTGTGGGTCGTGGACACGGGCAACTATCGCGTGCAGGGGCTGACGCAGGCCGGCGCGCCGCACGTCACGTTCGGCCAGGCGGGCGACGCGCCCGGCGACCTGGCGTTGCCCAAAGGGCTGGCCCTCGATAGCGACGGGCACCTCTACGTCGTCGACGGCCGGTTCGAGAACGTCCAGGTTTTCGACCGGCGCGGGCAATTGCTGCTCGTGTTCGGCCAGGAAGGCACGGGGCCCGGCCAGCTCTGGCTGCCCGGCGGCATCTTCATCGACCCGCAGGACCGCATTTGGGTGTGCGACTCATACAATCGACGGGTGCAGGTTTTTCAGTACCTGCGAACGCCGGAGGCGAGCGGCGATGCGGCACAGCCCATGCATGAGAACCGGCGGCCCACGTCCGCACCGCGCGGTGCGGAATCGAGGTGAAAGCGTGACGCGGCGACGAATTCGATCCAGCGCAGGTTGGCTTGCGGCCGTGGGGCAATGCGTGCGGCGCGCTTCTCGCACCGCGAGTGAGTGTCGGACGATGGAACTGCATCGCGGTTGTCGCACCCCGCAGGGGTGCCGGGCTGTAGCCACGGGCGGCGCAGGCCGCAGGCCGGAGCCGCCCGTGGAAGTTGCGCAAGAGCGGATACCCGCCCCGCAGGGGCGGCGGAGGCAGACGACGATTCCGGCACCCCTTCGGGGTGCAAGGCCGGCGGAGGGTGTCTACCACGGGTGTCGTCCGCTGTCGCGGACTCCACCCGTGGCTACAACCCGGCACCCCTTCGGGGTGCTGCCGAAGCCGCGCGCAAGCGTCGTGAGTGAAGCGCCGAGCACACACAAAGGACGAGAGGTTGCGGCGGGCCTGGGATTCCTTACGGCCTTTGTGCTTTGGACCATTTCCGCGAGTCCGGCTCAAGACCGCGTTTCCGAGACCGTCCACAACCTCTCGGTCAGCGGCCCCGGCCTGGTCCGGGCCGAATCCGAGCAACAGGTCTGCATCTTCTGCCACGCCCCGCACAACACCGGCGGGATGCGGCCGCTCTGGAACCGCGAGTTTTCCCAGGCCAGCTACACGATCTATCAGTCCTCGACACTCAATGCCCAGCCTGGCCAGCCCACCGGCGCCAGCAAGCTCTGCCTGAGCTGCCACGACGGCACGATCGCGCTCGGCAGCGTCCTTAGTCGCCCCGACCGCATCCGCATGATGGGGGGCGATTTTCTGCCCGCCGGCCTCACGAACCTCGGGACCGACCTCTCCGACGACCACCCCATCAGCTTCGAGTACACGACGGGGCTCGCGATGGCCGACGGCCAGCTTGCCAGCCCGCTCACGTTGCCCCCGCAAATCCGCCTCGACAACACCGGGCAACTGCAATGCACCTCCTGCCACGATGCCCACAAGAACGTCTTTGGCAGCTTCCTCGTGATGAGCAACTCGTTCGGGCTGCTTTGCACGACGTGCCACACCATGACGGGCTGGTCCAGTTCCGCGCACCAAACTTCAGGGGCGAGCGTCAGCGGCGCGCCGGGCGTCACCTGGCCCTACAGCACCGTCGCCGAGAACGCCTGTCGAAGCTGTCATCGCCCGCACACCGCCGGCGGCCACGAACGCTTGCTCATTCTGGAGGCGGAGGAAGAGAACTGTCTCGCTTGCCACGACGGCCAGATCGCACGGACCAACATCGAGGCGGAACTGAACAAGCTGGCCGCCCACGATCCGCGCCTCTACCTGCACGTCCACGACCCCGTCGAACCCGCGGCCAGCACGCAGACCCACGTCGAGTGCGCCGACTGTCACAATGCCCACGCCGTCACGCAGGAGCCTGGACTCCCCGGCTACATTCCGATCGGGGCGACGCTGCGCAAGGTGCGCGGGGTCAGTTCCGGCGGCGCACCGTTACTCGAAGCGCAATACGAGTACGAAGTGTGCTTCCGCTGCCACGCCGACACGGCCGTGCAGGTTTCCGGCCGCATTCATCGGCGTTCGCACGTCGCCAACCTCCGGCTCCGTTTCGGCGCGGGCAACCCGAGCTACCACCCCGTGATCGCCCCGGCGACCAGCACCGACACGGTCAGCCTCATCCCAGGTCTGCCGCACGGGTCGCTGCTGCGCTGCACCGACTGCCACAACAATGACCAAGGCCGCCGGGCCGGTGGCTCCGGCCCCGACGGCCCGCACGGGTCGAGCAATAGCTTTCTGCTCGAACGCAATTACACCGTCCACGACGATGTGGCCGAATCGGCATATGAGTACGCGCTGTGCTATGAGTGCCATCGCCGCAACAGCATCCTGGCCGACGAGAGCTTCCCGGAACACCGCAAGCACATCGTCGAGGAGCGGACGCCGTGTTCCGCCTGTCACGATCCCCACGGCGTCAGCCTGACCGGCGGCGGGGGATCAGACTACACTCACTTGGTCAACTTTGATGTCGCGATTGTCCAACCTCGCAACGGCGTGCTGCGGTTCACCGACCTGGGCCGTTTCGCAGGAAGCTGCACCCTGGTGTGTCACGGCGAGGATCACAATAACGAGGAGTACGGGCCAGACCGGGGCAGCTCGTCGCGTGCCCGGCGGCGGTGAAGGCGCGGCGGGCGGGCCGGATTTCTCGTTTGCGAGAACGGCAGTTTCTCACAATTGGGAATCTGCGGTTCGACGGACAGGAAAACGCAACGTGTTACACTCTGCGGCCTTGTGGTGTGGGTCGCCATCCAGACCCGCCACACAAGTGGTGGGCTGATGGACGTGCGGGCCCCGGACTTGCGTCCGGGGTTCAGATTGGTTGGCACGCGCCATCCGACCCCATCGCGCGAGTGGTGGGCGGCACGGCATCTGCAAGCGGCCAGCGGAACTACAGTAGCCCGGAAGAACTATGAACGACACAACACGCGAACCGAACAACGCTGGCCTCAAGGGGATACTGCGAGCCATCGGCTCCCTGCGACTGGCCGCCGTCCTGCTCGTACTGCTGCTGGTCGCGCTGTCGCTCGCGACGATCTACGAAACCGGGCACGGAACTGAGCAGGCCCTTCACACCTACTACACTGCTTGGTGGTTCAAGCTGCTGCTCGGGCTGGTGGGCCTGAACGCGCTGACCGCGATGCTGCTGCGGTTCCCGTTCAGCCGCAAGCAGATCGGGTTCGTGCTGACGCACGTGGGGATCGTCGTGACGCTGGTCGGGGCGGCGGTGACGGAGCGGTACGGCATCAGCGGGCAGGTCGGGATAAACGATGGCGACACCGTCGATCAGTTCGCGCTGACCGGGCGCGAGGCGGTCGCGGTGACGTGTGCCGCGGATCAGAACACGTCGTCGCTTAGCCTGGCCGGCCGGATTGGCAATCCGCTCCGCGCGACCGAGTTCCGCCAAGCGCCGGAGCTGACGCTTGGCAAGCTGAGGCTGGAGGTTGTGCGTTACCTGCCGGATAGCGACTGGGAGCAGCAGGTCACCGACGACAGTCCGGTCCGGCAGCTCGCGGTCGAGGTGGCGCTGTCCGGGGGCGGGCACGACGAGAGCGTGTGGGTGCTCGCCGGCCGCGGCGGGTTCCTGGGCGACATCGAGGTCGCGTTGCGTGAGGTGACCGACCAGGCGGAGCTGGACCGACTCTTGGCCGGACCGGCGGTCGGCGCGTCCACCTCAAAGGGGCAAGTCCACATCGATTACCAGGGGAAGACATTTGAATTCTCGGTCGAGGAAGGGCTGGACCACGCCATCCCGCTGGGGGAGACCGGCCTCACGGCGAAGCTGCTGCGGTATCTGCCGCACGCCACGGTCGGCCAGAACCGCGAGATTGTGAACGCCTCCGACCGGCCGATGAATCCGTTTGTCGAGGTGGAGCTGGAAGGTCCGTCGGGCAAAGAGACGCGGCGGGCGTTTGCGCGGTTCCCCGATTTCGCGGCCAGCCACGCCGGCATGTCGGAGGAAGGGGCGAAGGTCCGGTTCACGGCGAGCGATGCGCCGGTGACGACCGCGCCGATCGAGCTGCTCAACGGTCCCGGGGGCGCGCTGCACGTACGGTTCAACCCCGCGGGCGGCGAGCCGTTGGTTCGCAAGCTGGAAATCGGCACCGCGGTTGAATCGCCGTGGCCGAACCATCCGTTCCGCGTGCTGCGGCGGTTTGAGAATGCCCGCGTGCAGTGGCAGCTTGAGCCGGTGCTGCCCGTCCGTGCCCAGCGAGCGCCGGGCCTGCTCGTGCGGGCGACGACCCCGGTGCAGACCAACGAAATCTGGCTTCAGAAGAACCGCAGTCAGCGCTTGATGGTCGATGGTGTGGCCCACCAGGTGTCGTACGTGGACGAGACGCAGCCGCTCGGTTTTTCGCTCAAGCTGGAGCGTTTCCAGATCGTCCCGTATCCCGGCGAGCAGCGGCCGCGGTCGTTCGAGAGTCACGTCAGCGTGACCGATCCGACGACCGGCCGGACGCGCAGCGCCGTCATCAGCATGAACTCGCCGCTGGAGTTCGGCGGCTACAACCTATTCCAGTCCAGCTACAACCAGGAGGGCGGGCGCTCGACCTCGATCCTCAGCGTTTCGCGCGATTGGGGGCAGCCGATCGCGTTTGCGGGGTATGTATCGCTGATCACGGGGATGGTCATCGCGCTGGCGACGCGGTTGTGGGGGCGGCGTCATCCGGCAGGGAATAACACGTGATGTCGCTTTCGCGCCTCAAGCTCATCCTCGTCATCCTCGCGTCGCTGGCGCCATCGGCCGCGGCCAAGTTGCCGGCCAACCTGGACCTCGACGCGTTGCGCGGCCTGCCGGTGCAACACGACGGCCGCTGGCCGCCGCTGGACACGCTCGCGCGCGACGTGGTGGAGTCCGTCACCGGCGACACGCATTTTGGCGGGCAGGATCCGGTGCTGTGGCTGCTGGCGTGGACGTTTGACGCCGACGAGTGGCGCAGCCAGGGCCTCATCACGATCGCGAATGCCGAGCTGCGCGCCGAGTTGAAGTTGCCCGCGAACAAATCGCTGTTTTCGTACCACGAGCTGACGCGGCACGCGCCGCTGCGCGCGCTGATCGAGGAGCTTTCCCAGGTCGAAGGCGGCAAGAAGCTGGACCCGCTTCAGTCGAAGGTCAGCGACCTCAGCGCCAAGCTGCGGGCGCTCGAGCGGGCTTTCAGCGGTCAAGTCATCCGCGTGGTCCCCGACGCCAAGGACGTGCTCGGGGCATGGACGCCGATCGCGGCGACGAAGGCGGACGACACGGCCACGGAAGGCGTGCGGACCGCCTGGAACGCCCTGCGCGACGCGTTTCGCAAGGACGACCGGGCGGCCTTCACCGCCGCCGTCGGGCAACTGCGGACCGCCCTCCAGGCCTTGCCCGCGGCCCGGCGGCCCGACGCCCGGCTGATCGGCGTGGAGCTGGATTACAACCGCCTGCGGCCGTACCGGACGGCGTGGTTCATCATGCTCGCCGGGGCGCTCGTGTCGGCGGTCGCGCTGGCGGCGAAACGCCGGTGGTTTGACGGTCTGGCGGTGCTCGTCATGCTGGCGGGCTTCGGGGTGCTTAGCTACGGACTCTGGCTGCGCTGGCAGATCGCCGGGCGCATCCCGGCGACCAACATGTTCGAGTCGCTGCTGCTGCTGAGTTGGGGCATGGGCGCGTTCGCGATTCTCGCGCTGCTGGTGCAGCGGCAGCGCGTGGTGCCGCTGACGGCGTCGGGGATGGGCGCACTGGCCCTGATCCTGGCGGACTGCCTGCCGCTCGATCATTTCATCCGGCCGTCTCCGCCCGTGCTGCTCGACACGATCTGGATGTCGATCCACGTGCCGATCATCATGGTGTCGTATTCCGTGCTGGCGCTGGGGGTGCTCGTGGCGCATGTGCAGTTGATCGCGATGGCCGCCGCGCCGGCCCGCCGGGCGCTGCGCGACGCCCTCGACGAGATGCACTACTGGTACATCCACGTCGGTGCGATTCTGCTGCTGGTCGGCATCTTCACCGGGAGCATGTGGGCGGCGTCCTCGTGGGGGCGCTATTGGGGCTGGGACCCCAAGGAAGTGTGGTCGCTAGTCGCGTTTCTGGGCTACATGGCGATTCTGCACGTGCGGGTGGACCGCGAACGCCAGCCGCGCTGGGTTTACGCGTTGGCCGCGGCGTTCGCCGTGGGGCTGTTCGTCGTCGTCCTGCCGACGCTGGCGCCGCTCACGCCGAATAAGATCCTGGCGCTAGTGGGCACCGCGGCGGCAATGGTGACGTTTGTGCTCGCGCGCGGTCAGTTCGCCACGGCGTTCAAGAGCATCCTGGCGTTCTGGCTGATTCTGATGACGTACCTGGGCGTGAACTTCGTGCTCGGCATGGGTCTGCACAGCTACGGCTTCGGCACGGGCGCGGTCGTGCGGTACATGTTCCTGACGGCGGTGATCGACCTGTCCCTGATGGCGGCGTGTACGCTGATCTACCTGCTCCGCCGGCCGCGCGGCCTTGCGTCGAACGGAATGGCGCCGGCGCTGGCGTGAGGCCGAAATGCCGCGTGGCACTCACGCATTCAGGCGGACGCCGGCCGCGCCGCGACCAGCAGCGTCTGCCACGCGGTTTGCGGGGGCAGCCGCGGAGCACGGCACAAACGCCGCCGCCGAGCGGCGTCCTGTGATAACCACAGGCGCAAGCCCGTGGCCCCGGCGGGTGGCCATATCGTGGGAGCCCCAGCGGGGGGCGATTGAAGACGTTGGCCGGGCCCGCGGGCCAGTTGCAGACGCGCCTGGGTTCGTGCTTCACGTCGTACCGCGGTAAGTGCTGTCCGAGCCGCGAGCGCCAGCTCGTGGACAAACGTGCGACCGCTCGCGCGGTCGGCTCGGATCTGCGCCGCCGAATCGCGCACGGTGATTTGGTGTGTGATTCCCTTCCGGTACCTTGCTCCGCGGCAGTCCCTTCCCGCGTCGGTTCGGTTACGGTGTCGGCTGCGTCGTCGCCTGCTGCTCCGGCTTCTTGACGAGAAAGTCCTCCACCACCGCCGGGGGCCAGTCGGCACTCAGCGCGCGCCGCGCGGATTTCTGCTCCTGCCAGTCCAGCTTGGCCAGGACGAGTTCGGCACGCCCGGTCGGCGCACCCTGGGCCGGACCGAAGTTCAAGCACAACTCGTTGTCCGCGCGCCAGGTCGGCAACGTCCGCAGCTCATCCACGTCGTCGTCCGACGCGAGTTCCCACGCAGCGCCGGTCGCGATCGTCACCACGAGCACGTGGCCATTCGGGCCTGCCAGGCAGATGTGCGTCTGGTCCGGGCTCAACTCAAAAACGGGTAGTATTTCCGCCAGCTCAGCCTGTGCTTGCCGGGGCGTCAAACGCACGATGGTGGACTGCCGGTCCGGATCCAAGGCAAACAGGGTCGGCTGCTGCGCCATGTCCTTCGTCGCGCTCGGCATGTGTACTTCAAGCGTCAGGAACAGCACGCGCCCGTCGCGCAGACAGCGCACCATCGTCTGTTCCTCGAACAGGATGCCGGCCAGGTGCTCGGGCTCCGCGAACGTATCGAGTAGTGTCCCCTTTTCGTCGCGCACCGACCGCCGCGCGATCGCGCCCAGCCGCAGGGCGTCGCCGCCTTTCACAGCCCCGACGCTGCCGGCGGCAAAGTACAGACTCCGCCCGTCCACCGACCAATCGGCAAAAAGAGATGTATACTCAGCCACGGCGCGCGGCACGGTGTTCGGCTCCAGCGCGGCGACCAGGAGCCGTTTCGGCGCGTTGTCGCCGGGCAGCGTCGAGGACATCACGACGTGCGTTTCGTCGGGTGACAGCCGCAAATCTCCGAGCGGCGCCACCACGCGACACAGTGCGTCACCCAGCCGCAGGGTCGCGCCCGCGACCTCCGCGATCTGGAGCGTGCTCAATGACCCTGCGATCTTCTCCAGGTCTGCCCACTTCTCGCCGACCTTGGCACGCAGCTCCGGCGTGGCGTGATCCCGCACGTGGAGCAGCGCCGCGGCGACGACTTCGCCGGTTTGCTCTTCCAACATGCGGGGTTTGAAGTCGTCCCAGTTGCCCTCGTGCCGCGCCACCTCCGCCGCGAGCTGCTTGCCCAGCTCCGTCAGCCGCGCAACCTCGTCCGCCGGCAGCCCCGCGCTCAGCTCCGACCACGTCTTCGCCGGCACGCTGCGCGATAGCAGCACCCGCCGCGAATCCGCAAACCACGCCACGCTCGTGACATGCTCCGCGACGCGCTCCGACAGCTTCCCGTTTGGATCGCAAAGGTAAAGTCCGTCGCCCGCCCGCACCGTCGCCCAGCGCCCATCAGGCGACCAGGACACGCGCTTCTCCGGCACGCAACCGACCAACGCCACCAGCCCCAGCACCGTTGCCCAAATCATCCGTTTCATAGCTCACCTCGCCATTCGGGTTTGGAAATCGGGGAACGCCACACCAGCCGCGCCGGCCCGACCGGCTTGGCGGCTTGCGCCACGGCACACAACCGCGCGGCGGACCAAAAACTCGTTGCGGCGTCGGCCACCGGCATCTTCCCGCTCGCGTACTGAATCGGCGGCGACGACTCCCGTGTCGGGGCCACGACCGCGGGCGCGACGCCCCAAGTGCCGACGCCCACGCCGATCAGCAGCACGGCGGCCAGCCCCAAGACGCTGCGTAC
>CAYMXT010000138.1:0-3850 GCA_964394415.1 uncultured Planctomycetales bacterium
CGCTCGCGGCTCGGGCGTGCTCGCGCCTCGGGCGCGCTCGCGGCTCGGGCGCGCCGACGGTCAGGCCCGCACGGGCTGCGTGAGCGTCACACGCTTCTGGTCCAGGTCCGCCAGCAGCTTGTCGAACGGGTCGACGAACAGCTTCAGGCCCTCTTCGAGCAACACCGCCGTCACCCAGTCCAGGTCGAGCTTCAGGCCCGCGAACTCCGCCATCAGCTTGTGGGCCTGGTCGAGGTCACGCTCGATCGTCTGGGCCGTCACGGCGTGCGTGCGAATCGCGTCGAGCGTGTTCGGCGGCACCGTGTTGACCGTGTTCACGCCAATCAGTGGATCGACGTATTTCGTGTCTGGGTACTGCGGGTTCTTCGCGCTGGTGCTGGCCCACAGCGGACGTTGCACGCGCGCCCCGGCGGCCCGCAGCGCCTCGAAGCGCGGTCCCTCGAAGAGCGCCCGGTACCGCGCATACGCGAGCTTCGCGTTCGCGACCGCGGCCAGGCCGTAGAGCGGCTCCAGGTGCGGTTCGCCGTGGCTGGTGCGGTGATCGAGGATCTTGTCCACCAGCGTGTCCACGCGGCTGATGAAGAACGACGCCACGGACGAAACCAGGCCGGGCGGCCGGCCCGTCTGTTGAAAGCGTCGCAGGCCGTCGAGATACGCCTCCATCACCTTCTCATACATCGCGATGGCGAAGATCAGCGTGACGTTGACGTTGATCCCCTCGCCGATCAGCGTGCGGATGGCGGGCAGGCCGGCGTCCGTCGCGGGCACCTTGATCATCACGTTGGGCCGCCCGAGCGTCGCGAAGAGCCGGCGCGCCTCGGCGATGGTGGCGTCGGTGTCGTGGGCGAGGTGCGGGTTGACCTCGAGGCTGACGAACCCGTCGCGGCCGTGGGTCTCGTTATAGATGCCGCGGAGACAATCGGCGGCCTCGCCGACGTCGGCGGTGGCGAGGGTTTCGTAGATTTCGAGGGTGCTCTTGCCGGCGGCGGCCAAGGCGCGGATATCGTCGTCGTAGACGGCGCTGCCGGTGATGGCCTTGTGGAAGATGGCGGGATTGGACGTGACGCCCGTGATGCCCTCGTCCACGAGCTCGGCGAGCTTGCCGCTGCGCACGAGGTCGCGGCTGATGAAATCGAGCCAGATGGCCTGGCCGAGTGTGGAGATTTGGCGGATGCGGTTCATCGTCTGCGCTTCCTCACGTTGCCGGGGCGTTCACACCGCCGGCGCGACCCACCGTTCAAGGCGGTGATTATAGCGGAAAGCGGGCCGCGCCTCGTGCGTGGCGCACAGACCTCGTGCGTGGCGCACAGACCTCGTGCGTGGAGCACAGACGATCCGTCTGTGCAGTGGAGCACAGACGATCCGTCTGTGCAGTGGAGCACAGACGATTCGTCTGTGCTACGCACCACTGAAAAGGCCGTGCGGTTCACCGACCGATCAGCTCCGCCAGCTTGCGTTGCGAATCCGCACGGACCTTGTCGTGCAGGCTCTGCCCCTGGGCATCCATCGTCACCACGCACGGGAAATCGACCACGCGAATCTGCCAGAACGCCTCGGGCACGCCGAATTCGAGCTTGTGTACCGCGACGACCTCTTTGACGGTCTCGGCGATCAACGTCGCTGCCCCGCCGATCGCGTGCAGGTAGACCGCGCCGAACTGCTTACACGCGGTCGCCGTCTTGGCACCCATCCCACCCTTGCCGATCACCGCCCGCACGCCGAAATGTTCGATCACCGCGGCCTGGTAAGGCTCCTCGCGGATGCTGGTCGTCGGCCCGGCGGCGACGAACTCGTACTTGCCGTCTGGGCGCTTCTTGACGACCGGACCGCAATGGTAGATCACGCCGCCGGCGAGGCCCTGCCTTAGCGTCGCGTACACCGCACGCTCGCCGTCCGGGCACGGGCCGGCGATGAACGTCTCCTTCATGTACTTGTGGGCCGCGTCGCGGCCGGTGAACAGCACGCCGGTGAGCAGCACCTGCTCGCCGATGCGCAGGGCCCGGACGGCCTGTTCGGCGATGGGGACGGTCAGTCGGGTGGACATGGACGGGACTCCGTTGCGGTGGCCACGTGAAAACGTGGGAACGTGGAAACGTGGGAACGTGGGAACGTGGGAACGTGGGAACGTGGGAACGTGAGAACGTGGGAACGTGGGAACGTGAGAACGTGGGAACGTGAGAACGTGAGAACGCTGCGGGCGCCTCGGGGCAGGGACCGTTCCCACGTTCCCACGTTCTCACGTTCTCACGCTATTTCGCCGCCATGATCGCCAGGCTCCCATTCCGGATCGTGGCGATCTTTCGCCGGTCCGCCCAGCACATGTAGGCGATTGAGACAAAGAACGACGCGGGCACGCGGTGCAGCTCGCCGATCTTCACGCCGAGCACCGTGGTCTGGCCGCCGAAGCCCATCGGGCCGATGCCCAGCTCGTTGATCTCGCGGGCAAGCTGCTTTTCCAGCGCGTCCAGTTCCGGGTTCGGATTCGTGTCCGCCAGCGGGCGGAAGAGCTGCTCCTTTGCTTTGAGCATCCCCGTGGCCCGGTCGCCGCCGATGCCGACGCCGAGAATGCCCGGCGCACAGCCGAACCCCTGCGCCCGGCACGCGGCGTCGAGCACGGCTTTGCGCACGCCCTTGGCGTCGCGGCTGGCTTCGAACTCCTCCGACGGGATGCTGTACGTGGCCCCGCAGTTTTCCGACCCGCCGCCTTTCAGCATCAGCCCGACCTGGACGTAATCGTGTCCCCACTCCTCGCAGTGGACCGTCGGGAAATCGACGCCGGTGTTATCGCCGGAGTTCTTGCCGGACAGCGCCGCGACCGCGTTTGGCCGCAGATACGAGCGCTCCGTCGCCACCCGCACCGCCGCGCGCACCTGCCCCAGCAACTCGCGTTGCGACCAGCCGACCGAGTGCCACACGTGGAAGATCGGCGTTCCCGTGTCCTGGCAGATCGGTCGTCCGGTGGCCCGCGACATGCGCACGTTCTCCAGGATGGTCTTCAACGCTCCTTGGGCGGCGGAACCGTCGGCCTCCAGTCGGCAGGCGGCGTCGAGCGCGTGCTCGATGTCGGGCGAGAGGTCAGTCGAAACGGACTTGATGAGCTCGACCAGGTGTTCGGTGATGTCCGGCATGGCGGTCTCGCGGCGACGACCCGCCGGTACGGGCGGGCCGGCGTCATCTTAGGACGGGGTGCGATTCCCGACAATCGTCGTCCGGTTGTCGGCTGCGATCCGAACCCGCCACGCAAGTGGTAGGCGGGCCGGCCAAGGACGTTGCGTAGCGCGCATGGCCCGCCGGCCCCGGACTTGCGTCCGGGGTTCGGATGGGCTGCGTGGCGGCGCCATCCGAACCCACCACGCAAGTGGTGGGCGGGCCGGCCAAGGACGTTGCCTAGCGCGCGTGGCCCGCCGGCCCCGGACTTGCGTCCGGGGTTCGGATTGCCCTCGGCACCCCTGACCGCTTCATCGCCGGGCCGCGGCGGGCTCGCTATCATGCCTCGCACGAATGGCCCCCGCGCAGTTGAACCACCCGCTTGGACAGGTCTGTTCCCTCGCCGCCGCGCTCATGTGGGCGCTGGCGCTGGTGCTATTCAAGGTCAGCGGCGAACGGATCGCGCCGTTGGCGCTGAACCTGTTCAAGAACACGATCGGGCTGGTGCTGCTCCTCGCCACGTTTGGCGTGCTCATCGCGCTCGGATACGAAAACCTGGATCCGCTGCACACGCTGTCGGCTGAGAAGCTGCTCGTGCTGTTTCTCAGCGGCGTGCTCGGGATCGCCGTCGCGGACACGCTTTTCTTTCACTCGCTCAACCTGATCGGCGTCGGGTTGATCTCGATCGTCGATTGCACCTACG
>CAYMXT010000138.1:3860-11263 GCA_964394415.1 uncultured Planctomycetales bacterium
CCTGGCTGCTGCTCGGCGAGCAGTTGGGCGGGTGGCAGTACGTCGGTGCGGCGCTCGTGGTGGTCGGCGTGTTCACGGCGGAGCGCCACACACTGCCGGTCCACCGCACGCGGGGACAGATCGTGACCGGGATGCTGCTGGCCCCGCTGGCCGTCGGGCTGATGGCGTTCGGCGTCGTGTGGGCCAAGCCGATCCTGGAGGAGGTCTCGTTGCTATGGGGAACGACGTTGCGACTGGCCGGCGGCCTGGCGTCGCTCGCCGTGATGACGCTGGTGTGGCCGAAGTGGCTGGCGCACTGGGGCGTGTTTCGGCCGACGCGGGCCTGGCGGGTGGCGATCCCGGCGTCGGTGTTCGGGACGTACCTGAGCCTGCTGCTGTGGATCGCCGGGTTCAAGTACACCGACGCGTCGATCTCCGGCGTGCTGAATCAGACGACCGTGGTCTTCGCGACGGTGCTCGCGGCGGTCTTCCTGAAGGAGCGGCTCGGTCCGCGGCAGGTGGGGGCGCTCGTGCTCGCGCTGGGCGGGGTGGTGCTGCTGACGTTTGGGGACAAGATCTGGCCGTGGTTGCAGCCTGCGACTTGATGGAAGCGAGAGATTTCGCACATCGACGGCTGGCGCTGGCAGCTCGCTGTCGGTGCCCTCAGTGCCGGTGCTTCGCCGCGGACCTGCACGGCCGGACAGGCGTGTCCTCAGCACGGCGCCTGTGTTGCGCCACGCGCGCGCCGCTCGGTACCCCGCAGGCGCGATGCGAAGCCGGCCGCGAGGGTTGCAGGTGTGCCGTGCTCCCGTCGTTCGGTACCCCGAAGGGGTGCAGGGCTGTAGCCACGGGCGGCGCAGGCCGCAGGCCGCAGCCGCCCGTGGAAAAACGCACCCGTGTGGCCCCGCCCCGAAGGGGCGGCGGAAGACCACGCTGTTTCCGGCACCCCTTCGGGGTGCAGCACCCAGGACTGGTGTCTACCACGGGTGTCGTTCGCCGCGGCGAACGACACCCGTGGCTACAACCCGACGCCCCTTCGGGGCGTAACCCGGCGCGGCCGCGAACGCGCCACGCAGTGCAGTTGCGAGACTGTTAGTCTGTGCGATATTGCGTGCCGCGCGGAGCCCAGCCGCCGCGGAGTTTCAAGCGTGCCCGACCCGAACGATGAAATCCGCCGCTACTGTCCAGGTGAAGAGCACATCACCATTTCGGACGCGATCTGCTTCGGCCGGCGCCGGGCGAATTTCCGCAAGTGCCCCGGTTGCCGATTCAATGAGGATGAGCAAGGGCAAACGCCGTTTTATGCCCCGGCGGCGATCGGCGGCCCGCCCCGCGTGATGCTGGAGATGGAAAAACGCGACATGATTGAGAAGGTCTTCAAGGCGTACGACGTGCGGGCGACCGTGCCCGAGCCGCTGAACGAGGACGTGGCCTGGCGGATCGGCAACGCGACCGCCCAGTTCCTGCGGACCACGCTGGTGGGCTACGACCGCAGCGACTCGAAGATGAACACGCTCATCGTCGGCCGCGACATGCGCAAGAGCAGCCGCCGGCTGTGCCAGGCGTTCATGGAGGGCGCCGCCGCCGTCGGCACTCCGGTCGTCGATATCGGCCTGGTGGACACGTCGCAGATTTACTTTGCGACCAATCACATGCCCTGCTGTGGCGGGGCGGTGACCACCGCCAGCCACAACCCATCGAACTACAATGGGTTCAAGATTTGCGGCGCCAAGGGCAAGCCGATCGGGGCGGAAACGGGCCTCAAGGAAATCGAGCGCATCGCGCGCGCCATCTCGCGGCACGTTGTGCCGCCGGATGTGCCGGCGGCGCGGGCGATGGACCTGTCCGAGCCCTACCGCAACTTCCTGCACCGCTTCCTGCTGCCGCCCCGGCCGCTGCGCGTGGTCGTCGATGCCTCCAACGGCATGGGCGGCCGCTGGTTCCCGATCCTCTTCAACGGCGTGCCGAACCTGACGGTGCTCCCGCTGAACTTCGAGCACGACGGCGAGTTCGTCCACCCGCCGAATCCGCTCGTGGCCGCCAATCTCGAGCAGTTGCGTCACGCCGTCCGCGAGCAGAAGGCCGACTTCGGCGCCTGCTTCGACGGCGACGCCGACCGCTGCGTGTTCGTGGACAACCAGGCGGAGATCGTGCGGGGCGACCTGGTGACGGCACTGCTCGCGGACGCGTACCTGCGCGAGCGGCCCGGGGCGACGGTCGTGTACGACCTGCGCTCCAGCCGGATCGTCCCCGAGACCATCGAAAAGGCCGGCGGCGTCGCGCGCCGCGAACGCGTCGGCCATGTCTTCATGAAGCGGACGATGGCGGAGACCAACGGTATCTTCGGCGGCGAACTGAGCGGGCATTTCTACTTCCGCGATTTCAACTACTGCGATTCCGGCATGTTGGCGTTCATCGCGGTCGTGAACGCCCTCACCCGCACCGGCCTGCCGCTGGCGGACCTGATCGAGCCTCTGAACATCTACGCCGCCAGCGGCGAACGCAATTTCGAGAACGAGGACAAGCAGGGCACGTTTGAACGCATCGCCGCGCAGTATCGCGACGCGGAGATCGACTATCTCGACGGCGTGACGGTGCAATATGCCGACTGGTGGTTCAACGTGCGGGCCTCGAACACCGAGCCGCTGCTGCGGCTGAACATGGAGGCCCGCAACGACACGCTGCTCAACGCGAAGCTGGCCGAGCTGACTCCGTTGCTGGGCCGCCCGGTCGACCACTGAAGAGAAAGAAAACCACAGAGACACAGAGAACACAGAGAAAGAAGTGAGAAGTAGGAAGTCAGAAGTCAGAAGTAGGAAGGCCGCCGCGCTCGCGCACGGCGAGCGGCGCGCGGGGGCACGCACTTCTGACTTCTTGCTTTCTCCTTCCGATTTCTCCGTGTTTCCTCTGTGTTCTCTGTGTCTCTGTGGTGCTCCGTCTTCCGCGGAGGCGCGCGCCGCGGGGGCTGAGAAGTTCGTACATGTGCAGCTAGCCAGCGGCGTCGAATTCGCCGCCGACCTGTTGCCGCATCGCGACACGGTTGCGCTGTGCTTCCGTATGCTGGTCGGCGTGGTGGACGACCCGCCGGAGCTGACCGGGCTCGGCGCCATCGTCGAGCACACGCTCTCGAAGGGCACGCAGGAGCATGATGGCCGCGGCCTGGCGGACGCCTTCGACCAGCTCGGGGCGCAGTGGGCGACCAACAGCGGCCGACAGTCCATGCTGGCGCGCGTCGTCTGCCTGCCGGAGTTTGTGACGCGCGTCGTTGAGCTGGTCGCCGAGATGTTCGTCCGACCGACGTTTCCCGAGGACGCCTGCCGGGTCGCGGTCGAGCTGGCGCAGCAGGAATTGCGGCAAATGGAGGACGAGCCCGGCGAGCTGCTCCGCCGGCTGATCCAACGCCTGACGCTCGGCCCCATCCTGGGTCGGCACGTCGGCGGCGAGCCGGACAGCTTGCTGCGCATCACGCCGGACGCCGTCCGCGCACACTGGCGGCGGTTCTACGCCGCGGGCCGACTTCAGGTGGCCGCCGCCGGTCCGTTCGACGCCGACGCGCTCGCGGTCCAGGTGGACCGCTGTTTCGGCGGTTTCGGCACGGCCGCGCAAGCCGGTCGTGGCGCGGCGGATTTCACGTTTCAGCCTGCGCGGGTGCATCAGCACAAGGAGTTGGAGCAGCAGTACGTGGGCATCACGCTGCCCGGTCTGCCGCGCGAGCACGCCGATTTCGCGGTTGAGCAGGCGCTGCTGGCCGTTTTGTCCGGCGGCATGAGCAGCCGGCTGTTCGTCGAATTGCGTGAAAAGCAGGGCCTGGTGTACTGGGCGGGCGCGTGGCACGAACAGCCGCGCGGTCAGGGCGTATTGCACCTGGGGGCCAGTACCACGCCGGAGCGGTGCGACCGTACGTACGAGACGCTGCTGCACGAGTTGCGGCGGCTTGGCGAAGACCTGACCGCGACGGAGACCGACCGCGCCCGCAACAGCCTGATCGCCCAGTCGGAGACGGAGGACGACCTGACGCGGGCGCGGGCGGCGGGTCTGAGCGACGACCTGTTCCATTTCGGCCGCCCGATCGGTAAGGGTCCGAAGCTCGACGCGTTGCGCGCCGTCACGGTGGAGCAAGTCGCAGCGTACGCCCGCCGGCTGCCGCTGGACCGCTTGTGCGTCGCGACGCTGGGGCCGCGGGAGTTCTGACTCACATCTCCCGGCATGCACTGCTGCTGGCCAAAGTAAGCTGGGCGCACGACGGTGGCCGTCGGCGTGTTATGAGAAACCCGCTGAATTCTAGTGGCCGCCCGCCGTAGATCGGGTACCTTTATGCTTGCAGGGACGACAAGGAGAGGTGCCGTATGTTGGAATCCGGCATGGCAACGCTCATCCTGGCGAGTTCCGCCGACGTTCTGATTGGCCTGTACTGGGGCGCTCTCATCCTCGGCGGCGGACTGCTGCTGGTCTCGGTCCTGGGCGGGCTGGGACAGCATCATGCCGACGTTGACGCGGGCGGCGCGGCCGACGCTCACGCGGGCGTCGAGGCCGATTCGGGCCACTTCGACGGCAGCATTCACCACGCGGTCCACGGCGGCACCGCGGCGCTGTCCACGTGGCTCTCGCTGCGATTCGTGGTGTTTTTCCTGGCAATGTTCGGGGCCGCCGGCGTCATCCTGACGTACCTGACGCCGCTGACGCGCTGGCTGGTTTGCGCCCTGGCCTTGGTCGCCGGGCTGGCCGTGGGACAGTCCGTGCATCAGCTCTTCCGGCTGATCCGGCGGACCTCCGGCGACAGCACGCCGCGGGCCGCGGACTACGTGGATCAGCCGGCCCGCGTGGCGGTGACGATTGTCCCGCCGCACGCCGGCGAGGTGGCGTTGCTCGTGCGCGGAACCGAGCGATATGTGCCGGCCGTCGCGGCTGAGCGCGGACCGCCGCTCGAAGTGGGCGACGAAGTGCTGGTGGTGGGCTATCACGACGGCGTGGCCCGGGTCGTCCCGCGCCGCGCGGGGGAGCTCGCTGGATGACACCCAAAAGAAGAAAACCACAGAGACACAGAGGCACAGAGATGAGTAGCGAGTGGCAAGTAGCGAATAGCGAGTTGCAGACCAGCGGCCGTGCGGTTCCCGGCAATTCGCTACTCGCTATTCGCTACTCTGAACTTCCCTCTGTGTCTCTGTGTCTCTGTGGTGATCGTTCTGCGGATGCGTGTAAACCGTTGTCTTGACAACATGGGAGGACGCTGACGATGTACGCTTTCATCGCAATCGCCTTCGTGGTCCTGGTGCTGACGGTGGTCCTGCTCAGCATCATCGCCAAATTCGTGGTGGTGGGGCAGCCCAACGAGCTGCTTATCGTCACCGGCGGCCGCCAGCGCGACGGGCTCGGCTACCGCACGCTCATCGGCGGCCGGACCATCGTCATCCCCATCATCAACAAGGTCTCGCACCTCAGCCTGCGCAACATGCAGGTGCAGCTCGAGGTCAAGGCCCAGTCCGGCGGCGGCCGCATGGTGCCGCTCATCGTCACCGGCGTCGCCAACGTCAAAATCTCGTCGGACCCCGCCGAACGCGGCAACGCCATCGAGCGGTTCCTCGAGGCCTCGCACGACGAGCTGCTGCGCGTCGCCCGCGAGACGCTCGAAGGCGGCCTGCGGGCCGTGATCGGCAAGATGACCCCGGAGGAGATCGTCGGCGACCGCGACAAGTTCGTGGCGACCGTGATGAACGAGGTCTCCGACGACTTCCGCAAGCTCGGGCTGCTGATCGACAGCGTGAACATTCAGAACGTACACGATGAAGAAGAGTACCTCGTGTCGATCGCCCGCAAAGCCCGGGCGGACGTGCTGTCCCTGGCCCGCAAAGCCGAGGCGGAGAAAGCCGCCGAGGCCGTGATGAAGGAGGCGGAGGCCAACGCCATGGCGCGCAAGGCCAAGGCCGACCGCGACGCCGAGGCGAAGCTGATCGAGGCCGCGGCCCGGCAGAAGGCCGAGCAGGCCCGCCTGACCGCGGACAAGGCCGTCGCGGAGGCGGAGAACATGTTGCGCATCCGCAAGGCGGAACTCGCGCGCGAAGCGGCCGTGGCCGAGACCGAACAGCAACGCGCCGAGGCCCAGGCCGAGCAGGCCCGCCTCGCGGCGACGCAGGTCGCGCAGGCCAGCGCCACGCGCGACGCCTCGAAGGCCAAGGCCGAGGGCGACGCCGCCAAGACCTTGGAAGAGGGTAAGGCCCGCGCCGCGGCGATCGAGCAGATTGGTTTGGCCATTCAGAAACACCCCCAGGCCCTGCAAGTGATGCTGGTCGAGATGATGCCGGCGGTCGTCAAGGAACTGGCGGCGGCGGTGCAACACGTGAGCCTGGGGCAGGTCACCGTGATCGACAGCGGCAACGGGCAAGCGTTGGCCGGTGCGGCCCTGGGCCGGGCGCGGATGCTGTCCGAGTCGCTGGCGACGGTGGAGTCGATCCTCGGCGTCGATCTGCGGCAGGTGTCGCAGAGCATTGCCCAGAACCTGGGGACGCCCAAGACGTAGGCCTGCGCCGCCCATCCGAACCCCGCACGCAAGTCCGGGGCCTGCGGTGCGCGGCATGAATGCCGTGGCTCGCGCGCGTCCGCGGCAAACTCGCTCGCGGCGCCTCACCGCCGCGCGGGTCGGCTGACGTACGGGTTATCCGCGAAATAGAACCGCAGCGGCAGGTCATGGGCCGAGGTTACGCCGACGCGCGGCGAGGTCGCGATTTCACGGCGGGCCGTGGCGTCGACCCCGACTGAATCACACCACAGCTCACGCCAGCGCGCGCCACTCGCCGTCGCGATCCAAAGCCGCTCGCCGCGGGTCAGATCCCAGCCGTCGAGTTTGCGATCGATCGCGAACGCTTCACACAGCCGAGCCGGTCCGCGGGCCAGGTCGCGCGGCGCCGCCTCTGCCCGCCGGCGGCGCATGAGGTCGAGGGCAAGCAGCGGCTCGACGGCCCGGATCAGCGCGGCGCTCGCCACGCCCTTGGGTTCGGTCACCGCGTTGAGGCACCAGCGCGAGTGGATGGCGTACACGTAGGCGTGCCCCGGGGGGCCGAACATGCTCGCGTTGCGGCGCGTCTGGCCGCGGTAGGAGTGGCTGGCCGCATCGCCGTCTGCCAGGTACGCCTCGGCCTCCACGATTCGGCCGACGGTCGCGCGGCCCCGCATGACGCGGACCAATAACGTGCCGAGCAAATCCCGTGCGACGCGCGCGACGTCGCGGTCGTAGAACTCGCGTCCGAGGGGCGGCAGGTCGAAGGCGGTGGGGATTCGCGCCATGTGAGCCGGTGATGATACCGGACGCCACTATCCGAACCCGCCACGCAAGTGGCGGGCCGGCGGGCTGACACGACGTCGGCCCCGGACTTGCGTCCGGGGTTCTGAAAAGCGGACGCCGCTACCATCCGAACCCACCACGCAAGTGG
>CAYMXT010000139.1:0-11236 GCA_964394415.1 uncultured Planctomycetales bacterium
GCCGGGGTTACTGCGCAGCGCGCGTCAGTCGGCGTTCCGAGACGTGAACGCCGACAGTGCCGCGCCGCCGGAGGGGCTCGTCACCGCGCGCTCTTTACCTTCCATACTACGGACGTGCGCCCCACGACGGCAAGGAATTCCACGCTTATCGGGCGAAGGGTTGTCGGTTTTTGTCCGCGCGCCGGTCCATTCTCGCAGTTGCTCGTCGAGGCGCGCGGCGCGCGGGTGGCGGCGGTCAGCGCCGACGGCGAAGCAGGGCCGGGAGAAACGCGAAAACCGTTGTCGCCTCGGGCGTAAACGAAACAACGGCAGGAAACACCTGGGGCTCGCGATCCAGACCGCCCCATCGCACTGCGATCCCCAGTCCCGGTGGGTTCTCCTCCGGCGAATGCAGCGACACGACCTTCGTGTCACCCGCCGCCCCCGTAACGCGCGCGGCCCCCACGAGGAACTCCTGTGTGGCTGGGAAATAGAGGTCGTTGTTCGTGTCCGGCGGGAGAATGAACTCAATTCCGCGGGCCGTGATCGCCCTCATCACGTCGTCAAGAGCAAGGCCGAGAGAGCCGTCCCAGCGCTTGTACGCGCCGCTGCCAGTCTTATTCTGGCGGTAGGCAACGTTGGCGGTGTGAGTCGCGGTGCCCTCGAACTTGAGGTCGAGCCCATAGACTTGGGAGTACGAGGGCATGTTGGGTTCTTCGATGAACTTGCCCCACAGGAACAGGTCGTACGCGCCGGGCGACAGTTCGTTGTTCGGAATCGGCGTCGGCGTGGTGAAATAGGGCCGGAAGTTCGTCAGCGCCGTGCTGTAGACGTAGGCCGAGTTCGTGATGCCGGTGGTCGACCAGAACAGGCGGATTTCCGCCGTCGCGGTTGGGGGAATCGCCAGAATTCCCCACAGCAATGCAGTACGCCACATCGTAATCGCTCCCGCACTCATCGCTATCCGCGGCAGTGTGGGCGGACGATCGACAACGCAACGGTAGTACTGCTGGTCCGCCCTGCGTCTACATTATATCCCCGCTTTCAAGGGGTCTTCCACCCTCAAGCGTCACTTCTTTTCGAGCGGGTTTGTGGAAACCGGCGTGGGTCGGTTCGACGGGACGGCCCCGCGCGGGTCGTCGGTGACTGGGAGGCTGGCTGCGGACGGGCGACGTTCCACGGCCGACACCGCGCCCGGTCGCTACGAACGGTCGGGCGCGGTCCGGGCCAACACGTCGCGTGCCCAGGCGCGCAGTTCGATCGCGCGCGGCGAAGATTCGGAAACGTCCGGCGCGTGGTGCAGGGCTTCATTCAGGTTGCCCGCGATGTGCCGATCGAAATGCGTCAAATCGCGGACCAGGACGCTCCGATCAGAACCGCACGAGGCGAGATAGCGGCTGTCCGACGAGAAGGCCACCGCCAGGACGTGGTTCGTGTGGCCGGGCAGCATCGCGAGGTTTCGGCCGCTGGCCACGTCCCAAAGGAAAACCGGGAAACGTCCGCCTTCAATGGTGCCGCTGCGCTCGCCGGAGGCCAGCAGCCGCCCGTCGGGACTGAAGCGCACCGAGAAGACATCCTGCTGATGGCCTTCCAGCGTCTTCAGGCAAACGCCGGTCTCGACATCCCACAGGCGGATGCAGGCGTCGTCCCCGCCGGTGGCGATGGTCCGGCCGTCGGGACTGAAGGCCAGCGTGCGCCCGCCGGACGGATGCGCGCGAACGGCGCGGATCATCTGGTGCGTTGCGACGTCCCAAAGGATGAGCTGCTCGTCGTAGCTGATCGAGGCCAGCTTGTGTCCGTCAGGGGAAAAATCAACGTCGGGAACGCGCCCGCGATGCGCCGCCAGCACAGCCGCGCACGTGGCCGTCTCGCAATCCCACAGACTGACGTTGCCGTCCTCGCCCGCACACGCCAACAGCCGTCCCGCCGGATGAAAGACGATCCGGTTGGCCTGGTGTGGATGGGCGTGTTCGGGCCACGACCAGCGCGCATCCGCACGATGATCCTTGGTGTCAAACACGAATTCCGTTTGCCCCGCGGCGTGGTCCCACACGCGGACCGTGCCGTCCGCGGCGGACGCCGCGACCCGGCGTCCGTCCGGCGAGAGCGCGACGTGGTTCACGGTGCGCGTGTGCCCGCGGTACTCACGAATGGCGGCCCCCGTGCGGGCGTCACTGGACCAGACGCGGCCGTCCGCCGCCGCGGCCAATACTTCACTGTCCGCGGCGCCGAAGGCGACGTCGGAAATCGTGGTCGTGTGGTCGATCCGCGCGGCCATGCCCGGCGTGCCCAGCTCCCATACGCGTATTGCGCCATCCCGGCTGGTCGAAGCCAGGTAACGACCGTCGGCGCTGTAGGCGATGTTATTAACGGGGACACGATGTCCGAGCAGCAGACGTGCGGGGGCATCGCTTTCTACGTTCCAGACCAGCACGCGGCTCTCCTCGCTGCCGCAAGCCGCCAGCGAGCGGCCGTCCGGATTGAATCTGAGCATGCCCGACTGGCCGACTCCTCCGCCGAGCGTGCGGTCAGCGCGCAAGCTGTGAAAGTCCCATAATTGCAAGCGGTCGCCCAGCCAAGCGGCCAAGTAGTGATCGTCGTCGCTGACGCTCAGGCTGACGCTGTCATTCCAGGCAACCAGCTCGCCGACCTGAAGCGCGCGCATCAACCTGCCATCCGGAACGCTCCAGACGCCAAGCACCCTGTCGGTTGTCAACGTGGCGAACGTTTCGCCGTGGGATGCGAAACTGAAGGCGCAAAAGGCGCCTCCGGAGGCCGGGATCTCGCCGCAGGGCTCACATTCAGGCAAGCGATAGAAGCGGATGCACCCACTTTCAACGGCCAGCCAGCGCATGTCCGGAGCGAAGGTGACGCGCCGCGGAATGGGGTCATTCCAGTCCATCTTGTGTACGGGTGTGTCGCCGGCGATGTCCCACAAGGTCACGCCCCGCTGGTCGCGCACCAGGGCCAGCGTCGCGTCCGGGCTCAACGCGTGCAAAAAGGGGCGCTCAGGAATGCCGCGCGCCAGCGCCGTGGACGCGAGCCGCTGAAAATCAACCAGACTCCAACGCTCGCAGACCCCCTCGTCGGTCAAGACCACGAGTTCGGGACGATCGGGCACGAAGCACGTCACAAAGGAAATCCCCTGCGCCGCGCGGAGCGTCGCCACACAGGGCTGCTGCGAATACAACTCCCAGAGTCCCCAATACGCTTGCCGGCCGGCCACCGTATCCCCCTCGTGCGTCAGGAACTCGTGCCAGAGCAGCCGCTCGGCGACGGGGATGTTCCCGGCCAGGACCATCAGTCGACCGCGATCGACGTTGCTCTCAGCCAGCAACTCGGCCAGCTCTGCGGACCGCCGCGACACCGCCTGTTCCGCCCGGGCCGTCTGGCGATACGCAACCGCCAGCGCGATGGTGAACCCCGGCAGGACGCACGCGGCCACGGCGATCAACGTGAACGCCCCACGATACCGCTTGACCGTCTTGGTCAGCATGTACCAGGTGCTGTCGCGCCGGGCGTCGATGGGCTGGCCGGCGAGGTAACGCTGCAAGTCCCGCCCCAGTTCGCCGGCGCTCTGGTAACGCCGGTCGCGCTCCTTCGCCAGGCACTTCAGGATGATCGTATCCAGATCGCCGTCCAGCCGGCGGCCGGGCGGGCACACGGCGCTGGGCCGCGGGGGTTCCTCGTGGAGAATGCGGCTCAGCACTTCGTGGGCGCTGCCGGACACGCTGTAGGGGAACCGGCCCGCGAGCAGTTGATATAGCAGCACCCCCAGCGCGTAGACATCGGTGCGCAGGTCGATCTTCTGCGGCTCGCCCTCGGCCTGCTCCGGCGAAGCCCACGGCAGCGAGCCGATGAACTGCCCCGCGTTCGTCATTTGCGTCAGGTCGGTGCCCCCGTCGATGGTCGTCAGCTTCGCCAACCCGAAATCCAGCACGTGCGGCTTGCCCTGCTCATCCACGCGGATGTTGCTGGGCTTGAGGTCGCGGTGAATGATGCCGCGCACGTGGGCAGCGTTGACGGCGTCGCAGATCGTCGCGAACAGCCGCAATACGTCGGCGGTGGTCGCGTCTCCGCGCGTTCGCACGTACTCGTCGAGCGGCCCGCCCGCGATATAGTCCATCACGAAGTAGGAGTGGCCCGCGGCGACGCCGGAGTCGTGGATCGCGACGATGTTGGGATGGCGAAGCTGGCTGAGGATGCCAACCTCGCGGTCGAAGCGGGCCTTGTCCGCCGCCCCGGCAAACGGGCCCTCCTTCATCACCTTCAGGGCCACCTGGCGGCGGGTCGAGTGCTGGAGCGCGGCGTAGACGATGCCCTGCCCGCCGCGGTGGACTTCCGCGAGGATCTCGTAGCCGGGGATCCGAAGTTCGGCCGCGGGCGTGTGGGCGGCGAGCGCTGGTGTGTCGCGTACCGCCAGGTGAACGGCCCCCAGCAGCGCGTTGTTCGCGCGCAGGGCGGCTGCCCGGCGTCGGCAACGGGGACAGGTCGCCAGATGGCGCGCGGCATCCGCGTCCGCCGCGGCGTCCGCGGCGAGCTTCTCCAGTTCGTCGATCGGCAGACAGGCAGACATCGCGGCCCAAGCTGGCCAGGGTGGTGGTTCACCAGAACCTGATCGTAACGACCAGGGGAGCATGGGCCTCCGGCCCGTGCGGACCGAAGCGCACACGGGCCGGAGGCCCATGCTCCCCTGGCCGCCACATGTCGCCATACTCCTGAGACACGACGCTACAGCAACTCGTACGTGGTCGTCAGTTCCGCCAGGATCGCTCGCAACCGTGCGAGGCAGCGGTGCTTCGCGACGTACACGACCCGCACCGCGACGCCCAGCTCCGCCGCGACTTCCTCCGGCGAGCGCTGCTCAAGCACATGCCGGCGAAACGCGGTGCGCGTTCGCGGGCTCAGCTTCGTTTCGTGGTCCAGTTCATCCAGCGCACGGGCCATGAGCACCTGGCGGGCCTCTTCTTCCCATAGCGCCGACAGCTCGGCCTCGTCCGGCAACACCTTCAACACCGAGTCGCCGTGGTGGTGGTGTTGCACCGCCTTACGCCGGCGCAGGTCGGCGATGCGGTGGCGTGCGATGCCGATCAGCCAGGCCCGCAGCCGGCCCTGCGCACGGTCGTACTTGCCGGCGCGGTAGTCGCGGTAGAACTGGACCAGGGTTTCCTGGGCGACCTCGCCGCTGTCGTCCTCGTCGAGTCCCATTCGGCGGGCCAATCCGAGGACCAGGGGTCGGAAGCGGGCATCGACCTCGCGCCAGGCGGGCTCATTGCTGGGCTCCCCCAATTGGCGGAGCAGCGTAGTAGTTGTGAGACTAGAGCTACCCTTTGAATCCATTTCGGCCCGACCACACTCGATTGGTGGATTATACCGGGCTGAACGGCGGCCGCCAATCAAGAGTCTCATTCTCCACAACCTCCTGGCGTACCCGGGCTGACTGGCGCGGTACACACGTAAGTGAGCTTGTGCTGACGCGCTCACGCTCCGACCCTGCCGCATTGCACCAGGGATGCGATTTCGGCACACCGGAACCGCGCACGCTGGTCGGCTGGGCCCTCGTCATCCGCCGCGCGCGTCCGCGATTACCCGAATTCTGAGACTCCTTCGCTGGACAAGCGCAACATTCGCGCCGCGCGCCCGCATGGAGGATAAGGGCCGAGGGGACCGGTGCGGCCAATCCGGCCATGAGAGTCGGACGCCGACGCCGGCCACGGGCTCGCAGGAGAAAGCAATGTACGAAGGAACCTGTGTTGAGCGACGCTCTGAAGGGGTTGCGACGCGACGGTGGCGCAGGTCCGGCCTGCGGCTGACCGCGCTGGCGGTCGCGGCGGGCGGGACGCTCGTGGCACTCGCCTCGCCGCTGCTTTGGACACCGCTCGCCGGCGGGAGCGCGGAGCGGGCGGGCGATCGGCCGGTGCCGTTTGCCCCCGCACCGGCCGGCGTCGCAGACGCCGCCGACGTGGCGCTGGCCGACGGCGATGGCTCGCCGGAGGCGGTCCTGTGGGATCAGAGTGACTATGACCCGAACGGGACGAACGTGATCGACCAGGAGTTCGGCGACTTCCCGACGTACTCGACCTACCAGGTCCACGACTTCACGGTTCCGTCGCCTGGCTGGAACATCACGGCGGTGTCGACCTACTTCACCACTAGCTTTGGGAATTGGTCGCCCGCGATTACGCAGGCCCGCATCAACTTGTACCCCAAGACGGGGGAGTTTCCGTACGCGGCGGAAGACCCCTCGGCCGGCTTTGTCGTTCCGGTCACGCTGACGAACCTGGGGAGCGCCTGGAAGTTGACGGCGGACACGTCCGGCCTGGAGGCGTTTCAGAATCTCGCGCCCGGCGAGTGTTGGATCGGTCTGACGCCGATCGCGGATTTCGGTGCATTCGGACAGGAATTCCACTGGCTGTCGGCGTCGCCGGTGGGCACGCCGTCGGCGATCCGTAATCCGGGCGGCGGCTTCGGGCTTGGCACGCAGTGGGGCGACTACAGCCTGTTCGGTCTGACGCCGGGGGACGGCGCTTTCTTGCTGGAAGGGTATTGGTCACAAGTGCAAGGCGCCTGTTGCGTCCAAGATGCAGGCGGCCACAACCTCTGCGTCTACGCGACGCAGGTGCAGTGTGTGATCCTGCTGCAAGGCACCTACTGGGGCGACGGCTCTCCCTGCCCGCACGGCGAGTGCCCGGAAGACCCGAATGAATGTGATTGCGAGAGCCCGTGCGATTCGGCGACGCCGCAAATCAACGATCAGAACTTCCCATTGATCTTCACCGAAGATTCCGTGGTGGCCACGCAATTCGATTTCGGGTCCGTGCCGAACTACGTCGTGAAGATCACGGACATCAAGAACAAGCCAGGGTTGCCGCTGAACACGCACTGGGCCGCGGCGACGCGCTACAGTCATCCGACCTGGACGGACACTGAGCTGGGGTCCGTGTTCGGCGTGACGGTGGATGGGGACGGGAACATCTATGTGACGGCCTCAACGTGCTATATCTGGTCGACGCTTCCCAGCGGTGGCGTACCGGCAGACTGGGGCAATATCTATAAGATTGACCGGATTACTGGTGTGCCGACGGTCTTTGCAACGCTGCCCAACACGGGACCTGGTTTGGGCAACATCTGTTTTGACGCGCACTACCAGCAGTTCTTTGTCAGTAACTTCGAGGACGGCCGCATCTACCGACTCGATATGAATGGCAATTGCCTCAGCACGTGGGACCACGCCGCCGGGATCATTGGCACGTGTGCCCCTCAGACCGGAGAGCCGAATAACGCCTTCGTTCCGCTGGGCCAGCGGCCGTGGGGCGTGGGTGTCCACAATAACCGCCTATACTACGGAATCTGGGCCGAAGACCAGGGCCGCCCCAGCGCAACCGTGGCCAACTCGATCTGGTCGATCGGTCTGTCGGCGTTTGGCCAATTCACTGGGGTCGCCCAGTTGGATGTCAATCTACCGCCGCTGGCCGGCGGCTACACGTATTCCAACCCGCCGTCGCAGCTCAGCTTCTCGCAAAACGGCTGCATGTTGATCGCAGAACGGGGGATGGGTGCAGACCATCGGTCGTTCGCCCCGCATTACTCCCGCGTGCTCGAGTACCGGCGCATTGGTACGACGTGGTGGCCGAGCCCTCTAACCTTTGGGATCGGTGTGCCTTGGGCCCAGGGCGCGACCAACTCCGCGGGTGGCGCCGACTACGACAAGGACGGTTATGTCTGGGCCACCGGTGATGCCCTCCAACTGGGGCCGCAAATCATCTACGGACTCCAGGGCCTGCCCTGCACGGGCGGAACCGTCGCCAATAGCACCCTCGTCGATCTCAACGGGAACCTGACCCAAACGGACAAGACCGAAATCGGCGCGCTCAAGGTCACCTGTTGTCCGAAGATCGTGCGCATTTTGGGCGAACAGGTGCGCTGCAATTGCGAACAACCCCCCGGGTCCGGGTACACCTATACGTATTGGGTGCAGAACCTGACGCCGACCCCGCTTTCACAACTGTTCTTCAGCGTTACGCCCTCGGTTACTATCACGCCCTTCAACCCGCTGGTCTTCAACCCGGCCATCCAGCCGGGCGAGTCCCGCTATGTGCCGATGACGATTACCGGAACCAACGCCGTGCCCGGTACCCGCCTCTGCTTCAACTTCAGCCGGACGGACTTTCCAAGTTGCACCGAACATTGCATCACGCTGCCGGAGTGCGATTGCGTGCAACTTCGCAACCAGTCGCTGCGCTGCGTCCAGCCGACCGGTACTTATCGCCTGGGGTTCCAACTGGCTAACCTCGCGCCCTGCCCGATCGGCCATGTCATCCTCCTCGATGACCCCGCAGCGCCGGCGGCGGCGCTCAGCAAGAGTCACTTCACCGTCGCCCTGCCCGCCTGCGCGGGGACACCGCCGCTTTCGGGCTGGCTATGGACCGACATCACCGTCACACCGGCCCCGACGGTGCCCACGACGCTCGTGTTGCACCTGATCGCGCTCAGGCTGGACTATGAGTGCTGCTGCAATTTGCAGGTGTCGGTGGAGCTGCCGGCCTGGGGCGAGCCGGGCATCTGCTGCTACGACCCGTGCCCGGACGCGTATTCATCGTCCAAGTGGGTCTGTGGGGCGGAGGAGTGCGCGGCTCTGGGCGGTGCGTTCCATCCAAATCCGCCACCGTACTACTTCTTCCTATGCACGTGCCCTATCTGGCAGAACTGGAATGGGGGCGCAGTCCTGGGCTTCGCCACCGTCGAGACCGATGACATCGGTAACACGCTGCGGGTCAGCGACCTCAGCGACAGCGGCGAGGACGGCGTGCGGCTCGAGAGTCTGCCGGCCAATGCGCTGGGCGCAACGTGGCTCGACCCGAGCGGGTTCGGCGACGTCCCGCTCGACGCGTACCTCGAAGCCCGCGCCCGCGGTATGTTCGCCGGCGATCCGGACCGCTTGTTCGCCGCCGCACGTGCCACGGCCGTCGTCGGCGGTGTCCAACTGGAGGTCGATTTCAGCCCGGTCGGTGCCGCGGCACACAATATCGCCGTCTACAACGGCGGCGCCCTGGTCGCCCAGGTGCTCAACCACATGGGCCCGGTCGCCCTGGCCGGGCAGTGGCCGACGGGTCTCGATTTCGGCCAAGGCGCCGACATCACCGCGACGGCACGCTGGTCCACGCCCGTGGGCGTCGCGATCCCTGGCGGACCGACCGTAGAGGGTGACCGTCTGGTCGTCACCGCGGTCAACCCGAACGTCGTCTTCGAGTCGCTGCGGGCCCTGGAAATCGTCGCGGCCAGCCTCATCGAGCTGCTGCTGACGGATGCCGTGGCGACGCCGGTGCTCGTCGTGGGCGACCTGGACTGCGACGGCGATGTCGATTTCGGCGATATCAACCCGTTCATCCTCGCGTTGTCCGACCCGGCGGGCTACGCCGCGGCGTACCCGCAGTGCCACCTGCTCAACGGCGACTGCGACGGCGACGGCGATGTCGATTTCGACGACATCAACGCCTTCGTCGCATTGCTCAGCGGCAGTTAGTCTGCCGGGGCGTTCAAACCGGTAGACGCACATGCTGAAAGCGCGGCAGGACGGTCTCGACGGCCGTCCTGCCGCGCGGCTTTGTCCGCCCGTCCAAACCCCCGCTCGTCCCGGCGCGCCCGGCCGTGGCCGGGCCGCCCGCCACGCTCGTAGCGGGTTCTGCGCGCGGCGTTTCGTGCCGTCCGCGCGGCCGACCCACTTGCCGGAGCCGCGCACGGCAGGTCCAGCATCGTCAGTCTCCCGCGGCCGCGGCGACAGATATTCCGGAAACTCAGTGCTCTGGCCCGTAAGTTCGGTGAGTTTCTTATCATGCGGTTTTTGATCGGGCTCGGTGAGCGTCCAGCCGGGCCAGCAGGCGCGGCAAGTCGCGGCGCGTGAATTTCCATTCGAAGGGTTGCGCGACGGCTTGGTAGTGCTCCTGAAAGCCGAGCAGGCGGTCCTCGAGTTCGGCTAGGGATCGGAAGTCATTCGGTGTCAGCACCTTTCGCTGGATGATGGAGAAGTAGATTTCGACTTGATTGAGCCAACTGGCATGCACGGGCGTATGCATGAGTTGCAGGTTGGGCCAGCGGGCCGCCAGCCGGCGAACGCTGGCCGCGCCGCGGTCGATTACACTATCCTTTCCTATTGCCTTGGCACCCGCCTGTTGCGGATTGCTCCCGGGCCGCGGTCGATTACACTGCAGCATAAGCTGTTGTCAGGTATGGGCTTGTTGCGGATTGCTCCCGGGCCGCGGTCGATTACACTCCGCCGAGTGCGGGGTGCTCGCTGGACAGCGTTGCGGATTGCTCCCGGGCCGCGGTCGATTACACTGCAGCATAAGCTGTTGTCAGGTATGGGCTTGTTGCGGATTGCTCTCGGGCCGCGGTCGATTACACTCTTGCATCCGCCGTCCAGCGCAGACGCAAGTTGCGGATTGCTCCCGGGCCGCGGTCGATTACACTGGCGGACATGCAGCTAGGCGTGCGGGAGCCGTTGCGGATTGCTCCCGGGCCGCGGTCGATTACACTGAGTTAGCAGACACCCTGTCGCAGCCCAGAGTTGCGGATTGCTCCCGGGCCGCGGTCGATTACACTCGCTGTACATTCGCACACCCAGGATAACGGGTTGCGGATTGCTCCCGGGCCGCGGTCGATTACACTTGGTGAACGAGGCCTGCAGTTGAGCCCAGTGTTGCGGATTGCTCCCGGGCCGCGGTCGATTACACTCAAGTCGCGCGGGCAGGCAGTCTCACTCAGTTGCGGATTGCTCCCGGGCCGCGGTCGATTACACTAGCAGGCGCACTCCGTACTCCTCGGGTGTCGTTGCGGATTGCTCCCGGGCCGCGGTCGATTACACTTGCCGCCTGATCGCGATCGGCGGCGTATCCGTTGCGGATTGCTCCCGGGCCGCGGTCGATTACACTCGCCGCACGTGCGACATATGGAGCGGCCGGTTGCGGATTGCTCCCGGGCCGCGGTCGATTACACTACAGGCCTGGCGATGCCTGCACGCTGGCCAGTTGCGGATTGCTCCCGGGCCGCGGTCGATTACACTATCGGCAAGGCGAGCCTGCCGACGTACCGGTTGCGGATTGCTCCCGGGCCGCGGTCGATTACACTGACGGCGCCGAGCCGTAGACTACCTGGTGTGTTGCGGATTGCTCCCGGGCCGCGGTCGATTACACTCAGCTTTCGCACCACCCCCGAGGCCCCCCCCTTGCGGAATGCTCCCGGGCCGCGGTCGCTTACAAGG
>CAYMXT010000140.1:0-11215 GCA_964394415.1 uncultured Planctomycetales bacterium
CGGCATTCACGCCGTGCGAGCCGTCATGGGACTGGTCAGCCTGACGCAGCGCCATTCCCAGAACGCGCTGGTGGTCACGCTTGCGAATCGCGTAGCCCACGCGATAGTGCTGGGCGACAGCGGCGACCCCAGACTACGCGCGCTGCACGAGGCCAGGCGAGCGCTCGGCCTGAGCGCGGAGTCCCTCGGCCGAATTGCACGTGACGCAGTACGGCACACCGGCGAACTTGAGATCGTCTACGCCTGCCATACAGACGTGGAGTTCCGCGAACCGCTCGCGAAAGAGCTGGCACGAAAAGCAGGCGGTTCGATGAGAATTGCCGTCTTCGCCCGCGACCGCCCCAATGACTTGTTCTCATTGTACTTCGAGCAGTTGGGTTGGCTTGACTCGGAGAACCCTGAAGTGGCTGTCCTGTGGATCAACGCGCCGCACCGGGCTGGCATGCTGCTCGACCAGCTTCGCGCGGCGGACGGCACAACAGGTGCCCGACTGCCTGTGCTTATCGCCGACGGTTGCGGGTCCGCTCCTCCCGCGCCGGAATTGACCGAAGGGCGGCCGTGGCAGTTCGTTCAGATTCCCATCGCCGATTCAGCGATTGTCCGAGCCCTGCGCGAGCTGCGCGATCTCGGCACCGCCAATGTACCTCGGCACGCGTCGCCCCGCGTACATGCCTCCCGGTCGTAGATCGTGCTCTCGGGCGATCCACTCGGCGGAGCCGTCGATTACGCGTTGGTGCGACAGTTTCGCTACTCACGCAGATGCAGGCGGGTGAACTCCCAAGCAGGACAGGAAGCGCGATCGCGAGGTTGGCCTGCGCCGCGCTCAGACGGAGTTGGCCTTCCAGGAGCGGCGGCAGCGTCAGCATGAAGCCCAGGCTTGCGAAACTCAGCGCCTACGCCCCGGTCGCCTGGATCCGTTGCCGCGTGCTGCCGCCCAAGGCAACCGAGCCGGCAGACGACTGGACCGGCTCATGGAAACGGTATGCGAACATGGATCACCTCGCCGGTCACGATCCGCTGACTCGCACACGGCGCTCCCGCGGATCCTCAAGGGGCGTCCTTTCCGTCGCCGACCGGATCTCGCTGCCCGTGCGCCGACGGGGTTGCAGGGTTTGTCGGCTGGAGCGGCGGGCCGTGGGTCGCGGCGGAGGGGCCTGCGACCAGGGCAAGCAGGAGCCGCGCCAGCGAGCCCACGAGGCCGGCGAAGACGGCGGTCCAGACGCCAAGCGCCACGAATACGAAGACGCGTGCAATGTTCTCCAGGAAACGCAACTCCTCCATGGCGTGCGCCATTTCGTACGTGCAGACGGTGTACATGCCGAGCGGAAAGACCGCGCCCCAGTACAGCGGGTCGTAACGCAGGGGGAACCGCTTGTAGGCGTGGCGCCACACGGCCAGGATGACCAGCATCGGTATCCACCACGTTCCCGTCGCCCAGAAGAAGACGGTGAACCCCTTCAGGAACGGCAGCATGCTGCGCAGGAAAGGCGCGTGGGGCGTGTTGTCGATGAGGATCGCGCCGCTCAGCGTCGAGATCGCCATGGCGCCCATGTTGATCCAGTAGGGCGGCGTCAGGTCGTCGGCGGCGAACTTGAAAAACGTGTAGCGGTAGAAGATCAGCGAGATCATCCAGATGTAGAGCATCCCGCCCCATAGCCACATGGCCAGTGCGAAGAAGTTGACGATGATCTTGTGCGGCCCGAAGGAGGAGGACAGTTGCCCGCTGAGAACGGAGACCGACTGCGTGGCCACGATCGCCAGCAGCCAGGCGCCGCTGATGCCCTCGGCCAGCGAGGGCTTGTCCTCCTTGATCGTGAGCGCCGTGAAGATCGCGTACGTCAGACCCACCCAGAGTACGATGCCGGCGGACCACAAGACGGTGGCCGGCCCGTAGGCCTGTGCGATCACCAGGAACTGGCTGCCCAGGACGCAGGTTCCCGCGACGACCGTGAAGAAGCCAAGCCCACGCCGATGATCCAGGAGGTCCGCCAGCGCGGATTGCCAGTACCACGCCAAGCGCGCGATCAGAAGGCCCCACAGGATCAAGTAAGCGCCACAGTTGAAGACCAACATCGGCCAGGCGAGCGGCTCCAGGCCCAAGCGCATGGCGGCGATGGACACGATCCCCGTGGCCATGACCAGCGCGAAGCTGGCGGGCTGAAGGTTCTGGAGCGCAGGTCCCAACGTGTTCGGAATGGCCAGCTCCCGTCACGGTTGAACCGTGTCGATGGCTCGCGCGAGGTCGGGCGACTGTTCGTGCGTGATTCGCCGCACGACTGCGTGCATCCAGAGCAGACAGGCCAGTGCCACGAGCGCCAGGAACATCCAGCAGGTGGTCCAGATGCCGCTGGCCTTCAATAGATAGCCGAAGAGGATCGGGCCGAAGAAGCCGCCCAGCCCGCCGATCACGCCCACCAGCCCGCCCACGACGCCCACGCAATCCGGGAAGTATACCGCCACGTGCTTGAACACCGCGGCCTGACCGATCCCCAGCATCAGGCCCAGGAGCAGCACCAAGGCGGAAAAGATGTAGACGTTGGCCTGAAAGTAGACCCGGGTGACGCCCCGCGCCACGAGCTGTCCCTTGGACACGGATTCACCGACCTGCACAACCGATTCCTGCCAGAACGAGGCGATCGGGAAGAGGCTCAGGCCCTGAGACGCCGGGTGGTCCTCGATCCCGAAGTGAACGCGCACGTCGCGCTGCTCGGTGAGCTGCACGAGCCGGTAGCGCTCCTGCCCGATCACGACCTCCTGCGGCGAGATCGAGGTGACCACGCCGGCGCGGTCGGCCAGCACGCCCTGCCCAGGCGACTGGATCTCCATGCGCGGGGGGAACAGCAGGATCAGCAGGATCAGGCTGCCGCCCAGCGTACCGTACATGATCGTGCGCGCCCCCCAGCAGTCCGAAAGCCAGCCGCCCAGGGCGCGCGTGACGCCCGCCGGCAGGCTGAAGCCGGCCGCGAGCAGCCCGGCGGCGGCGATCGAAAGAAAGTAGACGTTGACGTAGTACGGGACGAGCCACTGCGACAAGGCGACAAAGCTGCCAAACAGGAAGTAGTAGTACAGCCCGAAGCGCCACACGCGTACGCAGCGCAGCGGCGCCAGGCGCTGCCGGAAGGTCAGCCTGGCGTCGGGCTTCCGCGGGATGGTCAGCAGCCAGAACACGACCGCGGTGACCAGCAGCGCCGCAGCGTAGAGCTTCGGCAGCATGCGCCAGCCATCCGGGTGCGCGCCGCCGTCGGTGATGGCTCTGAGGATGAGCGGGGCGCCCATGCTGGTGAGGGCGGCGCCGGCGGTGCCCATGCCGAAGACGCCCAGCGCGGTACCCTGCTGCTCCTTTCGGAACCATACGGACGTGTACGCCACGCCGACGGCGAACGTGGCGCCGCACGCGCCGAAGCCCAGCCCCGCCAGCAGGAACTCGCCGTAGCCGTCGGCGGCGCTGACCAGATACAGCGGTACGGCGGACAGCAGCATCACGGCCGTGAAGACCGTGCGTCCGCCAAACCGATCCGTTAACACGCCGAGCGGCAGGCGGAGTAGGGCGCCGGTCAGCACGGGGGCGCCGATCAGCCAGCCCATCTGGACCTTGTCCCAGGCATAGTGGCGTTGGTCGACCAGGAAGGTCACCAGCACGCCGTTCATCATCCAGGCGGCGAAGCAGACCGTGAACGCCAGCGTGTTCATCGCCAGGACGCGGAGGGCGCGGGCCTGGTCCAATGGGTGCGATTTGTCCGGCTGGGGACTTCCAGGAAGCGGTTCGCCTGTCGCGGCCGGCCACGCCGCGACCGCGACATCCGGACCGGGCTGCGTGGAGAGCGGCGCAGCGCGGGCGATGCCTTCGTTGATGCGCGGCGGTTGCATGGCGCTCAGCCTTCCGCGGCGACCGTCGGATCACTCGCCCCCGTCTTCGACCGCCCAGGCCGGCAGAATCTTCGCCCGGACGAAGTGCACGATCGCCCAGCGGTCTGCTTCGGGCAGGTTCGCGAAACTCATCATCAGGTTCGTGTCGCCGAAGCCACCCGGGACGCCCACGGTGATGCGCGTGAAGAGGTCTTCGGCCTGCGTGCTGACCTTGAGCTGCCCCTGCCGCAGGTTTCGCGGCGGGATCTCGCGCTGCCGCCAGTCGTAGCACTTCTTGGTACCGTTGCCGCTGCCATCCGGTCCGTGGCACTCGGCGCATTGCTGCTGGAAAAGCTGTTCGCCGCGAGCGATTGTGTCGGGCGTCGGAGGCGGTGGCGGACCGACGTGAATGGCGGGTCCGGGCGGCGGGCTAGCCGCGCGGAAGCCGTTCAGCACATCGACCAGGGAGACGATCTGTTCTTCGCTCAGGCTGGCAAACGCGGGCATGCCCGAGTTACCCAGACCCTGCGCGATGCTGCGGTACAGGTCGTCGTCGGAGGCGATGCCGTTGGCAGTGGAGACGAAATGATACCGTGCCATGACCACGTCGCGCGGAGTATTGGTGAAGGTCGGAGAATTCGCACCCGGCCCATCGCCGCGCCCGCCCAGCCCGTGACAGCGGGCGCACTGGCTGACGTAGAGCGGATAGCCCGTCAGTTTCGAGCTGATTTGGGAGTCGCGGGCGCCGCTGGCAGTCATCCCGGCACGGACGGTCGCGGGCGTCGCGGCCCGGCCGATCAGATTCCCGGAGAGGGCGAACAGCACGGCGACGGCCGCCAGCCCGTAGACCAGCCAGGACTTGTCGCTGCGTCCCAGCAGCTCCCAACGCCGCTGAAACACAAAGCGTTGCGTGCGCATCGACTGCGGCGACCGCACGAAGTAGTTGATCGGAAACGTCCAGAAGTGCACCAGCTTGGTGAACGGGAAGTACGCGAAGAAGCTCAACGCCAGCAGCACGTGCAGCTTGGTCAGCAGGCTCGCCGAACTCATCAGCTCGGGCTGCGGCGAAAGCGTCCAGAGACTGGCGGCCCACGAAGACGCCGTGTAGGCCACGCCGAAGATGCGATCGACCACGACCTGGTACAGGGCCAGCGAGACGATCGGAACGAGGAACAGATGGACCAGGTAATCGTCGATCTGGCTCATGGCGCGAACCTCGCGCACGACGACGCGGCGGCCGAGGGCCAGGATCGAGCCGGCCAGGACCATCAGGCCGCCCACCAGTGCGGACCAGTAGAAAAAGTCGATCGGCGCCTTGCTGCCCAGCAGGCCGCCGAAGAGGCCGACCAGGTGCCCGGCCAGGACGAGAAACAGCCCCCAATGCATCAGGAGCGAAGCCGCGCCGAGCGAACGGCTGGCGAACAGGCTGCTGGCCCGCGTGCTCCAGGCGAAGGGGCGGGAAGCCATGCGGATGACCGGCACGGTGAAGAACAATGCGATGCAGAGATACGGGTAGACGCCCCAGAGGAACTGCTCGAGCGCGCTGACCGACGACTGGCGGACGGCCGCATCGTTGGCGCCGCGCGCGCGGAGTTGGGCTACGAGCGAGGCTGCGTGCGGCGCCGCGGCCAAGCTGGCCGCACCGCCGGAATCCGTGGAAGCGACCGAGGGCGCTGGCGCCGGCGAGCCTGCCGCCGCGACCGGCGGCGCGGCGGACGTGGACGGCAGCGGCGCGGGCGCTGCCGCCGCTCTCTCGACAGGCGGTGGCGCCATGGCCAGACCGCCCCTTGTGAGGTCCGCGCTCAGGCTCAGCGCCATGTAGCGCGTCCCGACCCAGGCGACCGAGAAGCAGATCACCAGGAACCCGAACACAATCAGGGTTTCCTGCAAGCGGGTGAGCGAATTTTCTTTGGTTCTCATTCCTCACACTCCGTCGGTGTCAGACGATCGCGGGCGCCCGGTTCGGTCGCCGTCGTCGCTGCGCGTGGACCTGCTCGAGTGAGCACCGGCAGGCGCTTGCCGGGTTCGCGTACTCGCGGCGCCCGGGCAGGCGTGGCGCTGTTCGGCGGCCGCCACGCGGGCCGATCGCCCATGCGGCGCAGGTCCTCGCGCACGGCGGCGGCCAGCGCATCGACGAGCGACCCATACGGGCTCTGGTACTCCGCCAGCCGCTCCCGCAGCGGCGCCAGTGCCGGCAGCACGTGCTGCTCGATCAGCCAGCGCCGCAGCCCGGTCCGGTCGCGCTCGGGGTGATCGAGACTGATTGCCAGGAAGTCGGCCAGCAGCGGCAGGTAGTCGGGCAGCTCCCGCCCGGAAAGCTCGAACCCGAAATGTCGGTAGACCCCGATCAACTCCAGCATGTACGCGTTGCGGCCGGACGTGCCCGCACCGCGGCAGCTCGCGGGTTCCTCAAACAGGTACGCGCCCAGATAGAGCGGGCAGGGCGGCGACAGCTCCAGCGTCTGCACGTACTCGTCGGCGGACCCGGCCAGCGGGTGCTCCAGAAACGCCGCAATCGGTCCCGACGCAGCCGGCGCGTCGGCGCTCAGCCGCGCACGCAGCGCATCGACGCGCGCCGCATCTCGCTCCTGCGGGTGCAGCAGCAACTCGGCGATGAGCCGGTAGCACGTGCTCAAGTCATCGACGCTCATGCTCAAGCCTTCACCTCCGGCCGCGGATCGTGGAAGAAGCTGCGCCGCCGCGGCGACTCGGACGGCGCCAGCTCGTCGAACCCGGAGAAGCCGCGCTCGATGTAGGGCGAGTTGGCCGTGCGCTCGCGGCGCGTGGTGGGGATGACGAATCGCTCGTGGAAGTGCGCCAAGGCGAGCAGGCGGTGCATCTCGCGGGCGTCCCGCACGGTCAGACCCGCCTGACGAAGGACCTCTTCATCCGCCTGGCCCTCGACGCGGATCGAGCGCCGGTAGTTGCGCACAGCCAATTGCCGCAGCAGTGCGGTCTGCACCAGCCGCTCGTTGCCGGCGGCCAGCAGACTCGCCAGGAAGCGGATCGGGATGCGGAACTCGCCCAGGTCCGGCAGCACGCCGCGGCCTTTGACCATGCCCATCACGTCGCGGTCCTGGGAGGCGGTGCACACGGGGCTTTCCGGGGGGATGTAGAACAGGCAAGGCAGCGTGCGGAACTCGGGGTGTAGCGGCAGGGCGATCTCCCACTTCTTGACCATGCAATAGACCGGCGAGCGGCGGCAGGCCTCCAGCCACGACTCGCTGATCCCCGCCTGCTGCGCGGCGGCGATCACCTGCGGGTCGGCGGGGTTGAGAATGATCTCGCGCTGCGCGGTGACGAGCTCCTCCTGCGGGGCGTTGGCGACCTCGGATACGCGGTCCAGGTCGTACAGAATGGGGCCGAGGTAGCGGATACGCCCCGGGCAGGCGTGGAAACACGCCGGCGGCTGACCCGTCTCGAGGCGCGGATAGCACAGGATGCACTTCTCCATCTTTCCTGTGCGCCAGTTGAAGTAGGGCTTCTTGTAGGGGCAGGCTGAGATGCAATAGCGCCAGGCGCGGCAGCGGTGCTGGTCGATCAGCACCACGCCGTCCTCCTCACGCTTGTAGGCTGCGCCGCTGGGGCAGGCCGCCACGCATGCCGGGTTCATGCAGTGATTGCAGATGCGCGGCAGGTACATGATGAACGAATCGCGAAAACTCAAGTATTGCTGCCGCTCCTCCTCGTTCAAGTCTCGGAAGTTCTCGTCCATGCCGCCCCATCCGTCGGGCGTGGCGCCGGCGCCGTTGTCCTCCCAGTTGACCGCGTATTCGAGCGGGATGTCCTCCTCGCCGGTGATCTGCGACTTGGGTCGGGCCACCGGCTGGGAGAAGCGCGTCGGCTTGTCGGAGTGCAGGTCTTCATAGGTAAACGTGAATGGCCCCTTGCCGTAGTATTCCTCCATCTGCGGCATGACGGGGTTGTAGAAGAGGTTGATCATCGTCCAGAAGCGCGAGCCGATGTTGAGTTGCGGGCCGCCGCCGTTGGGCCGGTGCTTCCAGCCGCCGCGGTACTTCTCCTGGTTCTCCCATTGCTGGGGATAGCCGACGCCGGGCTTGGTCTCGACGTTGTTCCAGAACATGTACTCCGCGCCTTCGCGGTTGGTCCACACGTTCTTGCACGCCAGCGTGCAAGTGTTGCAACCCAGGCATTTGTCCAGGTTGAACACCATCGCCATCTGCTGCTTGACCTGCATGGCCTGTCCCTTCTTTGTCCTCTGCGTCCGGACGGCGCTCCGCGATGCGATTTCACGTTCGGCCGAGCTGCTCCTCGCGGTAGATGACGCGCCCGCCGCTCTCCAGCGGCATCTTGCGGATCAGCACCGCGCAGTCGCGCTCCGAGGGGCTGGTGCCCCAGTAGTTGAGGAAGTAGGTCCAGTTCGCATAGCCGCCGATCATCGTGGCCGGGTTCATCATGATCCGCGTGGGAGCGTTGTTGTTGCCGCCGCGCAGATCGCTGGCCTTGCGCTGCCGCGCGAGGGCCGAGAACGGCACGTTGATGTGCCGCTCGGACGAGTGGTACATGATGGCCGTGTCGCGCGGCATGGTACTGCTGACCACGGCCCGCACCACCGAGATGCCGTTCTCGTTGTAGATTTCGACCCAGTCGTTGTCCTCGACGGCGATCTCGCGCGCGTCGTCGATGTTCAGCCAGACCACCTGCCCGCCGCGGAACAGGTTCAGCATGTGCCACGTATCCCAGAACATGCTGTGAATCGACCACTTGCCGTGCGGTGTGACGAAACGGAAGACCTTCGAGCCAGGCTCGGCCCGGTTCGGCTGGCAATCGCCGATCTTCACCATGTCCACCGGCGGCTTGTAGGTGGGCAGGCTCTCACCCAACTCGCGGTAGCCGCGGTGGTCGAAATAGATCTCCTGCCGGCCCGTCAGCGTGTGGAACGGTTTGAGCGTCTCGATGTTCAGCGTCCAGGGGCAGTAGGTTCGGCCGGGGCTCTCGATCGCGGACCAATGCGGCGAGGTCAGGCTGCGGCGCGGCTGCGACTGAAGATCGGGGTAATGAATGCGGATTTCACGGTCACCCTCGACGAGATGCGCCAGCGGCACGCCGCAGCGCTTCTCCAGGCTCTTGAACAACTCGTGCGAGAGCTCGCCGTCGCTCTCGGGCGAGACGCGCAGGATGACCTCCGCGACCTGGCGGGCGTCCTCGAGCGAAGGTCGGCCGTCCTTTTCGCCGACGAGCCAGCTTTCCTTCAGCTCCTGGTACACCCGGCTGAGATCGCCGCGGATCCCCTTGGCGCCGTAGCCGTTCGGCCGGCAGACGCGCGGGCCGAAGGTGGTGTAGCAGTCGAGGATTTTCGTGTAGTCGCGCTGCACGATGTGTACTTTGGGGAAGGTCTTTCCCGCCGTGGCGGGCACGTCGCCGGTCTTCCAGTCGCGCAACTCGCCCATGGGCTGCGCGAGCTCGTCCGGGCTGTCGGTGATCATGGGCGTCATCACCAGGTCCTCGACCGGCTCGGGCAGATGCTTGCGCGCCAGCTCGCTGATCTTCGCCGCGACGGCCTTGAACGCCTCCCAGTCGTGCCGCGCTTCCCACGGCGGATCGTGCGCCGGCGTGAACGGGTGAAAGAAGGAGTGCAGGTCGGTGCAGGTCAGGTCGTACTTCTCATACCAGTGAGCTGTCGGCAGGACGATGTCCGCGTAATTGGCCGAAGAGTCCATGCGCAGGTTGACGTTGACCACCAGATCGAGCTTCCCCAACGGCGCCTCGTCGCGCCACTGGACCTGCTCGACCAGCCCCTCGGAGCGGTCCTCACCGAGCACGTTGTTGTGCGTGCCCAGCAGATGCCGCAGGGCGTACTCGTGGCCGCGCATGCTCGTGCCGATTAGATTGCCGCGGTAAATCCACAGCACTTTGGGGTGGTTCTCCGGCGCGTCAACGTCTTCCAATGCAAAGCGGAGCTTGCCGCCCTGGAACTGCTGGGCCACCCACTCGCCCACCTGCTGCTCGTTCTGCGCTCCGGCGGCGCGAGCCTCCTTCAGCAGCTCGATCGGGTTGCGCTTGTCGACCTGCGGATAGAACGGCAGCCAGCCCAGGCGCACGGCCATCATGTTCTGGTCGGCGGCATGCTTGCCCTTGGCCGGGAACTTCTCGGCCCACGGCGCCCACAGCGGGTCGAGCACCATGGCGTCGTAGCGCCACTGGTCGGTGTGAAAATAGAAGTACGACGTGCTGTTCATGTGCCGCGGCGGACCGAGCCAATCGCCGGCGTTGCCGAGGCAGCCGATCGCGGCGTAGTTGCGGATCTTCTCCGTGCCGACATAGTGGGCGAAACCGCCGCCGTTCACACCCATGCAGCCGGTGACGATGCCCATCACGGCCTGGGCACGGTAAATTAGCGGGCCGCCGTGATACCAGTGCAATACACCCGAACCCGTGATGAACAGGCACTTGCCTTTGGTCTTCTCGGCGGTCTCGGCCCACTCCCGCGCCACGCGGATCACCAGCTCGCGGCTGACGCCCGTCTCCTGTTCCTGCCAGGCCGGCGTGAAGGGCTGGCTGGCGTCGTCATAGTCTTTGGGGTACGCGCCGCTCAGGCCGCGCGACACGCCAAGCTGCGCCAGCAGCAGATCGTAGGCGGTGGTGACGCGGACTTCCTGCCCGTCCTTCGTGCGAATGACGCGCGTCGGCACGCCGCGCGCATGTGCGCTGGCTCGCCGCCCTTTTCCCTCGGTCGCGCCCAGCGTCGTGTCGAACGTGTGGGTGAAATCGGCGACGAGAACCTGAGCCTCTTCGTGCTTGCCGTCCTTGAACGTGAGCACGGGATCGATCGGATCGCCCGTGCGGGCGTCCTCGAGCTTGAGGTTCCAGCGCCCCGTCTGCTGGCTTTCCCAGCGAAATCCGACCGATCCCGGCGGCATGCGCGCCGCTTCCGACTTGGCGTCCCACACCAACAGTTTCCAGTCGGCGTGCTCCTCGTCGGCGTAGCGCTCAATGTCGCTGGCCCGCAGGAAGCGCCCCTGGAGCCACTTGCCGTCCGGCCCCGCCTCGAGCGTCACCAGGAACGGCAGGTTAGTGTACTGTTTCACATAGTCGCGGAAGTAACTCACCGGGCGATCGACGTGCGTCTCCTTGAGGATCACGTGGATGCACGCCAGCAGAAAGGCCGCATCCGTCCCTGGCCGCACCGGCACCCACAAGTCGGCGAACTTCGTGACGTCGGAGTAATTTGGCGCCAGGTTGACCAGCTTGCCGCCGTTGTACTTGTGCTCGGAGGCGAAATGGGCGTCGGCGGTGCGCGTCATCGGCAGGTTCGAGCCGATCACCACCCAGTAGGCGCTCTGGTACCAATCCGCCGACTCGTGCACGTCGGTCTGGTCGCCCCACATCATCGGCATGATGTGCGGCA
>CAYMXT010000141.1:0-11036 GCA_964394415.1 uncultured Planctomycetales bacterium
GGAATCTTGATCGCGGCCGCCGCGTTTGTCGAGCCTTCGTAGCGTTGTAGTACTAGCGCGTGGCTTGGAGTTGGTCTGCCAGCCGCAGACGGAGCTTGCGGCGGGCCTGAAAGACGTGCCATTTCACGGCTTCGACGGAGCAGCCGAGGATTTTCGCGACGCGTTTCTGCGGCAAGGCCTCGACACTGAACAGAATCAGGGCGGCGCGCTGTGGCTCCGGTAACGCGGCCAGGCCGGCCTGGATGCAGCGGGCCAAGTCCTGTGCGGCCAGGCGCGCGCCCGGAAACTCGGCGGCGGGCGCCCGGCCGGGGAGTTCGTCCTCGATCATTTCGCCGCGCGTCGAAAGGTGTTCCTCCTTCGCGCGCTGCCAGCCGCGCCGCCGGCGCTGGTTCAGACTGACGTTGGTGACGATCCGCAGCAGCCAGGCGCCGAACCGCGCGGGATCCTTCAGGCGGCGAACGTGGCGAAACGCGCGCAGGTACGCCTCCTGACACACTTCGAGCGCGTCGTGAACGTTGCCGACCAGACGATACGCGACGCTTGTTGCACGCCGGTGATAGCGACCAACCAGCTCGTCGAACGCGGCCCGCTGCCCGGCGCGGGCCGCACGCACGAGCTGCGCGTCGGTCTTGACGGTCGTCTTTCGCAGCGGCTGGACGCTCACGCTTGCACCTGCTTTCGTGTCCGGGGTTGTGACTGCTTCCGCGTAATCGACGGACACGCCGGCAGCGGTATTCACGCGCCGCGGCGCCGGCGGGGGCGGAGGCGCGGCGGAAAAAGTGCATGAAAACAGGTGTTGACGTGTGAACCCCCCTACCTATTCATGCGCTGCCGGATATACGTTCTAACCGAACCCGCCACGCAAGTGGCGGGCCATTGGGCGACCAGCCCCGCACTGGCGTGCGGGGTTCGGATGCGGCGCGGCCTCCCATCCGAACCCACCACGCAAGTGGTGGGCCGGCGGGCCAGTGACGCCACGCAGCGCTCGTGGCCGACGTGCCCCGGACTCGCGTCCGGGGTTCGGATGCGTGGTTAGCCGCCGGCATCCGTGTGCGACACGTCCGCGTGCGCCCCCGCGGCCGGGATGCGCACGGTGAAGACCGTGCCGCCGCCGGTGCGCGGCGATACGCCGAGCGTGCCGTGGTGCGCTTCGACGATGCGCGCCGCGATGGCCAGGCCGAGGCCGGTCCCCTGCCCGTCGCCCTTCGTCGTGAAGAACGGTTCGAAAATGTGCGGCAAGACGTCGGGCGGAATGCCGGCCCCGGTGTCCGCGACGTCGACGCACACGAGCGCGTCGCCAGCGCCCGGCGGGGCCTCACGTCGAATCGTGACGGTCACCTGCCCGCCCGCGCGCATGCTGTCGGCCGCGTTCAGCAGCAGATTGACGAAGACCTGCTCGAGCAGCGCCGGATCGACCAGCGCCCGATCGTCGTCGGCCTCCAGCGCGCGCCCCACGGCGACATTGCGTCCGGACAGGCGCGGCGTGGCGCTGGCGACCGCGGCGTCGATTACGTCCGCCAGGCGCGCTTCGATGGGGCGCAAGGTCTGCGCACGCCCCAGCGTCAGCAGTCGCCGAACGATCAGCTCGATGCGTCCCAGTCCGCTTTCGATCAGGTCGAGCATCTGGGCGGCGCGCTGCGGATCGTCGCCGGAACGTCGCAGAATGCGCACGCAGTTCTGCACGCCGTCCAGCGGGTTGTTGACTTCGTGCGCGACGCTCGCGGCGAGTTCGCCGAGAAAAGCAAGCCGCTCGCTGCGGCGCAGCTCGGCATGCAGGCGTTGCTCCTCGCGGGCGGCGTCGGCGAGCCGCTGGGCCAGCAGGTTGACGGCGGAGGTCAGCTTGTACATGTCGTCGCCCGGTTGCACGACGATGGCGGACGCGGGGCGGTCGTGGCCGATGTCGTCGGCGACGCGGCGGAGACGGCCGAGCGTCACGTGCAAGTACGAGCGCGCGATGCGCCCGACGATCAGACCGGTGAGCGACGCCCCAAGCGCACAAATCAGGATCGCCCGCCAGGCCGACGGCTCCAACATCACCGCGACCGCGGCGCTGAGCAGCGTGCCGGCCTGGAGGAGCCACAGGAGCTTGTGACGAAACCGCCGAAACATCCTATGCTTTATTATCGCGGGTCTGATGGCCCGCTCAAGCTGGCAGGCCACCGGCCCCGCACTGGCGTGCGGGGTTCTGACAAACGCACTCGGAGCCGAACTGATGCGCCGCGGGCACGGACAACACCACGACGACGACCATCGCACGACCACGCGTTCGCCCGCCAATCGGCTGGGTCTTGACTATCGCGCGGTCCCGCCGCGCCGAATCGCGACGCCGGTCATCGATGTTCACACGCACGTACACGGTGGAGCGGGCGTCGAGCCGTTCTTCGAGGCGGCGTCGTTGTATGGCGTCAGCAAGATCGTCTCGATGACGCCGCTGGACGAGGTGGAAACGCTGCGCCGCGTGTACCGCGATCGACTGGCGTTTATCGCGGTGCCGCGCTGGCGGCGAATGGCGGTGAGCGGCGAGTTTCAACGGCAGTGGCTGGCGGACCTGGAGGCGTTTCACGCGCTGGGCGCGCGGCGGATGAAGTTCTGGGTCGCGCCGCCGATGCGCGGGCAGTATGGGTTGACGCTGACGGACCCATTCTTCGCGCCGCTCATTAGCAAAGGGTTGGAGCTTGGGTACGAGTTCATGGTCCACGTGGGGGACCCGAGCGAGTGGTTTGAGCCGGGCGGCAAGTACGCGGACCAGCGGAAATTCGGCACGAAGCGCGACCAGTATCCGCAGCTCGAGCACCTGCTGGCTGCGGTCGCGCCTCGCAGCGTGATCGGTGCGCACATGGGCGGGTATTGCGAAGACCCAGCGTTCTTGCAGGAATTGCTCGATCGGCACGCCAACTTCTATCTCGACAGCAGTGCGACGAAGTGGATCGTGCGGGCGGTCGCGCGGCAGCCGGAGGCGGTGCGCGAGTTCATCATTCGCAACCAGGACCGCATCCTGTTCGGCAGCGATCTGGTCGTGGAGGCCGGTTACGGCTTCGAGCACTACTCAAGCCGGTACTGGGCACATCTGATGATGTGGGAGACGGCGTATCGCGGCGAAAGCCCGATCGAAGATCCCGATGCCGACGATCCGCCGCGGCTGGCGGGCGTCGATCTGCCGGCAGAAGTGTTGCAGAAGTTGTACCGCGACAATGCGGTGCGGCTGGGATACTGAGCCGCCGCGCCGCGTACGCGAACCGCAGAGACGCAGAGAGCGCAGAGGTCGCGGAGAAGGTGATCCTGGGTGGGCTGGGCGGAGCACGCGGAGCGTGCGCAACCCAGCTTCGCCGGCGGGCTGGGCTCCGCGTTGCTGCGCCCAGCCCACGTGCTACGGGCTGGGCTCCGCGTTGCTGCGCCCAGCCTACGTGTTGCCTCGTTGTCTTCTCCCTCTTCTCCGCGACCTTTGCGCTCTCCGCGTCTTTGCGGTTGCCTTGGCTTACTTCGCCGCGAGCCAGTTTTCGCCGCGGCCGACGTCGACCTTGAGCGGCACGCGCAGCGGCAAGGCGCTGGTCATCGCCGTACGCAGCACGTCCGAAAGCGGTCCGACCGCCGCGCGCGGGCCTTCGCACACCAACTCATCGTGAATCTGTAACAGCATCCGCAGCGGCAATTTCTCGGCGGCGATGCGTTGGTGCAGGTGGATCATCGCGACTTTGATGAGGTCCGCCGCGGAGCCCTGGACGACCGTGTTGACGGCGAAGCGCTCGGCCTGGGCGCGGACGCTTGCGTTGCGGGAGTCGATGTTCTCGATGGGGCGCGTGCGGCCCAGGATGGTGCGCACGAATCCGTCGCGTTTGGCGTCGGCGACGCAGCGGTTCATGAACGCCCGGATGCGCGGATAGCGCTGGAAATACGCGTCGATAAAGCTCTGGGCGTCCGTACGGCTCATCCCCGTGGCTTGCGCGAGGCCGTGCGCCGTCTGCCCGTAAATAATGCCGAAGTTCACCGCTTTGGCCCGCCCGCGCATCTCCTTCGTCACCGCGTCGAGCGGCACGCCGTTGATTTGCGCCGCGACGAACGCGTGAATGTCCTGGTCCTCAACGAACGCGCGGGTCAGGGCTTCGTCCTCGGAGAAGTGGGCCAGCACGCGCAGCTCGATCTGCGAATAATCCGCCACGATCAGCAGCTCGTCCGGGTTTCGCGGCACAAATGCCTGGCGGATGCGGCGGCCCGCTTCGGTGCGGATCGGGATGTTCTGGAGATTCGGCTCGCTGCTCGACAATCGCCCCGTCACCGTGCCGGTCTGATGGTAGCTGGTGTGAATTCGGCCGGTCCGCCGGCTGCGCTCGCGCGGCAACGCATCCACATACGTCCCAATGAGCTTCTGCAACTCGCGATACTCCAGGAGCAGCGGGAAGATCGGCTGCCCCGTCTCCTCGCCCAGCACTTCCAACGTCTCGGCGTCGGTCGAGCGCGTCGTCTTCGTCCGCCGGACGACGCGGAAGCCGAGCTGGTCGAACAGCACGTCGGCAAGCTGCTTGGGCGAATCGACGTTGAAGCGCGCCCCGGCGACGGCCTGGATTTGCGCGGCAAGCTGCGTGGCGCGTTGGCCCAGCTCGCGGCTCATGCCTTCCAGGAACCGCGCGTCGAGGCTGACGCCGTGGTGCTCCATGTCCGTCAGGACCGCGACGAGCGGCATCTCGACCTCGTAGAACAGCTTGTCCACGCCGGCGGGGGCGAGCCGCGGCTCCAGAAGCTGCCGCAGTCGCCAGGTGTAGTCCGCATCCTCGGCGGCGTATTCGGCGACGCGCTCAATCGGCACCTGGTCCATCGTCAACTGGTCGCGACCCTTGCCGATGATGTCGGTCGTGGGGATCTTCGTGAAGCCGAAGTGGTGCAGCGAGAGCGCGTCGAGGCTGTTCGAGCCGCGCAGCGGGTCGAGCACGTGAGCCGCGATCATCGTGTCGAAGAGCGCCCCCCCTACCGCAAAGCCGGCCCCGCGCAGCACGTTGAGATCGTACTTGATGTTCTGGCCGACCTTCCGTTTCGTCGCGTCGGCGAGAATCGGCCCCAGCGTCGCCCGCACGAGGTCGAGCGGCAGTGGTGTGCCAAGCAGCCCGCGCACCGGCACGTAGTAGCTGCGGCCGACCTCCCACGCGAACGAAAGCCCCACCAGCTCCGCGTCGATCGGACTGACCGCGGTGGTTTCGGTATCGACCGCGAATTCCGGCTGCTCCGCCAGTCGTGCGGCGAACGCGGCCAACGCCGCGGGCGTGTTAATTAGCTCATACGCCGTGCCGGCGGGGTGTCGCAGGTCGGTGGCCGCCTGAGCGGGGACCGCGCAGCTCTGCTTCGCGCCGGGGATCGCGAAGCTCTGCTTCGCGCCGGGGATCGCGAAGCTCTGCTTCGTGTGTACGTCTTCGTGGTTTGCGGCCGCGACCCCAGTTTCACCGAGCGGCGTGGATCCGCTCGGCAGTTGTTCGACCAGCCGCCGAAACCCCAGTTCCTCGAAGATGGGTCGGACGGCGTGCCACGTAAATCGGTCACACGCGGCCTGATCCAGGTCGAAATCCAGCGGAATGTCACGCCGCAGCGTGACGAGCTGCCGAACCATGTCGAGCTTGGGCTGAAAGGCCTGGAGGTTCTCCCGCTGTCTCGGCGAGAGGTCCGCCAAGTGTCCCAGGATGCCCGCCAGCGAACCATACTTCTGGAGCAGCGTGGCGGCGGTTTTGGGACCGATGCCGGGCACGCCGGGGACGTTGTCGACGCTGTCGCCGGTGAGGATTTGGGCGTCGATGGCCTGGTCCACGCGCCAGCCTTTCAGCTCTGGCAGTCGCTCGGCGGTGATGGTCTCGCTCTTGAGTGGATCGAACATGACGACGTGCGGACCGAGAAGCTGCTCGAGATCCTTGTCGCGACTGACGATCACAAGGTCGAGCGGCTCGACGCTTGCTTGCGCTGCGCGGTCAGACGACGCGCTTGCTTGCGCTGCGCGGTCAGACGACGCGCTTGCTTGCGCTGCGCGTTCTGACGGGACGCTGGCTTGCGCTGCGCGGTCAGACGACGCGCTTGCTTGCGCTGCGCGTTCTGACGGGACGCTGGCTTGCGCTGCGCGGTCAGACGATGCGCTTGCTTGCGCTGCGCGGTCTGAGGGGGGGGCGTGACGCCGCACCAGCGTCGCAATCAGGTCGTCGGCCTCGTGCCCGACCTGACAGAGAATCGGGATGCGCGCGGCTTCCAGGATGGACACGATCCGGCGTTCCTGGGCCGGCAAGTCCTCCGGCGGTGGTTCGCGGTGGGCCTTGTACTCCGGATAGATGCTCCGGCGTTCGAGCTTGCTCTCGTCCGCGTCGAGGACCATCACCAGGTAATCCGGCTTCCGGTCGCGGATGAGGTTCAGGAGCATCTGGCAAAAGACATACGTGGCCCGCGTTGGTTCCCCGCCAGAAGACGTGAGCGGGCGGAATGGGGCATAGTACGCACGGTAGATTTGAGCGTGGCCGTCGATGAGGTAGAGCGTCTTCGGCATCGCGGGCATGGTATGGCGGCGGCGGCCGGGCGTCAGCCTGCGGCACCGGTCGCGGGCCGGTCGCCCCGTCCGAACCGCGCACGCGAGTGCGGACCGGTCGGGCTGAAACCGGCCTGACGATCGCGTTGACAGGGACGCCGGCAGGTCTGTATAGTACGTCATTCCGGTCGCGCTGCGGCCGGAGGTTAGTTGCCCGCTCGCATGGGGCGCGTGGCCACGGGCCACAGTGGGCCGCCGAGCACACGGACGGCGGCTCAGGCTTCCGAGCGGGTCCGCAGCCGTGCTGCATGGACGTGAGTTGGGTAGCGCTGGTGTGGAGCACAGACTATCTAGTCTGTGCGGATTGCTCGCTTACGCTTCGCGGCTCTGATTCGCACCGGCCGGAGGCCGATGCTCCCTAGCGCACCGGCCGGAGGCCGATGCTCCCCGGCGGCGCGGCCGGTGTACGAAAGAACGAACCACTACCCGGTGGTGTAATCGGTAACACACCAGGTTTTGGTCCTGGCATTCCTGGTTCGAGTCCAGGCCGGGTAGCTAAATGGACGTGCGCGAATGGGCGGCGCACGTCCGAGCCGCAAGCGCCAGCTCGCGGACATACTTGCGACCGCTCGCGCGGTCGGCTCGGATCGGCGCTGCCGAAGCGCGCACGGTGATTGAGATTGAGCCGTCAACCGTCGGCCCAGGCCGGCGACGGTCGAACGAAGCTGAAAGCTGATGACTGACGACTGAGAACTGATGACTCCTGACCGCCTCGGAGCTGTGATTCTCGCCGCCGGCAAGGGCACCCGCCTCAAGAGCGAGCGGCCCAAGGTGCTGCACGAGATCTGCGGACGGCCCATGCTGGCGTGGGTCATCGATGTCTGCCGCGCCGCGGACATCCACGATTGCGTCGTCGTCGTCGGACATGGCAAGTCGCTCGTGATCGACGCTTTCGCAAACGACCGCCACCTGACCTGGGTAGAGCAAAGCCCGCAGCTCGGGACCGGTCACGCCGTCATGGTCTGCCGCGAGCAGATTCGCGGGTTCGAGCACGTTGTGGTGCTGTGCGGCGACGGTCCGCTCATTCGGGCGGAGACGGTCAAGGAACTGCTCGCCCGGCACATGGCCGACGGCAACAGCGCGACGCTGGCGACCGCCATCCTCGACGATCCGACCGGCTATGGCCGCATCTGGCGGGACGAGCGCGGCAACCTGCGCGGCATCGTCGAGCACGCCGACGCGACGCCCGAGCAACGGCAGATTCGCGAGGTCAATCCAAGCTACTACTGCTTCCGCACGGCGGACCTGCTGGCGGCCCTGGATCAGATTCGCCCGAACAACGCGAAAGGCGAGTATTACATCACTGACACACTCGCGGTGCTGATGCAGGCGGGGAAGAAGGTCGGTGCGGTGACCGCCGTCCCGCCGGAGGACATTTACAGCATCAACTCGCGCAAAGAGCTGGCGCTGGTGAACCGCATGATGCGCGACCGGACGCTGGACCGGCTGATGGACACGGGCGTGACCATCGTCGATCCGGCGACGACGTGGATCGATCCGCGGGCAGCGATCGGGGTCGATACGGTGATCCAGCCGCAGGTCATCATCGAGGGGCCGGTTTCCATCGGTTGCGAGTGTCGCATCGGGCCGTTTGTGCATCTGGCCGGGCAGACGCGCGTGCCGGACCACACCATCATCGGCGGGCGGGACGCCCACCCCACTGGGGGAGGTGCCGCATGACCGAACTACGCGTTTTCTCCGGGCGCGGCAATCCGCAATTGTCTGAGCACGTTGCGCAGTACCTCGGTTCGCCGTTGGGGCGGACGCAGCTCGGCGACTTCCCGGACGGCGAGATTCAGCTCAAGCTGATCGACGACGTGCGCGGCCGCGACGCCTTCGTGGTGCAGTCCACGTGCTCCCCCGGCAACACGTACCTGATGGAGCTGCTGATCTTCATCGACTGCATGAAGCGCTCGTCCGCCGAGCGCGTCACCGCGGTCATGCCGTACTTCGGCTACGCCCGCCAGGACCGCAAGGACGAGGGGCGCGTGCCGATCACAGCCAAGCTCGTGGCGAACCTCCTGACCACCGCCGGGGCTGACCGCGTCCTGACGCTCGACCTGCACGCCGCGCAGATTCAGGGGTTCTTCGACATTCCGGTGGACAACCTGTCCGCCGAGCCGGTGATCTCGGCGTACATCAACTCGCTGAACCACGGGCCGCTGACGCTGGTGAGCCCGGACACGGGGAACGTGAAGCGGGCGCGGGTGTACGCCAACCGCCACGGCGGCGACCTGGCGATCATCGACAAACGCCGCATCAGCGGCAGCGAAATCGAGCACGGCGCGATCATCGGCGACGTGAAAGGCAAGACGGTGCTCATGGTGGACGACATCATCGCGACCGCGGGCACGGTGGTACGGGCGGCGGAGCTGGTCCGCAAGAATGGGGCCCGCAAGATCATCGTCGCCGCGACGCACGCGGTGCTGTGCGGCCCGGCGGTCGAGCGGCTGGCCAGCGCCCCGATTGACCATTTGGCGGTGACGGATACGATTCCGATCCCGCCGGCGGTGCGGGCCAAGTTACCGAACCTGACCATCCTCACGGTCAGCGAGTTGCTGGGTGAGGCGATCCGACGGATTCACCGGCACGAGTCGGTGAGCAGCCTGTTCATGAAATAGACACCGGCTGGAAGCCGGTGCCACCGGAGCCGGTGCCGAAGACGTTGTTTGGAGTTGCACGATGGAAATCGCAACAGTACAGGGCGAAAAACGCGAGCTGGCCGGGCATCACGCCAACGACCGGCTGCGGCGGCGCGGGCTGGTGCCGGCCGTCATTTATGGGCACAAGCAGGCCCCGGCGTACACGGCCGTGTCGCGGCATGACCTCGAGCTGGCGCTGGGCCACCGGGCGCACGTCGTCAAGGTCGTGGTCGAGGGCAAAGAAGACCAATTGCTGCTGAAGGAAGTCCAGTACGACCACCTTCAGAAGACCCCGGTTCACGTGGATTTCATGCGGGTGGACGTGACGGAGCGGGTCCACGTCAAGGTCGCACTCGAATTCCGCGGCACCCCGAAGGGCTGTGCCGAGGGCGGCGTCCTCACGACGTTGCTGGCGGACCTCGACATCGAGTGCCAGCTCCTGAACATCCCGGAGTCGATCCGCGTCCGCGTGGATCACATCGGGCTGCACCAGGCGTTGCACGTGCGCGATTTGCAGTTGCCGGAGGGCATTACCACCAAGCACAACGCTGACGACATCGTCGCCCTGGTCCAGCCGCCGCGCGTTCACGCCGAGGCGGCCCCGCCGGTCGCCGGCGAAGAGGCCACGTCGGCCGAGCCGGAGATCATCGGCAAGGGCCCCAAGGAAGCTGAGGAAGGTGAAGGTGGAGAGTAGTCGTGAAACTGGTCGCCGGCCTGGGCAACCCGGGACCGCGCTACGCCGATTCGCGCCACAACATCGGGTATCTGGTGGTGGACGAGTTGGCGCGGCGGTGGGCGGCCGATGTTTCGCGCTACGACCGCGACTTCGAAGGCTTGATCGGCGAGGTCCAGGCCCTGGGCCAGCGCGTGTTGCTCCTCAAGCCGACGACGTTCATGAACCTCAGCGGCCGCAGCGTGGCGGCCGTGCGACGGTTCTACAAGCTGGCGACGCCGGACGTGCTCGTCATCTACGACGACCTCGACCTGCCGGTCGGGCAGTTGCGGGTGCGGGCGTCCGGATCGGCCGGCGGACATAAAGGCATGACCGACGTGCTCCAACAGCTTGCGACCGACGAGCTGCCGCGCGTGCGGATCGGCATCGGCAAGGTCCACCCCAGCGCGACGGTCGAATACGTGCTCAGCCGCTTCGAGCCGGACGAACGGCCGCTGATGGCCGCGGCGGTGACGACGGCGGCGGACGCGGTGACGTGTTGGCTGCGGGACGGGACGGACGCGGCCATGAACCAGTTCAATCGCCGGCCCCGCGACCGCCAGTCGGGCGGGTCCGGGCCAGAAGGAGAGTCATCTTGAGACGTTACGAAGGCCTGTTTCTGTTTGACACCAACGCGGTGCGCGAGTGGAGCAACGTCGTGGACGAGCTCCAACGACTGTACAGCCGCATCGGTGCCACGCCCTTGGTGTGCGTGAAGTACGACGAGCGGAAGCTCGCGTATGAACTCAAGCACCGCAAACGCGGGACCTACGTGCTGGCGTATTTCGAAGCTCCGCCCGAGAAGCTTGGCGACCTCGAACGCGATATCCAGCTCAGCGAAGTGATCCTGCGCGGGCTCGTGCTCAAGGCCGTGAAGCTGACCGACGAGCGGCTGGCGGAGCTGCGCTCGCGCCCGGCCGAGGAGCCGCTCTTCCCGATGGCGGGCGAGGGCCGGCGGCATGACGACGACCGGCGCGGCCCGCCGCGCGGCGACCGCCACGGCGGCGACTATTCTCCCGAGTATGGCGATGCGACACTGGTGCCCGCGCTCGACGAACCGGGCGGCGGCGGCGCGAACTGAATGGACGTGCGCGAATGGGCGGCGCCTGTCCGAGCCGCGAGCGCCAGCTCGCGG
>CAYMXT010000142.1:0-10986 GCA_964394415.1 uncultured Planctomycetales bacterium
GAGGTGCGCGAATGGGCGGCGCCGGTCCGAGCCGCGTGCGCAAGCTCGCGGACAAACTTGCGACCGCTCGCGCGGTCGGCTCGGATCAGCGCGGTCGGCTCGGATCTGCGCGGTCGGCTCGGATCTGCGCTGCCGAATCGCGCACGGTGATTTAGAGCCCGTCGCCGCTGCGCGGCGGTTCCGGCGGTCGGCACGCTACAAACTTCGCGTCGCTGCCGCCACAATGCACCGATGCCGTCCAAACGCCGGGGCCGCCGGACCCGGTTGCTACTCTTGTTGCTCGCGGTCGTGGTGCTGCTGGGCGTGGCGTACCGCGTGCTCACGGACCCCGAGCGTCTGCGGCGTCTGGCATTGCGGGCGCTGCACGACCTGCCGGTGGGGCGCGTCGAGGTCGGGGAGGTCACGTGCTCGCCCCTCGGCGAACTGGTGCTCACCGACCTCAGCGTGTGCAAGCGTGGTGACGGGGGCGAAGACCACCCGCCGGCGCTGCAAGTCGGCCGCGCGCGTGTGGCTTGCCGCGTGCGTGATCTGCTGCTGGGACGGGTGCGGCCGAGCGAGATTGAGCTTGAGCGCGTCGTGCTGGCGCTCGTTGGTCCGCTGGCGCTGCCATCGTCCGGGCCGCGCACGGCCCAAGCGACCGCCGACGCCCGGCGGCTGACCGATTGGTTGGCGGGGCGCTATGGCCCGCTGCCGACGGTGACCATCGCGCAGGCGGACGTTCAAGTCCTCACGATGGAGCACGGCCGGCGGCAGCTCGTGGAACGCCTGCTGTGGCGGGCGGACGGGCGCGCGACGCCGGCCGGCTACGAGCTGCGGGTCGAGCACCGCCCCGCCGCGGCACAGCCGCTCGTCGCCGTGCAATGGGACGCACAGGCGCGTGAGTTCCGCATGTCCAGCGATGCGCTCGACCTGCGCGCGCTGGCCCACCTTGCGCCAGAGCGTGTGGCGGTGGCGCTCCGCCGCGCGGCGTTGACGGGGCGCGTGCGTGTCGTCGAAGCCCGGCTGCGCTGGCCCGAACCGCTTGCGGACGACCCGGCCGGCACGCTCGTCGGCGCTGTGGACACGCTTGACCTGGTCCTGGGAAACGGGGGTTGTGTGCTGCCGATTGAGTCAGACGGAGTTGCGCCGTTCGTGAACCTGGAGCACGTGAGCGCCGCGTTTCATTACCGCGTGGCCGATGCGGCTGCCGCAGGCGCGGCCGAGTTCGAGCTGACCGGCACCCTGCGCGGCGCGGCGACGAAGCTGCGGCTGCAAGCGTCGGCGGACACGCTCGCCCGCGTGTGGCGTGCCGGCGGCGATGTCACGCTGGACGACGTGGAAGCTGCGCAGCTCGAGGTGACCGGATTGGAGCTACCCACCGCCGAGGCGTTTCCGGGTTTCGTCACCGCCCCGCGGCTGCCCGCCCCGGTTGCGACGCTGCTGCGCGACTACACGCCGCAGGGCCGCGTCAATCTCCGGGTGGAACTCCGCCCGCCGCCCGCCGCCGGCGCGGCGCGGCTCGCGGCCGAAATCGAACCGCTCGGTGCCACGTGCCGCTACGCCCGCTTTCCGTACACCGTTGAGCAGGTTGCCGGCAAGGTACGGCTGAGCGATGGGCGCTTGGTGCTCGAGGAACTCCGTGGCGTACACCGCGACGCACACATCTGCGTTTCAGGAATCCTCAACAGCACCCGCTCGTGGACCGGGTTCGATCTCGCCCTGCGTGGCGAAAACGTGGCTCTCGACGACGATCTGTACCAGGCCCTGCCGCCGGATCAGCAGGCCCTGTGGCAAGCCGCGGCCCCGCTCGGCGTCGCAGACATTTCCGCCCAGATAGCTCGGCCGGACGGAACTGCCGAGACGGGGGCCGCGCGGTTGCAGGTTACCGTCGCAGCGGATCTGCTCAGCGGCAGCCTGTCCCTTGGCGACGACGACCGTCTGACGCAAGCCGCGGGCTGGATCGACATCGCGCAGGGGCGTGTCACCGTCCGCAAGCTCGAGGGCCGCGTCGGCGACGCCACCCTGCGGCTGGACGGGCTCGTCGGCGCGACTGGACAGCGCGGCGTGTCCGATGTGCAGGTCCACGCGACCGGCTGGCCGCTGACCTATGACCTGCACCTTGGCGGACCGGACGACGGGCTGGCGCTGCGTTTTCGCGGGCAGGCGGGGATCGATGGTCGCGTGTTTGCCGATCCAAACGACCACACGCGGCAGCACGATGTGACGGCCGTGATCGCGGGGGGTGAAGTTACCGGCCCGCCGCCGTGGCGCACGTGGACGGTGTCGGACGGTCAGGCGCGCGTTCAGGGGCCGCAACGAGAGCTGTCGCATCTCACGCTACGCCAGGGCGACGCCCGCATCGAGCTATCGGGAACGCTGCCCGCTGGCACAGCCGAGCCACTGACCCTTGATGTACGTGCGACGACGCCCAACGTCGAAGAGTTGTACCACCAATTCGTCCCGCGCGATTGGGCCGAGCGGATCGACGCGTTCGGGCTGCGCGGCCCCGCGGAACTGGTCGCGGCGCTGCGGCCCGCCGACGCAGACACACCCGCCGCGCAGCAAGCCGAGCTGACCGTGCATGCGGCTGCCCTGAAGCCGGCGGCGTTGCCGTTGCCTTTGCACGACGTGACGGCCGAGCTTGCGCTGAGCCCGGGACGTTTTCAGCTTCGCCGCGCGACGGCGCGGTGCGGCCCGCAGGGCACGCTCGAAGCACGCCAGGCCGAGCCGGGGCGCTGGCTCGACGGCGAACTCGACGCCACATTCGCACTGACGGCGCACAAACTCGCATTGACGGCCGAGCTGAGCGGCGCGCTGCCGCCAGCGTTGGCCCACCTGCTCGAACGCCTCGCGGCGCGCGGCGAATTCGACCTCGACTTGCCGACGCTCCGCGTAACGGGTGACGCCGAGCGCACCTGGTCGCTCGCCGGGCAACTGGCGCTGCGCGACCTGGAACTCCGCGGCGGCTGCGACCTGACCGCCGCCGCCGCGCAGTTCGACGGTTCGTGCGAAGTCGCGCCGGGCGGCGAACTGACGCTGGCTGCGACCTTTGCCATCGCGCGCGGCCGGCTCGCCGGTCGTGCGATCGAGGAATGGGAAGGGCAGCTCCAGCGTACCCCGGGCGACCGCTGGCTCCGGCTCGAACGGGTTGTGGGCCGCGCGTGCGGCGGCGTTGTGCAAGGCTCAGTCTGGATCGATCCGGCGAATTCGGATTATGAGCTCAGCGTCTACCTGCACGATCTCGCCGCCGCCGATCTGCTGCCCGCAGTGCGCGCGGCGCCGGACCGCCCGCGGCCGGGGCGTCTTGCCGGCGACTTGTGGCTCCGGGGACGGGCCGGCGACACTGGCAGCCGGCGGGGCGGGGGCACCGTGCGGGTCACGGGCGTGTCCTTCGTTCAGACTCCGGTGTTAGTGGATATTCTCCGGCTCGGCCGCCAAAGCAGCGCGGACGACCGGGTGGACGAAGCGGACGTGCGTTTTCGGTGGGAAGGGCGGCAGATCATCTTCGACCGCATCGACATCTACAGCCGCGATCTCCAGTTCGTGGGTGCGGGTCACTGGGATCTCGTCGACGATCGTCTTCAGCTCACGCTCTGGGCGGCGCATCCCGATTTCTGGCGGCGCCTCGGCGTGCTCGGCGACGTGTTTCAAGCCGCGGGACAGGAGTTGATTCAGTACCGCGTCGCGGGCCCGCTCGGCGCGCCGAAAGTGACGACCGAACCGCTGCGTCGGCTGAATGAGGCCCTGCGCCGGCTACTGGGCGAACCGCGGTAATCCACGCTGGGCGCGCTGTACAACCGCTCTGAATGTCCTGGGCCAGAGTACTGGCTCGGAGGAACGCACACGTAAGCGCGCCGGGGAGCATCGGCTTCCCGCCGGTGCGACCGGCGTTCGGAGGTGTCCCTCGCGGTTTCGCGCACCGGCGGGACGCCGATGCTCCCCATAGCAGATGCGCGACGTGGACGGCAATGCGGTGTTTCGCGCACCGGCGGGACGCCGATGCTCCCCATAGGTACGGCGCGTTTATTGCGAGACACGAGACTAGCGCCCGAGCAGCGCCACGAACGGATTGATGTCGTCGAAATCCACGTCGCCATCGCCGTCGGCGTCGGCGTTGGGCAGGGGGCAGCCCGGGTACGCGGCCTCGTACGCCGCGGCGTCGCTCAGCGCCAGGACGAACGGCTCGATGTCGTCGAAGTCCACATCGCCGTCGCAATCGAGGTCGCCGGGCGACGTGAGCAGGAAGCGTGCTTCCGTGTTCCCGCCCGGCAGACCGTCGCCGGTCGGCAGCAGGTTGGGGCCGTCGGGTTTCACGAGCTCGCCGTCGAGGGGGATGTTGTAGATCGTCTCGACGATGCCGTCGGTGAGGGTGAGCGTGTACGTGTCGGTTGCGAGCGGAGCGCCGGGGGTGATGGTCACGGCCTTGCGGGTCGCGTTGTACACGTACGTGAACGGAATCGGACCGCCACGCTGCCCGATCAACGACAGGTAGGCGCCGTCAACCGTCACCGCCTTGTGGAACACGGCTTCGAACGAAGTCACGTTGCTGGCCGGCAGGACCGCGTCCGGGGCGGGGGTCATGGTCACGATCTTGGGCGGGCCTTCGACAAACGAGGTGGTCGTGCGGTTGGTCCAGAGAATCCAGGGCTTCGGGTCGAGCTGGATGCTGCTCACCGAGCCGCCCGTCACGGGAATTAGCAAGTGTTCGGTCGAAGCGTCGTTCCAGACGACGTAGGTCGTCGCGCCGCTTTGCTGAGTAACCTTCACGTCGATCGGCATTGTAAAGACCGGCGGACCGGAGTATTGTACTTGAAGCAAGTACAGCTCGAGGTAGCGTTGGTTGTCCAGCACCACCTGTCGCCAGCCATACTGGTAGGCCGGCGCGCCCATGTCATAGACCCATTGCCAGAAGAACCAGTACAGGTCGCGCCCGCTGACGGCCTCGCAAACGGCGCGGAAGTCCTCGGTGGTGGCGGCGCCGTCCTGATACGCCGCCCGGTACGCCGCGAGGACCTGGTAGAACGTCGCATCGCCCAGGACGTGCCGGAGCATGTGCAGGACCCAGCCGGCCTTCAGGTAGGTGAAGTTGTAGCTGAAAATGCGGTTGACGTTGGAGATGTCGTAGCAATACACCGTATCGTTGACGTTCGAGGGCCGGCGACTGTTCATGGCGGAGTGCAGCGCCGGTTCGCCGCTGCTGCCGGGCTTGTTCTCATACCACAGGGCTTCCGAGTAGGTGGCGAAGCCCTCATTCAGCCAGATGTCGTGCCAGGTTGCGCAAGTCACGTTGTCGCCCCACCATTGATGTGAGGCCTCATGCACGTAGCCTGATTCCCAGCCGAAGTAGGGTCCGATGCTGGTCAGGGTCTGGTGCTCCATCCCGCCCCCCCAGCCGAACTCGGCCATGCCATACTTCTCATTGACGAACGGGTACAGTCCGAACAGATCGCTGTAGACCGTCAGGGCGGGACTCACGATCAACCAACTGTTGCGATTGCCGGGGCTGTCATCCTCGGGGTAGATGAAGAACTGGAGCGGCATGGAGTAACTGCCGTACGTCCACGTGTCAGTGAACTGGTTAAAGTTCGTCGCCGCGATGGAATACAAGTAGTCCGCGGCGGGATAGGTGGACTGCCAGCGATAGCGCAACTTGCCGGGAGAAACGGTGTCAACACCCTGGAGCGTTCCGTTTGACCCGACCACCATGGTATTCGGCACGGTAAACCAGAGGTCGGCCGTGGTCTTGTCCGTCAGATCGTCCTTGGCCGGCCACCAGGTAAATGCAAACCACGGCTCGCTCAATGTGTAGACTTCCGGCGCCCCGTTGCGATAGCGGAAGTCAATGGCCCCCATGCCCTGGCCCTCCACCGGATACCCGTCATAGGCTACGTACAGCGCAAACTCCTGGTTCACGTTGTATGGCTGATCCAGCGTCACCTGCACGTTGGCCTCGTCCAGGTGTGTCCACGTGACCGAGGTGCCGTTGACGCGCACGTCACTCAGTGTGAACGCATCGTCGAGGCGAAATACGAAGGTGGTCAGGTTGTCGGCCTGACTGCGCACCGTCATCGTGTTGGAGCCCGTGATGTACGTGGTCGCAGGGTTGAGGTCGATGTCGAGGGAGTAGTGGAGCACGTCTGTGTCGCCCGCCCGCTCCCGACACGGCGCGGGGACACCGGCGGCGCCCGGTGGCACCGGCGCGGCACTCTTCGCGCGCGCACAGAGGTGCGGCGGGTCGGCCGGCGCCTGGGCTTGGGCGTGAACCGCGCACGTGATGACCGCGACACTGAACGCGATGCTGATTGGCCGCATTCGTCTGCTCCTACTGCGCAAGCCGGAAGGCCCGGCCTTCAGGCCGGGTTCCTCGGCTGCGCTCAGTATACGCCCGCGCGGTCGCCAACCCGCGTGGGAAGACGGGTTTCGACACGCGCCGTCCGTCCTATAACCGCCCACGGTTCACAGCGGGTGTTTCTTCGCATGTCCCGGGGCACGCGGAAGCCGCGTATCCAGGAGCCCGTCCTTCCTGTATTCGACCAGGGCGCAGCCCTCGTGCCCACCGGGCAGGCAGTACGGTTGTACGCCGCGATAGGTGAGCCGACACGCGCGCGCGGCTTTCGCCGCCCGCGCCCGCTCGGACTCCAGCGACTTCGCAGTCTTCCAAAAGCACGCCAGGCCGCCTGGTCGCACGAACCCCGCCGCGTATTCCACGAGCAGCGGCAGGGGGGCGACCGCGCGCGCCGTGACGACGTCGTACCGTTCGCGGTGATCAGAGTCGTGTGCGACCGTTTCCGCACGCCCGCAGATTGCCGTCGCGTTTGGCAGGGGTAGCGCCGCGACGATTCGCTGGACGGCCTCGACCTTCTTTTTCGTTGCGTCCAGCAGCGTGACGTGCAGGTCGGGGCGGACGCACGCCAGGGGCAGCCCCGGCAGTCCTCCGCCGCTGCCGAGATCGAGCAGCCGCGTGCCGGCACAAGTCGGCAGCAGCGGCAACAACACGAGACTGTCGCAGATGTGGCGGGTCCACATTTCCGTCTCGGACCGCGCACCGGTCAGGTTCACACGCTGGTTTTCGTCCAGTAGCGCGCGCACCAGGCGCGCCAGAAGCGCGTGCGTTTCCTGGCCAAGCTCCGGCAGCAGATGTTCCAACGGCAGCACGGCAAGTCAGTCCGGTTACTCGTGCGCGTTCTCGGCAGCCAGGCCGATGCCGTGGCCGTCGGGGTCCGCTATGATACGGCGGCATGAAGATTCTGGTCGCCTGCGAACTGCCCGACGCGACCCTGGAACAACTTCGCGCGCTGGCCGTGGACGTCGCTTATCTCCCCGACCTCACGACCGGGGCCTTGGGCGAGCGCGTCAGTGACGCGGGTATTCTGGTCGTTGAGAACCTGCGCGTCTCGCCGGACGTGCTCGACCGTGCCCCCAGCCTTCAGATGATCGTGCATGCCGGGCACGGCCCCGGCGACATCGCGGTCGAGGCGGCGTCCGGCGCGGGCGTGTTCGTCACACATTGTCCCGACAAGTCCGCCGAGGCGGTCGCCGAGCACACCTTCGGGCTGCTCCTCGCGCTCGATCGGGGGATCGTGGAACACACGCTGGCCCTGCGCGACGGCCGGTGGCAGCGCGGCGACCGCGCCGCCGGCGGGCTGGCCGGGCGCACGCTCGGCATCGTGGGCTGGGGTCCGGTGGGACGGCTCGTGGCCCGGCGGGCGCATGGCTTCGGGATGCGCGTTCTGGCCTGGTCGCCTGGGTTGACCCCGGACTGTTCCACGGACGTGCCGGTTGAGTTCTGCCCCTGGCCGCGTGAGCTGGCCCGCCAGTGCGAGCTGGTGGCGGTGCTGTCGGTCGAAGGCGAGCAGGAGCCGGTGGTCGACGAAGAATTCCTGGCCGGGCTGCCCGAGGGGGCGTATCTTGTGCAGGTCGGGCGGGGCGGCACGGTGGATGAGCACGCCCTGGCGCAAGCGATCGAACGGCGTGGACTGCGCGTCGCCCTCGACGCGTTCGCCGCCGAGCCGGCGGGCGACACCGGTCGCTTCCGCAGCCGGCTTCTCGACCTGCCGAACGTCATTGGCACACCCCGCGTCGCCGAGCTGACGGCGCAGGCCAGGCTCGCGACGGCGGCGGAGGTCGTGCGGGTTGTCGGCGGGTTCGTGGTCGGCGGGGAAGTGCTGAATTGCCTGAACCTGTGTGAGCGCAGCCCCGCGACGTGGCAGCTTCTGCTGCGGGTGAAGGACCAGCCGGGCGTCCTTGCGGCGATTCTCGACGTCGTTCGGGCCGACGGCATCAACGCCCAGGAGATCACGAGCCGCGTGTTCATCGGCGCCCGCGCCTCGTGGATCACGGTGGCGCTCGACGAACGGCCGAGCAGCGAAGCGCTCGACTCGATTCGCACCCTCGCGAGCGTCTTACACCTGGAACTGCGGGCGGTCGTCTGATACGCTGTCACCCGCGGCGGGCGCGGAGCGCCCCCCTCTGCCCCCGTGGGCGAGCGGGGATTTCTGCCCGTCCCACTCAACCGAAACCGCCCTTCGTTGTATAAGGACGCGGACAGATAATGGCTTGCCGGAAAACTCGATTGTCGCACCCGCTTTCGTATCTCGTCTGGCTGGCGATCGCCGGTCCGGCCGCGCTGGGCGTGTTGGCTCAGGACAACGTTCCGACGCCGCCCGCGCTGCGGGCCGACCTGCACGTGGCCAAGCCGCTGTTCAACCCCGACAGCCCGATCCGCATCCGCTTCGCGCTCACCAACACGTCCGCGGACGCCGTCACGATCCCGCTCGACCAGCCGATCGCCGGCGATGCGGTGGCCTTGCCGGTGCAGCTTGTTTTCGGCAGCGGCGACACGCGGCTGCTCTCCGTAACCTACGAGAACGACGCGCCGAAGGAAGTCCCCGCTCCGACGTTGCCGCCCGCCAAGGGCAACGCGACCAGCGCGCTGCGGCTGGCCCCGCACGGTGTCGTCGGCGTCGAGCTCGACATGCGCAAGTACTACCAACACGTTCGCTACGCCGGCAGCTACCGCCTCGAATGGCGGCCGCTCGGCGGGGCGCTCGGCGCCGCGACGGCGGAGTTTCGCGTCGAACCGCGGAAGGATGCGGTGCTGGTGACCGATTCGCCCGGCAAGATCACCTTCACGCTCGACTATGACGGGGCGCCGCTGAACGTCGAGAATTTTGTGGAGCTGGTCCGCGACGGGTTTTACAGCGGCCTGACATTTCACCGTGTGGTTTCTGGCTTCCTGATTCAGGGTGGGTGCCCGACCGGCGACGGCAAGGGGTTGCGCAAGGACGGCAGGACCGTGCCGGGCGAGTTTCGACCCGACGTGCCCATCGAAGTCGGGACGTTGCTCATGGCCCGCAAGCCGAGCGACCCGAACTCCGCCAGTTGCCAGTTCTTCATCGCGCTCGGGCGCCTGCCGGACCTGGACGGCCAATACACCGTGATCGGCCACGCCCGTGAAACGGACAGCCTGCGGGCGCTTCAGCAGCTTGCGGAAGTCCCCACGGATCGAAAGGACCGCCCGCTTTCGCCGCTGATTATTCGCTCGATCAACCTGGTCGACGCCGAATCCGTGCGCACGCGCGAGCTGGAAGCGCAGCAGTAGTGGGGTGGGCGTCCCCGCCCGCCAGTGGGGCGTCCCCGCCCGCCAGTGGGGTGGGTTCCCCCGACGGACAGTGATCTGGGCATTCCCGCCAGGGATGTGGGCGCCTCCGCCGGCCAGCGTTCCCACGCCACCGCGCTGTACACTCCAGGCGACCGAGCTTCGTTTGCGGGCGGCCAGCGGGCTGCATACAGTCCGTCTTCCTGGCTGCAACATGCAACCGCTACCCCGGTAGGGCCGGCGAATGGAACAACCCAAGAAATCCGCAGGGAGCACGGCGGACAGCCGGCAGCGCCGTACGTGGCCGCATTGGTGGACCGCGCTGCTGGCGGCGGCCGCGGGTATGGCCGTGGGCGCGTGGTACCTGCCGCTCGGCTGGTGGCGGTGGGTCCTGCCGGCGATCGGCGTGATCGTCTTTCTGGTCACGCTCTGCTTCAATCCGGCTACGCGCCTGTTGCGGATCGGCGTCTGGTGCATCTCGGCGGCGATCGCGGCGAACGCTGTCCCGACATATCAATTCGCCTTTCAGACTTCACTCGGGAGCGGGTCGGTAGAATGGTCGGGACCGCCCACGGTGTTCAACGTGGGGCTGTTCATCGTCGCGGTGGTCTGCTTCGTGCTTCACTGGTGGACCGGATCAGGCGGAACCCTCTCCATCGGCAATCGGACCACGCACGTCGGCTCCGCGCCGGGTGGGGTTGGCGTGAGCCAGGGCCCAGTCATGATCCACCATGAACATGGCGTCGACGTGGATAAGCATGTCGAAGTTTGCATTCGTGAGGCCGAAGCTCGCCGGCTGTTGGAGGAAATGCGGAAAGAAAACGGCGCCTTGCGCGAAAAGCTGGCCGCGGCCGGAGCACAGGCCGCGACGCAAGGGCGCGCCGGAAACGCGGACGCCGCCAGCGCTGCCGCGGCCGCCGAGAAGGGCGACTACCGCCTGCTGCTGACCTTCCTCGACGGCGAATACACTCGCCTGCGGACCGAAGCGGACCAGACCAAGGCCGAGGTGCTCGAAACGGCGCGCCGGGCAGCGGCGGTCGCCTATTTCGCGGGCGACCTGAAGGCGGCGGACACGTGGGCACGGCGCGTGCTGCGCGACGAACCCGACGACTACTTAGCCCATGGGGTTTCGGGGGACGCGGCCAGGGTCTACGGCACGCTGGCCGATGCGCTGACCCATTACGAGCGCGCCCAGGCGTCCCTGGCGGCGCTCGCCGCGCGCGACCCGTCGCAGACCGAGTGGCAACGCGACCTGTCGGTGAGCTACGATCGAATCGGCGACGTGCGCTGCGCCCAAGGCGACCTGCCGGGGGCGCTCCAGGCGTATCAGGACGGCTTGGAGATTCGAAAGAAACTCGCCGCGCGCGACCCGTCGCAGACCGAGTGGCAACGCGACCTGTCGGTGAGCT